>CAYOZJ010000005.1:0-82837 GCA_964408485.1 uncultured Gammaproteobacteria bacterium
AACCGAGGACCTTCACTTTACAAAAGTGTTGCTCTACCACTGAGCTAAGGCGGCAGTAAGGTTCATTTTACCAAAAATAAGGCTTCCCGTCTAGGAAAAAACCTGATATAATAGGCTCTATTATGCCAAAGAAATCTGAGCACAGAATAAAAGTTGGGCTAGTATGTACTGTTTGTAAAAACAGAAATTATGTCACAAGCCGCAATAAGCTTAACACAGCAGACAAATTAAAGCTGAAAAAGTTTTGTCAGTTCTGCAAAAAAGTGACCGAACACAAAGAGACAGACAAACTTAAGTAGTTAAACGTATTCTGTAGTAACCGTCATCCTGGCTTGTCCAGGATCTTTTTTTATGTAAGCATAAGTTGCTATAATAGGTTTGGTTTTAATCCGGGGGTGTAGTGAAATGGCTATCACAGCAGTCTCCAAAACTGCTTTTCACAGTTCGAATCTGTGCGCCCCTGCTAAAGAGATTCGAACCTCTGATATAATCAGCTTATGGAACATTATGCTGTTGTTTTCTTCCCGCAGATAGATACAATTACAATAAATAACTTTAGACAAAAATATGACCCCAAATATGCAGTCTTGAATCCGCATATTACCTTGATTTTTCCTTTTTCTGGTATTCCTGAAGAGAAAATTATAGAACATCTTCAATTAGTAACTGACGATAGAAAATCGTTCGAAATTGCTTTAAATGGCCTCATGAAGTCTTTTGACGATTATTTATTTCTTTTGGTCAATAAGGGCAAAGAAGAAATTTATAACTTGCATGATCAATTATACTCCGGCATATTTGAGAATGAACTGCGAAGCGATATTCCTTTTATTCCCCATATTACACTTGGTTACTTTAGATCAAAGAATAACGAATTTAACAGCAGATTGTATGAGACAGCATATAAAGAAGCTGAGGAAATAAATTCGAACTTTAAAACCGTGTTTAATAGCATTGCCTTGATAAGGGGTAACGGAAAATCTCCAGCAAAAACAGTCAAGACTTTTGAGTTTAAATAGAGCAATAATACGTTCCAACAAAGCTACTTAGGGCCTGCTGATATACTTTGATAGAATTTACTTCTGGTTACTTTTTACTAATAATTAAATAATGAAAACAGTAAAGGCCAAGAAGAAATTTAAGAACCCGCGGGTACTTCTTGCCCTGATTTTTCTTATTTTTCTTATTGGCCTCAGCATTTTTTGGTATTTTTATTCTCCCCTTTCTCAAAAAACTCAAGTACAAAATATTAGAAGCAACAATTTCTATGTACAGCCCGCTTCTGATATACCAACGCCAATTCCCACCCCTTTTGTCCCAAGTACCATAATGGTGACATATACAGATTTGCATGGACATTTTTCATTTTCTTATCCAGGTAACCTTACTATTGAAGATGATAGTCAATACAAACCATACAGTTTTAGCTTGAATAATGCATCAAATATGTCTGGAGATTATGTCAGTATTGTCATACTCCAAGAAGAAATTCCCGCTTCTTTATCTTTAAAAGATCTTATTGCAAAAGATACATATCAAAATCTACCAAATGGGAAAATGGGATCAATTATACATGAACCAATCCAATCTTATACAGTAAAATCATATGAAGCGTATTCATTTTCCGGAGGCGCAGAAAGTAATTATAAATACGTATACATTCGTAATGGACAGAATGCGATAGTATTTTTACTAGGAGGGTATCAGACAGGAAGTAGCTATACAGACAATCCCTGGGCCGCAAGTCTTCTTGATAAAATCATTGCAACACTACAATTTAATTAGAATAGATTCTAACAAAGTTACTCAGGGCCTGCTTGAAGTTTCCTCTCTTTACACCTTCTCCCTATCTTGTTAGGCTAAATACAGATGTCTCTTACCAGAATCTTACAAATAAAATATCGCAGGCATATTGTCCTGCTAAGTGTAATTTTTCTCGCTGTCGTTATCGGGCTTTTGCTCTATAAGCAAAGTGTCTATTTTAAAAAACAAGGCGACATACTGATTACACAGGGACACCCACGTGAAGCAATTAATTTTTACCAAAATGCCCAGCGCCTCTTTCCTTTTTTTTCTCTCCAAGAAGATATCGAGGGCGCAACACTTATTCTTCAGTCACAAAATGACTACAACAGCATTACTGGATTTGCAGAAATACAATCTCCTCCTCCTATTTCAGACGCACTCATTAAACCCTTAGCAGCAAATGAATTGTTTGTTCCTATTTTTATGTATCATCATATAGAGGTAAATCCCCAACCTCAAGATCCAGTCTATGCAGCACTTTTTGTCTCCCCAACTCAACTTAATGAGCAATTTTCCTATCTTGCGACACATGGATTCCACACGATTACTCTTGATCAGCTCCTTTCAGCCTTAGATGGAAAAACACCTCTTCCTTCAAAACCAATTATCTTAACCTTTGACGATGGATACCAGAGCTTTTACGACAATGCATATCCGCTCCTTAAAAAATATCACATGGTTGGAGTCCAATTTGTTATTACGCAAGTCCTAACAAATCGCGCATATTTAACCTGGGATGAAATTGTAGAAATGGATAAATCTGGATTTGTTGAAATTGCTTCTCATACGAGAGACCATCCTAATCTTCCTGATCTTTCTCAGGCAGCAATTGTTGATGAGATAAAAGGGAGCAAAAAAGATTTAGAAGAAAAGCTCAATCACAAAGTTACTTGGTTTGCGTATCCATATGGAAGCTACAGTCCTTTTATTATCCAGACAGTAAAGGACGCAGGGTATTTCGGTGCAACATCAACAATTTATGGCACGAATCAAAGCAAAGATAACTTATTTCTTTTCTTTCGTATTTTAGTTGATGGACGATTTAGCATAGACAACTTAGCAAAACGTATTCAAAAATAATATGAAAAAAATACTCATTGTACTCATAACGTATTTTCTCCTTCTTCCAATACATGTTTATGCGGACTCACAAGAACTTATTATTCATGATAATGGCGATATACAACTTGGTAACCCAAGTACCAAGCATGTCTTGGGAATTGCAACAGAAAGTGGCACAACACAGACAACAAATCTAAAACTTCATCGAAAGCATCATGTACGAATTAGTCCGCCAATTAACGATGGCCAACAAATACAAGTTGTTGTAACTACAGAGCAACCTACACAACCTATATCAACGAGTGTTGATAAAGTAGTCGCAGAAGGAGCAAAAGGTCAACCGGTTATTACCATAACCTCGGGCCATGCTCGTGAGCTAACTATTCAGCAAGGATCTACTCACGTTACCACATCTCTTCCTTTACAGATTGACACAACAACGCATGCGCTTAGCATACCGATAGCAAGTCAAGATGCCACAATTAATGTCCTCCCTAAAGAAGCAGTCCAAGAAATTATCCATAAAGGATTACTTAATACGCAGGAAGCAACACAAGCAACAGTAAGTCTTACACGTGGAGACAAAGGTATAACATATACAATAGATAGTAAAAAACAAGGAAAATTACTTGGAATTGTCCCTATTACTTCTTCCACACAAGTACAAATATCTGCAGAGAATGGAAAAGTTATTACTGGTATACAACCATTCTTTTCAACAATCCTAAAATCATTTATTAAATAACAATGAAAAAAATACTGCTTATTATTCTTTGTGCTGCAGCCATACTAATACCTTTTGTTGAGAAAATACAAAAAACGCATGCCGCGACCAAACCGACTCTTTCTCTATCCGATGCAATACTTGCAGACTTAGCGCTTCATAATTACCTCGATTATGTAAGCATAGATTTTAAAGATATCAAAAGCCCAAACACTGTTTCGATTAACGAGACACACCAATGGCTTCCAGCCAGCACTATTAAGCTCTTTGTTGCCATGTATGCAGCAAATCAGATTATTAGAAAAAATATTTCTGCAAGTCAGTGGGTAACAATAGATGAAAAAAATGTTGTCCCAACAGAGCTTGAAACAAACGACTATCCAGTTTTGACTCCCGGACTCATAACAACAGTTGATATTCTTCTCAAGAAAATGATTACACAAAGCGATAATACTGCATACAATACGTTACTTGACTTATTGGATAGACAAAAAGTTACCCAATTTGTCCAAAGCTTAGGACTCAAACATACAATTATTGGATCGAAATTAAATTTGGACGATGCGCAAACGCAATATGAATACACAACTCCCGGATATAATATTAATACAACAACTGCAGCAGACTATGAAAAAGCATATGAGTTAATTGATCAAGGTAAAATCCCCGGAAGTAAATCGCTTTTTACAATTCTTTCTGAGCAGAAAATCCAAAATATGATTCCCGCTCTACTCCCTATCAAACAGCTAACTATTGCTCATAAGACAGGTGATTTAGATCCGTTGTATCACGATGGCGGTATTATTATCGGCAACAATAAGCATTACATTTTGACAATTTTTACCAATTTAGGGAATCCCAATATCATCGCACATTTGTCCCAGCTTATTTTTACACAAAATTACAAATTAGTAGGTGCAGATATTCCTGACAAGAATGTCATTCAAGGACCTCAGGCGCTTGATCCACTTGTTCTTAATCCAGAAGGATTTAAAAAAGTTTTAGGAGCCCAAACAGAGGCAATTAATGTCCCTATTCCACAAATTACTGCAGCGGATTTAGGAATTACTCCAAGCGATTTATCTCTTACCCTTCCTGACAGCAAACTTCCGCCAGTTATTATTTCTCCCTCTTCACCACTTCATGGCATTATTACCACATGGTATGGTCTGCAAACAGTTATCGCTGTAGGAGATAAAAAAAGACAGCAAGCTGCGCTTTCTTACGCCAAACAGCTTATTGCCGATGCAAAGCAACTACAAAAATCAGGCAATACGGAGGACGCAAGCAATAATCTGCAACAGGTCGAACAGGTTTTACATACTGTCGCGCTTAATCCCGCAACACAAAAAGACACACAAACCCAAATAGATACTAAAGCAGTCTCTGATACACAATTTGCTCTTCTTAAAACAGTTGTTGATGATTCAGGTAATGACAGCGCGCGCATTGCTGCGTTACAACAAGTTGCCGATACAGTAAAAGACCATCTTTCAGTTGTCCAGCCAAATATTCCTGCAGCAAATGCAGCAACTACTTCAACAAACCCTCCTCTTATCGCTCATGTTGTTGATGTAAAAGATGGAGAGGCAACAGTACTCACCTCATCCGGCGCAACAATTACTGTCCCCCTCTCCTCTAGTACCAAAATTATTGAAAGCACTGATACTCAACCAGCACAACCGGCAAATCCTTCTCCTACAGAAATAGCAGGATCACCATCGGAATCACCAAGTACAAGTCCCACATCATCTAACGAACCCCAAATAGAAAAGGGTCAAACCATTGCACTCCTTGGAACAATTAAAGGAAATGTGCTTACTCCATCAGTTGTCGTAACGAATCTTCATCAAGAGTTGGCAGCTCCCCAACCAGTAACAGTTGTCAAAGTTAACACAGATAACAATACTATGGTTGTTTCAGAAAATGGTAATCCAATCCAAATTGACCTTGCTCCGGAAACACCAATTAAAGCAAAAGACACAAATGTACCACTGGATAGTATCCAACCAGGTACCGTAATTGTTGTCCACGGAACAGAAGTACAACAAGTAAATTCAGATACGCTACCTACTCCTTCTGTGACACAAGAAATTACGCCAACAACACAACCTGGTTCTTCAAAACAACCAACAAATAACCCAACTACCACAACACCTACTGCAACCTCACCGACAAGTAAAACAACTATCATGCCTACTCAACAGTCAACAAATAACGCAACCCCTACAATCGCAGTAGGCAAAACAATAAGTCCTTCACCTGTACCAACTTCACAAAACACGATAACGGGTAAAATACCTACGCCAACAAACTCTTCAACAAATAAGCCAGGTGCTACAATTCAACCAACAACAAGTACAAAAACAGTTACCACAGTCCCTGTCGTAACAACCAAACCTCAATCTACAATACCGGTACCTACAAATTCTCCTGTTTCTCAGCAAGCACCAAAAGTGATTCAAGCAACCAGTGTTCAGGTCGTGCAGCAAAAACCAACAACACCAACGGCCCCTGCACCAACAACTCATTCGCAACCAAGTACACCACAGCCTGTTCAACAACAGCCAGCCCAACCTGCTCAACCAGCGCAAGCTGCTCCTCAACCAACAGTAGATACTTCAAAGAAAAAATAAGAGGAAAATAATATGTTTCAACGAAGGTATGCAGAGCTTCTTAATTTACTTCAAGTACCTGAATTTCATTAATATGCCCGGAGATTCCTGGATGTGTCCCGCCCACAACAATTGCCGTATCTCCAGATTCAACAATTTTTTGTTTTTTTAAAATACTCAAAAGCTCTTTATAAATTTTATTATTATCAGAGATTTTCTTAACCAAGTATGCTCTTACGCCCCAAATGAGAGCAAGCTGCTCATAGACAGTCTTATCATCAGTAACCGCAACAATAAGCATTGTAGGTCGAAAAGCAGCAATTTGCGTAGCTGTATGACCAGAGGTTGTAAAAGTAAAAAGTATCTTTGCAGAAAGCTGCTCGGCAAGAAATGTTGCAGACGACGCAATTGCACGTAAATTATTTGATTGGATTGTCAAAAATTGCTGAGGAAGCGCCTCGCCTATATGCTCTTCAACTCGAAGAATAATGTTTTTCATCATAGTGACTGCCTCCACAGGATAGCTTCCTTGAGCCGATTCTGCAGAAAGCATCACTGCGTCTACTTTATCAAGCACTGCTGTTGCAACATCATTAACCTCTGCCCTGGTTGGCTGAGGATTTTCTATCATGGATTCAAGCATTTGCGTTGCTACAATAACTGGTTTTTCATACTTTTTCGCTATTACAATTGCCTTTCGTTGAATAAGCGGTACATCTTCCTGCCCTACCTGTACTCCCAAATCTCCTCTTCCAATAAGAATTCCGTCAACGACTTGGGTAATTGCATCTAAATTTTCTACCGCTTGTGTACGCTCTATTTTGGCAATAATTTTCGGAGTATATCCAGCCTTTTTACAAAAATCCCGTACATACACTATGTCTCTTGCATCCTGGACAAAGGAAATTGCCAAGTAGTCCACCCTTTGGGAAAGACCAAAAAGAATATCCTCTTTATCTTTTTGCGTTATTGGATCTTTTGCCAAATCTGTCGTTGGCAAATTTACACCTTTATTTGACCGAATTGGACCACCAACTTTTATAACGCATTCTGCTGAATTAGCATGAATTTTTTTCGCTTCCAAAACAATCGCTCCATCATTAATAAGGATTATGTGACCCACATGTAGCTGAGGAAAAATGTTTACTCTAACGGGTATTTCATCTTTCTGCTGATCTGCCTCAAAAACGAAATTCACCTTTTGACCCTTTGAGAGCATTTGCGGCTCTTCTCTAAGTATCCCGAGCCGAATTTTTCTACCCTGAATATCTTGCATAATTGCAATTGGTTTTCCTACTTTTTCTGAAACTTTTCTGACTAATGCAACATTTTTCTCATGCGTATCATAGGTACCATGAGAAAAATTAAGCCGCGCAACATTCATTCCAGCAATAGCTAGCTTTTCGATAATTTCCTCTGTGGATGAGCTGGGACCAAGTGTAGCAATTATTTTTGTTCGTTTGAAATTCTGCACGGACATATTATAGCACTTAGCTAAGAAGAATTACGCCTACAGTTACGAGAGCAGTACAAATAACTTTCCTCCACAAATGATCTCGCTCCTGCAAAAAAATTGCTCCAATAATAACGGTTATAATAATTGCTGACTGACTAATCGTTGCAATTTGCGAAACTTGTCCTCCACCTGCAATAGCAAAAAAATAGGCAATTGCTCCAAGCGCATAGAAAAATGCTAAGAGAAAAAGTTTGGAGAAATGACGGGGACGAAGAATTGGTTGGAATTTTTTCAATGTATTAGGTCTTACAATAAGAAGGAAAATACCAGGCATCGTAAATCCTAGGGCTAAGAGAGAAAGTGTATCTGAATGGGAATACTTTAGCATAAATGCATCATTGGTAGAGCCAAGCCCCGCAAACAAACAATAGATAAGTGCATAGAGTGTCCCTTTATTAAAACGCACTTTTTTTGATTCACCTGAAATAAAAACAATGGAAAGAAGAATGCAAATTGTCCCAACCACATAAATAAAACTAAAACTTTCATGCAGTAAGATAACAGCGCTAATTATTGTTATTACCGAGCTTCCTGCTGTAATAATTGCTGTTTCTGCAGCTTCCAAGTAGCGAGCAGCCTTAAAAAGCGCAAGAATTGCTATTCCCCAGAGAATTGCTTGCAATGCGACATTGACTGGATAATGAAGAATTGGTGGCAAAACAAATCCATGAATCAGAGCAACTATCCCAACAACCAAAGCTCCAACAAATTGATTAACCACACTAGAGGCAACGGTATCACCTTTTCCATCCTTCATGGCAATGCGCCGAAAAATATTTGCAATTGCCGTACCTAAAACATTAAGAAGGGTCAAATAAAGCCAAGGCATAGAAAAAGTATAGCAAATTTTACTACTGTCCCTACTCTTGACAATTTAGCCTTAAAATGTTATATTATAGGCCACTATGCCGAGTAATAGAGACCAGGAAGCGCTTAGACGCTTAATAGAAGATGTTCTTGCACATCAAGAAAGATCTGAAGACAGAGAAAAAACACTAAGAAAAATAAGGCGTTATGATCCTTCTTTTGTCGACCCTAAAGCTCCTTCTCAAGAAAATCAACCACAGTCTTCCCCCAGAGAAAAAACAGATCCACAGACATGGAATAAGGATCATGCATTTACTAGTCCTCAAGGTTCTGGATCTGAAGGAGAAAAAAGGAGAAGAGAGGAAAAACACAGAAGAAGAGATCCAAAAAATAGATTTACTCCTCATTCAAAAGTGCCTGGTGCACCAAGAAGAACAGATAGAACTCCCAAGGACAAACCACAACAATAAGCAGGAAGCCTTTTTGGGCTCCCTGCTTAAGTAGTACATCTATTGCTCGCTAATCTTCCGCCCCCGAACCTCCACCAGATCCATCTTGCCCACCGGATCCATTACGTATAATTTGTGTCATAAATCCACCTCCTCTCGTTTTTTATTCATGTTGTTTTGGTACTTTTGCGCCAGCCTTTCTTGCTTCTGATAATCCTATTGCAACTGCCTGTTTTTTATCTGTTACTTTCTTACCACTTCTTCCACTTTTTAGCTTTCCTTCCTTCCACTCTTCCATTACTTTTTTAACCTTTTTCTGTGCTCCTTTGCTATACCGTACCATACGATTAGTGTGAAAAATGGGAATAAGAAAAGAGGATAAAATTCGTAAGAAATAGTTAAGAGAAACTAAGGAGTAAAAATAGGAAGAGTAATAGTAAATGTAGTCCCTTTCCCATGCTTGCTCATCACCTCAATCGTCCCACCAGATAGCACAATAATTTCTCTGGATATAAAAAGACCAATACCAAGTCCTTTATAGTCTCTTTCTGTTGCCTCTCCTCTGGTAAAGAGTGCAAAAATCTTCTCCTTTTCTTCGTCCCCTATACCAATTCCCGCGTCGGCAATCGCAAGGATTGCATTATTCCCTTCTTTTTTAAGCAGTACATGGACAGGTTTTTTATTACCATATTTAAGTGCATTAGACAGAAGATTATCTACTGCCTGCTCTAACCGCAGCTTATCCCATTTTCCAACAATTGATTCTGTTGCGCTAAAAGCCAAGTAGGTTCCTTCATGCTCATATTTTGGCATAAAATTTTCAACTGCTTCCTTTACAAGAAGAGTCAGATCCATTTTTTCCGGCTCGAGCGTGAGACGATGTGTGGTGAGAAGTGAAATATTCAAAAGATCATTAATCATTTTCGAAAGTCTCTTTGTCTGAACTTCCGCACTTTGCAACATATTAAGTAAATTCGCAACAGAAAACTGTGCAAGCGAAACATTTCTAATGCTATGCAGCGTTGTTTGGATTTGCAGAAGAACTGTAGTAAGAGGAGTTTTTAATTCATGTGAGGCAATAGATAAAAATTCATCGCGCGAAGCAATCTCTCTTTTAGACCGCTCTAATTGATCCTTCATTTCTCCAATAGTCTTTTTTTGGTCTTTGACTAATTTTTCGAAATGAGAAATTTTCTCATGTCTATGGTCATGATCAATAACCCAACTAATAAATATTCCCTCCAAAATGTAAAGAAAAAGTTGAGCAATATTCACATATGACTTTCCCGTAACGGAAAATGAGGGCGGAAGACTAATATAGTAAATAGCAATACTGCTTAAAAGAGCAGCACAAATACCAGCACGCAACCCTCCATACCAACTACTCACCAAAACAGCAGGCAAGAAAATAATAAACCCAACAGGTCTCCCCAACCAGGTAACCGAACCCATCGCAATAAGCGTACAGACAAGCGTTGAAGCAGTGGCAATCAAAAACGGTGAAGACACGACAAGTACTTTCTTTAATTTCATAGAGATGTTCTCCTATTCTTGCACAAATTTAGCAAAAGTGGTACATTCTTACCAATCTCTTACCCGTGTCTTACGTAAGTTTTCTTACAATTCCGTAACATGTCTGTAATGAACAAAATTTTTCTGGTCGAAGACGATGAGGGAATTTCCTCAACGCTTAGAGATATTCTCATAGATAAAGGGTTTTCTGTTGATGTTTTTGGAGATGGTGCAGCAGCTTTGGAAATGATTAAGAAAATCGCTCCAGATCTTCTCTTACTCGATTTAGGTCTTCCAAAAATTGATGGTGAATCCGTTTGCAAGGAAGCACACAAACTTTATCCTGATTTACCAATTATTATTCTGACAGCCAAAAACCAAAGCTCTCAAGTAGTCCATGGATTATCTATTGGTGCAGCAGATTATATGTCCAAACCTTTTGAGATTGACGAGCTACTTGCTCGCATAAAACTGCGTATGAAATTTGTTGATTCCGATGTTTTGTCAGCAGATGATTTGAAAATGAATTTAAGTACAATGGAAGTAACACGAGGCAGTGAAATTATTCCACTTACTCCCCATGAATTTAAATTACTTCAATATTTACTCACCAATAAAGGTCGTGTCCTTACACGGGAAATGATTTTAAATCGCGTGTGGCAATATTCGTATGATGTGGACAGTCGGGTTGTTGATGTCTATATTGGATACTTGCGCAAGAAAATTGATGGCAACGCAAAGAAAGAACTTATTAATAGTGTACGAGGATTTGGATATTCCATCCACGCCTAGTATATTTTCTTCGAGCGAGTAAAACGAGTCGAGAAGCACACTTTGATTTCCTTCTCCTCCCAGGAGAAGGCTAGGATGAGGTTTGATTTACTACTTAACCTGAGCCAAAACTTGCAGTGCAGTTTGCGCAAATAATAGCGAAAACACCAACAGTGCACTTGCCTCAAAAGCTATTTTCCGCCATGAATTCTGTGATTCATATCGCTTAGAATAATCAACAACGCTTTGCATCTTCCTCCTTTCTTTTCCGACTTTCTCACATAAATCTGAAAATATAATGAAAACATAGTAATGAAATCGTAAATTATCTACTATAGGTTGATTAATGGTTGTAGTTACCTTATAATAAGGTTATGGAGAGAGCACCCCAACAGAAAGGTATTCTTGTTGTCCTAGGCCAAAATTGGGAAAATTATCATCATCTGGTTTTTCGTAAAAAACACGGCATAGAAAAAGGATTAAGCAAATATTCTATTCAAACAACAATTGCCGCAGATATACTTCTTCAGTCAGACATGTATCACACAATAATATTCTCGACAGGTCACACCAATGGAACAAGCCATATAAGCGAAGCCGATGCAATGGCAAATTTATTGCAAAAGATTGATCCGAGGGCTCACGAGAAAGCTCAAATCTTTCGAGAAACTAAATCATTTGACACCCCAAGCAATATTCACGAAGTTATGGACATAATTACTCAGCAAGATATGCATGGACCAATTGATGTTGTCGCACCACATTACCATATGCCACGTGTTAAAACCATTGCAAAAGGTCTCAACTTCCCAATCGAACATGCATTGCAGACGGAAAAAGTTTTGGGAATTCGCCGAAGCATTACCCCTGTTTGGGAATTTGTCCTAAGACCGTTAGCACACATAGACCCTGAAGGAAAAATTCCACGACTCCTCTGGACAGGAAGAAGAACGAGATAATATCTCGCTTTCTTGACTTCCTTTTTTATTCCTGCAACACTGTGAGCATGGAAGAAAATATACCAACTCCCACTCCTACCCCTCCTCAACCTACTCCTGTTGAAAAGACAAACTCCATGGCAGCAACACCAGGGATGGGAAGAATTGTTCTCATTAGTTTGGGAGTACTCTGTCTTGGGTTAGCAATTGCCTATGGAGGATTTTTCTTAGGGCAAAAAAGCAAAGCGCCTTCTTCTTATGTTGCGCCAACAAATCAACCTTCTACTATGCCTTCCCCAACTGAAGGATTGGATACCATGAATCCAACACTTATGCCCGACACCAAACGCTACGCTAACACAACCTATGGATATAGCCTTGATTATCCACTGAATTTACAGGTCCAGGGACAAGGAATTCAGGTCACTAATGAAACAGCGCCTGATGTACTTTTTACTACCGATATAACAAAAGCATCTCCTAACCCTTCTCGCGTTTTCTTTATTATGGTTCAGGATAAAAGCTTGCTTACTGTAAAAGGACAACCGATGAGTAATTACACGCCACTTGAGTTAGCAACAATGGATTTGCAAGCAAATGTTGATAATAAAAATACCTATGTTGCCACATTAAATCCCGTGACAAAACTACAACCTCTCCCAGCTGGAATTACCGATGGATATACCTTTACTATACGGGCAAAAGGATACGAGACAGTAAATGGCGGAGCACTGTGGGATGAAGGAGAATATGTCATGACTGAATTCACTTCTGCAAAATATCGATATGTCCTTGTCTATTCCAATACTGACGAGATGAAGAGAATTGTTATGACCATGCAATTTACAAAATAGCTTGTGTGATCTTAATTGGATTGGGGTTTTTCTAAGTCAGCGCTAATCCAGTTGACTGTTATTCCGTTAGGAAACAAATAAATAGCTTTCGCGGTGGCGAAAACCTATACAGCCAAGCTTGCCTGGTATTTTGCGAAGCAAAATCAAGCTTGACAAAGCTCTTACAAAACAAAATAATACACATATGACCTCTATCTATCCTGAATTAAAAATTGATCGCATTAAATCCCCTAACCGCTTTTACGCCGTACCAATAGTCGGCTTTTTAGTAAAACTCATTATGGTAATTCCCGTTGGTATTGAGCTGTGGGTATTAACTATCGCTCAATTTTTTGTGTATGTATTTAATAGCTTTTATATATCCTTTAAAGGGACATATTGGAAAAGTGCATATCGACTTAATTTGGGCATTATGAGACTGGAAACAAATCTTAATTTTTTCCTTTGGGGACTAACCGATACCTATCCAGGATTTGATTTTAAAACAACAAACTACACTTTAGATATTGCCTATAATAAAAAGCCCAACAGACTTTTTGCAACACCAATTTTAGGACTTATTATTCGTTTTGTTATGCTTCTTCCGTATTCCATTTATTCTCAGGTTGTATCAACAGCATCATTTATCGCAATTCTTGTTTCCTGGACAGACGTACTTTTTAAGAAAAAATATCCTGCAACAACTTTCGAGATTGCTAGGGATTCTATTCGCGTTGATCAAGCAGCAAAAATGTATTACCTTGGCATGTCAGACAGTTACCCTTCTTGGTGGATTTCTATGAATCATCAAGGACTCAAAATTCTTCTTCTTATTGCAGCAGCGCTTATTACTCTTTTCCAACTGAATAACCAAGTACAATCCTACATGCGACTTCCTGAACAAATACAAAAACAAATGGAGCAGCCCAAAACTCATTCAGACTATCAAAGCAAAATAACTTCCCCAGCAGACAACAATTATAACTACTCGTACTAGTGGGTTTTAGGAAAATTTACTCTTGTTGGATCAACTTTTTTTCATTCCTTCACCTCTTGGTCTTCCACGAGGTTTTTCTACTTTATTTATCATATGATAACCCCTTTCACGATCTGGCGTAGGTAATTCAGGCATATCAAGCTGTTCGATATGAGATCTTGCTGCAGCTTTTGCTGCTTGCTGCTCTGCATTTCGAGCTCTCATTTCCTCTTCACGTTTTAAATAATTATTAACAGTTATCGCGTAAGGACTTTCGTGCTTATCAGTCATAAAGCAACTTTATTATAATAAACTTTCTCCAAAATACAATTGACTTCTTTAATCTCTCCTGAGAGACTATCTTATATGCAATTTCTTAAGCAGATCTCCTGGAGAGCATATCTAGTCATCTTTTTATTTATTCTCGCCTACTTACTATTAGGAATAATCAAACACAATCACTACTTATCTGGTTACGATTTAGCAGTATCGGATCAAGTTATGTGGAAATATAGCGTTTTCCATAATCCTCTTACTACAATTCATGCATATCCTTTTACCTATATGTTTGAGGATCACATTGAATTTATTTATGTATTCCTGTCTCCTATTTTTTGGTTGTGGAATACTGTTATTGCGCTTATTAGCATTCAAGCAATATTTTTCTGTCTATCAGGAATTCCCATGTATTTGCTAGCACGAAAAAAGGGATTACATGAAATTCTTTCACTGACTCTTTTATTTTCTTATTTATTTTTCTTTGGTACACAAAATGCTCTTTGGAATGATGTACACAGCAATGTCTTTGGCGTAAGTTTTCTTGCATGGATGATTTATTTTCTTGAATCAGGAAATACTCTTTGGCTTTGGATTAGTTTTTTCTTTTGTATTACAGCAAAAGAAGACATGGCATTTTTAACTGGCGCGGTTGGAGCTGTGTGGCTTCTCAAAAGCGTAAAGCGTAAAGCATTAAGCGTAAAAAACTTAAAGCCTGTCATCTCGAGCATGCCGCTTCGGGGAAGCAAATACTCTTGGGGTAATGCGAGAGATCTCGTTGAAAGATTTCTCACTTTCGTTCGAAATGACAATATAAAAACCTCACTCCTTCTTATCTTCTTTTCCCTTTTCTATCTTCTTTTAGTATTTGTTGTATACTTTCCACACTTTACCCCAGGATATAGATTTTCCGGCAATGAGAGTCTCCTTGCAAACACACTCCATTGGAATTACTTAGTTGATACAGTGTCAAAGCGACAAATCATTGTCTACTCATTGGGTTGGTTTGGATTTTTACCTATTCTAAGTCCATTGTATTTACTCCCCTGGTTTGCAGATATTTTTCATTTCTTTGTCTTAGGACATGCAGTAGATTCTGCAGCAGAAATTTTTCTCCATTACCGAGTAAGCATGGCGCCACTTCTTCTTTGGCCAACAATAGAAGGAATACAATTCCTCCTGCAAAGAGCAAACAGACTACCGACTACCGCTGCAGTCCGTAGTCCGAAAGCCCTAGGCACTACTCTTCAGCTTTTTCTTGCTCTCTACCTTCTTGTTTGCGCTTTTGCTTTACAATACACGCTTCACCTTCCCATAAGCTATTTGACCAAATCCTGGTTTTGGCATACACCTGCCTCTGTTATAACGATAAACAATACGCTCAAGTATTTACCAAAAAATGCATCTGTTGTTAGTCAAAATAATATTACGCCACACATTGCCCATAGAGACACTATTTTTACGCTTTGGCCAACTACCAATGGATTTAAAACGCTTGCGGATTCTCCTTGTGGTAAGTTGACTTGTCCATGGTTTCACTGGGTTGGTAATCCACAGTACATGATTGTTGACTCGTCAAGCGATTTTGATATTCGTCACTTTCTCCAAAATAGACCTGACTTTTTGGACGCCCTGAATACATTTGAAAAACTTAAAAAAATATCTGTAGTCCACCGTGAAGGCACCACTACTTTGTATAAAGTTCTTCAAAATCCATAATTTAATCTTTGTCAGGATTATGTCAAGCAACTATTGACTATAGGTATATAATATATTTAGAGGATAAATATATGGCTCAAGAACCAGAACCAACACTATTAGAAGATGTAACAACAGCAATAGGACATGTTTGGAATGGAGCTAATCATGCATCACGTTTTCATCGTCATGTAAGCGATGGACCCAGAATACCAGGTAAATTGGGCAAAGTAATTCATGCAGCAGAAGGAGCAGGAGTACTTGCTGCATTTGCCATTACTGCGCTTGAACTTAAAGGACATGTGGATGCAGCTCGTACTAGAAGGTCAGGACCTAATAAACCTCAGGTTGGTGGACAATAAAGTTTCCTTACTTAAGGAATTTACAGTAAAATTGTCGCCAAAAGTCCCATTGCCACCCCCAGTATACTTCCTCCTATGACATCGCTTGCCCAGTGCTCTCCTAAGTAAATTCTGCTAATAAGCATTATTATATCGTATATAGCTATTCCAGCATAAATGATATATTTTTGTGTCCGAGAAAGTTTTTTATTTTTCCCAACCAGTATCCCCAAAAATGCTGTCAAAAAGAGTGCTCGACCAGCATGACCCGAAGGATATGAATTAGTTGCTTGTACGTAAAACTCAGGAAAGGTAAAAACATCATGAGTACGGAGTAAAAAATGAGGAGGTGGCAAATGGTGAACAAATGCTTTGCCATAAATCTCCAAAAAATGCATGAGACCATAAAAAAATAATGCCCCAACAACTACTAACCACTTCCTGTGTGAATAGCTATATATTCCAGCGATAAGAAGTAAAACAATAGTGACAATCTCAAACTTCCCAATATCACTAAAAAAAGAAAATAGCCCGTCAAACCGTCTACTTACATGGTGTTGAAGTCGTACTGTTGTATTAAAATCAAAATGGACAAAAAGATTAAGATGCACCAAATACGAAAAAGCGACAAATAAAAGAAGTGTCCCAAGGCCAAACCATACTAGAATCCATGCTTCACGAGAAATTTTCACCATAATTTATTCTAACATAGGATAACGACTGCATGAAGGATTTAAAACACTCCCAAGTGCAGTATTTTTTTTAAAAACTATATGATATAATATCCACAATTATGGTAGTAGAAACGCAAGGAGAATTTTGTTCAATCAAGGTTGTTAATACGGCAGAACGAATGAACAACTTTGATCCCGCTAATACAGCAGCAACGCTAGAAGCCGTAGACAGACTGGGAACATCAAGTTTGAGAAGAAGAATGCCGGGCACATCTTCTTCAGCCGACGTTGATGCTTTTTATAGAAATGGCGGTCATGTACAGGTAAAACAAGCAATTGCACGCAGAAATGAACTAAGAAAACAACATCTCCTCTAAATCATACCTCTTCTTTCCATTTATTATAAGTCTCTTTCTTGCCTCTTTTTAAACATTCTATTACACTTATAGGCTTAAATTCGTGCTTGACAAAGAGTTTAATGGTTGCTATACTTTACGTAATATGGCAATTGATGTTCAGCGACCAACAAATCTTCTAAAAGAATTGGCAGAGAAATTTTCTGAACCAGTAGCACGCAGAAATCCTGTACCCTCAGCAAAAGCTTCAACTCACGAAGCTTATTTAGCCACTTTACAACGCCCAAGCAGATCTCGTGATCAACTACGACTCGCTCGACACAATGCAGATCAACAGCATACGCATGTCTTAGGTTTTCTTCTTCGAAATAAGTAATTCCCTTCCTTTTTGAACCCTTAACTTTTTTATTAACCCTACTCTACCTTCAACTCTTTGAGCAATTTCTTGAATTCTCTATCCTATTTGACTTCCATTTTTCTTTTCCATCATAATAAAGCATGGCTATACAACCCGGCACTCCAGAAATTACACCACCTAAAGCTAAAAGCACCAAGGATACTCCTCCATTAACTCCCTTTCATTCTCAATATGTGGAACGTTTAGGACCTAATGGCGAAATAACCAGGTATCGGCTGCGTCAGTCAGGCGAAGGAAACTCAGGCAACTTGTATGACCTATCTCATCCTGATGTAGATTTTTGGCGAATAAACCAATATAGAACCCTTATGGAAAACACTATTAAGCCATATAAAGTCTTGAGCTCAAAAATGCATGACATAGAACTTTTTTCCAAACCGGAATCAAGACAGCGCCCTATTGTACAAAAGAACTTACAAGACAGCCTAAATCAATTACTTGGAGGAGCAACTATCCTTTCATCAGAAATATCTCGCACCATGCGAGAAGCAACTCAAGAAGGAAGTGTAGCGCTAACTATTGGTTCATTTTTTAAGCATGTTGCCAATGATGGACCAAGGAGTAATTTAGAAATACCTCTTTCTTGGCTTGCAACATCAAGCTTTGAGGGTTATACCATGGTAGATACTCTCGCTCGATATGTTTATGGAGTAAAAGCAGAACCGGCTGATATAACAACACAAAGAGAATCTCAACAGCAAGACATACCTCAAAGGCTTGAAAAACTGCTTGATACACAGATTCCTATGGATGTTTTGAAAAGTGCAGCAGAACGCTTGCGAAAAAATCCAGTAGGCATAACGCTCAGCATGCTTTTGCAAGAAGTAAGTAGATCTTATCCCCCATTCATGGACAATATTGCAGAAAATCTTTCGAGCCAACAACCAATAGAACAACAGTCTGCCCACCTTATGCTGAAAACTTTTCAAGAATTTATTGCTACCTATCCTGAACCCATGCTCATAAAAGATCCACCGTGGAAAGAATGGTATAACCGCATAAAAAATAATCGCCTATTGGGAAAACCACTATTCTCTCGCCAATCCTTTACACCAGAGGAAATGCTTAAAATACTGATAGGAGCTAAAAGCAGAGATAAAAGCATATCTAAAAAAACAGATCAGTTTATGAGCGCCTTGCATAATGCACCAAGTCAGGTTGGTAAAATGACTATGAATGATGCAATGGAACAAGTGAAAAAAACTTATCCTGATGGAATAATTCCTGGAATAGAAGCTGCTGCAAAAACAAATGCAGCATTAAATAATCAGCCCTTCGAAGGAAGACTTCCTCTCTCACCGAATCAGGAAAGATATATAAGAAGAGTACGAAAAGAAGACAGAGAGAGCATACGATACTATCTGGAGCAGAATAACTACTTGCTTAATTTGTATCAGAAATATGTAGGCTTATTTTAGATCCAACTCTTTGAGGAATTTTTTGAATTCTCCATTCAATTCTTCATGCTCTAGTGCCATTTCTACAACTGTTTTCATATATTCCAGCTTATTTCCCGTGTCATAATACCGACCATTTTCTATTTCTACTGCGTACACTGGGACTCCTTGCTTTTCTAGCATATTAATTGCATCAATAAGCCAAATTTCTCCACCTTTTCCCGGCTCAACTTTTCGCAGTGCTTCAAAAATTTCAGGAGGCAAAATATATGCGCCGTGTGTTGCCAAGTTACTTGGAGCCTCATCTGGCTCTGGTTTTTCTATAATTGCTTTAATTTTAAATACCTTATCCTCCCCTGGTACAGCTTCCAAATCTGCTATTCCATAGCGCTTGAGGTCTTCTTTTTTATCTATTCTCACGCCGGAAATAACAATACCGCCGTATTTTTCGTACACTTCAATCATTTGCTGAAGGCGTGGAGGCTTACTGTAAATAAACTCATCTCCCCAGAGGACGGCAAATGGTTCATTTTCTATTGTTGGCTCAGCTGCTAAGACCGGTGTTCCATTTCCATACGGACCTTTCTGCCTCACATAAATAAAATTGGCCATTTCAGAAATTCGCTCTGTCTCTTCAAGAAGCTTCTGCTTTTTTCCCATTTCTAAGTTGGCAATAAGCTCAGCATTTGGCTTGTCAAAATGATCCTCAATTGCTCGCTTAAGCGAGCCTGTAACAATAATAATATCCTCTATACCTGATGCAACGGCTTCTTCTACAACATACTGAATAACCGGTTTATCAACTATGGGAAGCATTTCTTTTGGCATTGCCTTTGTCTGAGGGAGAAATCGGGTGCCAAAACCTGCGGCTGGGATAACGGCTTTGCGTATCTTTTTCATTATGAGTAATTGCTATTGTACCCAAGAATCTCTTTACTTGTCAATCCAAGTTTGATACAATATCTGCTAGATCAGTACGTTATGACCACACCGGTAACCTTTTTACAGCAAGTCTACGCAGAACTGAAAAAGGTCACCTGGCCGACAAGGCAAGAGATTGTGAGGCTAACAGCAACAGTTATCTTGATAAGCGTCATTGTGGGAGTATTTATAGGTGGACTTGACTTCATCTTTACTTCACTCCTTCAACTGGTTGTTAAATAATCAAACTTATGACAGACGATACAACAAAATTAGTAGAGGAAGCCATGGAAGAGGCTCAGGACGAACCTACTACAGTAACAGAAACAGAAGAAGTTTTCAAAGAGCAAACTCCTGCAGAAAAAGCAGAAGAAGTAGTTGAAGAAGAATCGAAAGATGAAGAAGCAACTGCACCGGAGCTTATTGCAGAAGAAGCAGTTGAGCTTGAAAACAAGCCTGAAGAATCATCCGACGCCGAGGCTATGGATGACAAGCCTCAAGTAGAAGAAGTTTCCAATGAAGAAATAAAGGTTGAAGAAACACCAGTAGAAGAATCCCCTGTCATTTCGAACGAAAGTGAGAAATCTAATACAGACGAGATTGCCGCGTCGCAAGCTCCTCGCAATGACGATAAGAATGATGAAAAACCTCAAGATGTTTTAGCTGAAGAGAAAAAGGAAATTGTTATTCCAGATAATGCAAAATGGTACATTATTCATACCTATGCTGGGCACGAAAATAAAGTGGCAAAAGCTCTTAGACAGCGAGCAGAAACCATGGGTTTTGCAGATAAAATCTTTGATATTATTGTCCCAACAAGAGAAGTTACTAAAGTTGCAGGCGGTAAAAAGTCTCAAGTCCAAGAAAAAATCTTCCCAGGATATGTTATTGTCCGAATGGTCTTAACTGATGAGTCATGGATTTTAGTGCGCACTACTCCAGGCGTAACAGCCTTTATTGGTGCAGGCAATAAGCCAACCCCAATCTCAGAAAAAGAAGTAGAAGCAATCCAGAAATTTATGAAGGTAGAAGAACCTTTATACAAAGCATCTTTTGTTGTTGGTGAGGCTGTAAAGATAGTCGATGGTCCATTTGCTGATTTCTTGGGTACTATTGATAGTATTGATGAAACAAAAGGCAAACTTAGAGTGTTAGTCTCTATCTTTGGTCGAGAAACACCAGTTGAGTTAGACCTTTTACAGGTTAGTAAAATCTAATATGGCAGGAGAACTTACATTAAAGCAAAGGTTTGTAGGAAAATCCTCTGGAAGACCATCAGGTGGAGTCGTCTATGATACAGAAAAACGAGCTTTCACGGATGGAAGAGATGCTGAACCTGCCACGCGAGCTGAAAAACTTGCTGTCGCAGGAACCGGAGGAAGAAGGCCAAAAAGTGGTTCAGTATGGGTATTTAATCAAAGCGGAGAAGCAATAAAGCTATAAACTTATGTCAGACAGAAAAACTATATCAAATAAAGCAGCCAAAAGAAGAAGGGGTGGAACAAACCAGGAGTTTGCTGGGGTAGTTGCACCAAAAAGTGAATCAACCCAATTAACAGAATTACACTTGCATCAAGAACGAACCGGGACAGTACCACCGTCTACTCCTAAGCGTAAGGTTTTTGATCCGTTTGGTCGGTGGAGTAAAGCAGATGGGAGAAATATAGAATAATATGGCTAAAAAAATAAAGACATTAATTAAATTAAATATTCCAGCCGGAAGTGCAACACCAGCACCACCAGTTGGTACAGCTTTAGGCCCACACGGACTTCCTATTATGGAATTCGTGAAAGCATTTAACGACAGAACGCAAGATCAAAAAGGCAATATCTTACCAGTTGTTATTACTGTCTTTGAAGACCGAACATTTAGTTTTATTACCAAGCGCCCACCTATTGCTGAAATGATTAAAAAAGCACTAGGAAGAGCAGGATCTGGTAAGCCAGGAAAAGAATCAGCAGGCACACTTTCTATGACACAAGCTCGAAAGATTGCAGAAGATAAATTGGAAGATTTGAATACAGACAACGTAGATCAGGCAGTAAAAATCGTTGCAGGAGTAGCACGAAGTATGGGAGTAGAAGTCAAGTAAAACTTGAAGATACGAATTCATGCAAATGGTTACTCCAAATGAATCCAAATAAAGGAATATTTGGATCAATTCGGACTAATAATTCGGATACATTAGGTATTTCCTGAAAGGAATTTATGGGAAAAGTTAAAACAATAGATCCAGAAAAACAAGAGCAATTAGCAAAAGAAAAAGCGGCAAAAGAAGCTGAAAGACTGGCACAAGTTGAGGCTGCACGTTCGGCTGCTTCTGTGAGAGCAAAGGATAAGGTTGGAAAAGAATTAAGAAGCAAGAATCAAGAATCAAGCTCAGAAGAGAAAAAAGAAACAAGTGTCATTCTGGGGAACGAAGTGACTCCAGAATCTAACGTAGATGCTGGACAAGCCAGCATGACAGATCAAAAAGAACCCAAAAAAAGTAAAAAGGTCTCTAAATATGCTGCTAAAAAAGGCGCAAAAGGACGAGAAAGGTCTGAAAATTACAAAAAAGCACTTGCTCAAGTAGACAAATCAAAGCAGTATTCTATAAAAGAAGCGTTAGCACTCTTAGATAAAACTCATTTGGCAAAATTCGATGAAACAGTAGAGTTACACATAAATACAGCATCAGCTGGCCTTTCTGGACAAGTAACTCTCCCTCATGGTACAGGTAAAAACGTTAGAGTTGCTATTCTTGCACCAAGTAAAGACGCAAAAGCAGCAGATGACCTTTTGAAAGAAATTGAATCAGGAAAAATTAATTTTGATATTTTAGTGGCAACACCTGATGCAATGCCTAAGCTAGCGCGAGTTGCTAAAGTACTCGGACCTCGAGGACTTATGCCAAATCCAAAGAATGGTACTGTTAGTCCAAATCCAGAAGCTGTTGCCAAGCAATATGAAGGTGGACAAATGCATTACAAAACAGAAGCAAAGACTCCTATCATGCATTTAGCAGTTGGTAAGCTTTCTTTTGGACCAGAAAAACTTGAACAAAATATTACTGCAATGTTAAAAGCAGTAAAAATGGAAAATATTAAAAAAGTTGTTGTTAAATCAACAATGTCTCCAGCAGTCAGACTTCTTGTCAAATAACCTTTCTTTCGGTATTATTCTTTGCAATGACCGAACCCATTCCGTTTGATCCACGCCGAAAACCAAAAACATGTGGTCTTGACGTAGAACATGTTGGCCCAACAGAAAGAATTAGTGCCAATCAAGCAAAAACTAATGCTAGGTGTAGAAATTGCAAAATAGGAAAAATTGGATTTGATCCTAATGCTGTTTACTCACGAGTTATGCCCGGCGTAATATATCCACAGTACGAACTGAATAGACGTGGAAGAGAAAGTATATACGAAAGACAGAGAATCTGTGAAGAAGATCAAAGACTCCAGAGATTTGAAGAATGATCTTCTTGACAAAACTATAAGTCTAAGGTATACTCCACCCATGCCTTTAATACGCAGACAAAGAAGTTTAGATCTCAGATTTGGTATATTGCCAGGATCAGATGGTAAAGAACAATCAGCTGGTTCGTTTAGAATGAAGTTAGTCCCAAATCCGGAAAATGAAGGCGTATTAAGAATACTAAGAGAATTTGTCAAAAATCCTTCTGATGAGATACCTAAAAATGGAGCACTCTTCCCTTCTACATCAAAAATTGAAAACATATAGTCTTATAGCACTCAATTCCCGAAACAATTAGATTAACTCATAGTTTGAACTGGCTCATCATTTAATGTAAAATATACATCTAATGGCAACGTGTGATGTGGAGCAAACAGAGAGTTTTGGTAGTCAAGCAGGTGAAGTCGTACGAAAGTATACTTGTCCAAGATCAGACTGCTGCATGGACTTTAATGTTAGACCAAAAACAACACGTAACGTCTACCCTATTAGCACCGAGGGACTAAATAAAGCTAGGAAAGAGAGGCTGACAGAAAAAGATGGCATTTCAAAAGAGTGTCAAAGAAGACAACAGGCACGATTAAATTAAAACCTTGCAACTTTCTATTTTTTACTCTATAATACATATATCCAAAGACCGGAAGCGATCATTAAGTCTTCCAGAGGAGAATTAGTCAGGTACAATACTGCACCTGACATAGCAATAAAAAGAACAGATTGCTAGCAAACACTCCTCGAGAGTGTTTTTTTAAATCTATGAACGACACAACAACAGTTTCAAAAAATAAAGAAGCAAAGATAGCAATTGTGGCTGAGGTAAAGGAAAAAGTAGACCGAGCTAAAGCTATGGTCTTTACTGACTACACAGGACTTACCCACAAACAGCTTGAAGACTTAAAAAAAGAACTTCGTAAAGCAGATGCTGAATACATGGTCGCAAAAAATACCTTAGTAAAATTAGCTTTGGGTGATAAAGTTGCAGATCAGGAAGATAAATTCCAAAATCCTACAGGCACAATGTTTTTATATGGCGATATCGTTGCTCCTCTTAAAGCTTTAGCCAAAATGGTCAAGGAAGTAGAAAAACCTTCAATTAAATTCGGTTTACTCGATGGCAAAGTCATGACAGACAAAGAAGTGCTTAAGCTCTCTACCCTTCCATCCCGAGAAGTCTTACTCGCACAACTTGCAGGCATGCTTAAGTCACCAATCAGCAACTTACACCGAGCACTCAATTGGAATCTCCAAAAGTTAGTTTTAACACTTAGCGCAGTACAGAAGACAAAGAGTGTATAAAGTAGCAAGTATTACGTATTAGGTATAAATAAAGAACTTATTTTTATACTTACTACATACTACTTAATACATAATACAAAGGTAAAGGGGGTGAATTTATAATGGCAAAATTAACACAAGAAGAATTATTAAAAGCAGTCGAAGAAATGTCCGTTTTGGAGCTTTCTGAATTTGTAAAAGCACTTGAAGAAAAGTTTGGAGTATCAGCAGCAGCTATGGCAGTTGCAGCACCAGCCGGTGCAGCAGCAGGAGCCCCAGCAGAAGCAGCAGAAGAACAAACAGTCTTTAATGTTGTCTTAGCAAATGCAGGAGCAAATAAAATCGGCGTTATTAAAGCGATCCGAGAATTAGTCCCAACATTGGGATTAACAGAAGCAAAAGCATTAGCAGATTCAGCTCCAAAGGAAGTTTTGACTGCAGTTAATAAGGAAACAGCAAATACAGCAAAAGAAAAACTTACAGCAGCCGGCGCAACCGTCGAGCTGAAATAAGTTTTTTTCCGAAAGGAAGCTTGTTTGCAAAAACAAGGACCAGGTACAAGGAATTTCTTTGTACCTGGTTTTTTATTTCTAAAACTCCTCTGTGCTAGAATAGCTTTATGCCACAAAACTCAGAAGGTCCACAACAAAATCAGCCTCCCCAAAATCCAGAAAGCCAACCAAATACACAACCGCAAAGACCCCAAATAGAATCTCAATCCCCTACTCCGGAAAGGCAATCTCCCTTGCAAGGACTCTTATCCAGACGGGAATTTGCATTAAAAGCAGCTGCAACAATAACTGTACTTGCTGGAGGACCAATGCTTACGGAATTTGTTCGCGCGCAGGGAGCTTTAGACAGTGAGAAAAAAGCCTATGAAGACGGGAAAAAACCTCCTGAGGTTTTTCTTGCAGAAAATAAAGAGCTTTTAAGCAATATTTCTCTGGGCACAACTTTTATTCCTGAAGATTTCCGCGAAAATAAAGCCCTTGGCATAAAAGGATTACAGTGGTTACGAAATGATTTAGGAATGACGAATCTTCGCATTGCCATTCGCCAAGATACTGTCCCTGATATCACAAATCCAGAGCCTAACTTATCTTATTACAAAGATTTCTTTGCAGAAATGAAACGTTTAGGTTTTAATCTCACTCTTTGTATTGGAGCCAAGACCCCTGTCTATCCTGAATCACATATTGATGCCAAAACAAAAAATGCAGATGAGGAACTAAAACAAGATAAAAAAGTTATTACTGTAGATCCAAGCTCAAAGGCAGGAATATTACTGCTCGATGAAACAAAACGTCTTGCAGCTGCTTTTGCTCATCAATTCCCTGACATGATGGGTCTTGTTGACACAATTCAACCAAGCAATGAACCATTTGTTGTGGATGGCAAACCACAATTAGATATTTCGCCCTCATATTTACGCGAAGAGATTAGTGCACTTGCAGAAGTTTTTCCGGGCAAATCGATCTTACTCAATCACTTTGGCGTACCTGATTTACATCATCTAGGTGCGGGTACGCAGCTAACTCGTGCAACTAATTTTGCTGTAGAACTGCGAAAAGCAGGATTACCTGTTACGCTTGCCTATGACTATTACCAACGTAATGATTTCAAAACCGAGACGGAGGGCATTGTTCCAGATAGCATTGCTATAACAGAAGCTGTTGCACTGCGAGGTAATGAGGTATTTACATGGTCTGGGAATGTTTGTGAAACAAATGGTATTACACGAACAGCAGGAGAAGTTGCATGGGAGCATTGGGGAGATCAATATCAACCCGAAGTAGATGTACATCAATTTCAAGGACAATTACTACGCGTAGCACGTACAGTTATTAATCCAAGCAAACCTTCGCGTCTTATGCTATTTGGGAGTACATCACAGATACAAGACCGTTTTGTTGTAAATGATGATAAAACTATTTCCGAGAGACTCCTCCTCCCTTCTCAGGAAGCAATGTACCAACAAATAGCAGCAATTAATAATCTCCAGGCTTCATGAAGAGGAAATTTACTCCAGGCCTTCACTAAAATTTTCTATTTTTGTGGATAAAATGTGTAATGCGCTAACTACAGGCTTCCTGTATAGAGTAGCCTTCTTAATTATTGTAATAATAACTATTTTTGGAAATAGCGGTACTAATCTTTTATTTTAAAAAAGCGAAATGCAGAATACGTTATCTTTTCATTTCCTGGATTGAATTCAATGTTATCAAAACTCCTATGCAGGTCTAACACGCGGATTTTTGGGCGTCACATCATATCCATGATCCTCTGGACGCTGCTTTACATTAACAAGATGACCATAATGTTTGGGAATAGTGTGACTATACATATGAACCGAGCTATGTGTATCACCATCTGTGTCATCTGTTAATTGTCCGCTTGAACTCCATCTGCTATAAAAAGGGGATAAGTGTGCAATTGCTCCTGCAACAGCACCAGGGTACACTCGATGCTCATCTTTATGCTGATTATGCATACCAATTTTATCCTGCCTTACTCTGTCCTGATTACTGTAGGTGGAGCGTACTCTTACAACAGTTGTTCCATTAGGATAACGCGCCCATCCACCTTCGGAAAATCCAAATCGCTCTCCTTCTTCATCTAAAAATGACATTTCTCTATTTTCAACTGTTCCCCCTCCGCCTTTTATGGCAACTTCGCCTCTTCCATCAGAACTTTTTGCTCGTATATGAATTTGTTGAACTTGCGAGGATTCATCGTTATTTGTCCACTGGTATGATTCAATTTCTTTTCCGTATGCTTCTTGTAAACGTTGTTCTTCTGCATTAGGTGATATTTCTGGTGAACCATTATTATTTATCATCGTACTGATAATAAAATCATTTTAAAAAATATGCAATGAGATTATCTTTTTTATTGAGAAAATAATTTTATTTTTTCATTTTCCTTATTGACACTTTTGTTACAGTTTGTTATTTTGTAAGTACATTAACACTACATTGATCCCGATACAATCGGGATTGATTAACAAACAATTAGTTGTGAGCCTATGATTAATCAAACACTATCAATTCAAAACTTACCAGATCTTTTAACAGTAAAAGAAGTTGCACAAATTCTTCGCGTCTCTCCATTAACAATAAAACGTTGGGGTAAAAGAGGAAAATTACCAGCAATCAGAATTAATTCAAGGGGCGATAGACGATATAAAAAAGAAGCAGTACTTTGGCTTCTAGGTATACAACAAAAAGTTGCATAGCCTCTAAATTCCAAGATACAAGTTTTCCAAGAGACAAATAAATTTCAATTACCAATACTCAAATAGATTTGTTGATGATTGCAGATAGAATATTTTTGAGCTCAACGGATTCTCTAAGAAGTTTCTCAATCTCCATCTTATGCGTCTTGTTTGATTCAAATAGTAAATCTAACCAATAAATTGTTTCCTTAGCTTCTTTTCGAGAAATTTTGATTCTCATAACAAAATCCTTCTTCCCTAGTGCATCGTTTGCCTCGCGATAATTAGCACCAATTGATGTTCCGCTTCGCACGACTTGGTCGATGAGAGAATTGTTAATTGAGTTTTTTTGAAGTTTTGAACAGAATTGTAATAAGTCTTTGGAAAAAGCGAGAGTTCTTTCTTCTAAATCAAATAGCTTTGCCATTTATTGTATATTTTGGTTATTATTTGTATCTTGCTTCTTGGTTTTTGGAATTTGCGTAACTACACCCCACGCCGATATTCAGCCATGTATTCTCTGTGAATTAATTCCTCATCTGGATTTTCAAAATGATTCTTAATAAATCGTATTGTTTCCTTTGGATCCTGCGTATTAACCCATACACCAGTACCAACTTCAAATGCACCAAGTAACTTACTTCTTGGAATAAGTCGTATATACCAATCTCGTCCAGGATAAATATAATAATTAAATGGAAATGCACTGCCATGCCGAATAGACATAATTTGGATAAGTCTACTCATAACAAATGCTAAATCAATAATCTCTTCTTCATAAATATCACCAAACAATTGCTTTTTTCTTTTTGGCTGTATCCACACTTCATCCGGCCATTGCGTTGTGATTGGGCAAAAAAGAGTAAAAAGATTTGTTTCTTGTATTTCCCCATCTGGCTTAAGAGGAGAACGAATATCTAGCGTTACTTGTTTGGGAATAACAACAACTTGTGTATGCGCATGAGGCAAACTTTCTCCAGCTAATTCTCCTCTATTATGAAACATGTACACCTGCCCTTTTTTCTTATATTTATTGTATCTTTCTTTATAAACGGTAAATAATTGCTCGACATGATGCTGAGGAAGCTCATCTATGTTTTTATGATGATCCGGAGAATGAACAATAATTTCATGAACTGGTGCAAAAGGAAATTTATTTTGCAGGACTCGAATCTGCCAATTACTGTCCCCTGGATTACCACCTACTCGTGCTAATTCTTTCTCATGACCTTCTGTCCCAATACAAAATGGACAATGCGGTACTACTTGCTTACTAACATTCGGTCGTTTAGAACGCTTAGGGTCAAGAATCACCCATTTATTCCAAGACAAATCTTTAAGAAATTGAAAATCAGACATAGGCAGTATACTAACAATATGATAAAAAATGACAAAAATAAACTATATCTAAAAGTATAGTAATATACTTTAACTATTCAGAAGAAAACAAAAATGAAGCAGAATTATTATTTAACTCTTCGCATTCCATGTCCATTACCATCAGTTGTATGTATAAATGTTCTTGAACCTCCTCTATGGAGAGTTATTGTAACTTCCTCCTCAGGACTTAATTCTCTTGTCGTTGCTCCACTTCCTGAAAGATTCAATGCATCGGTAACACTCTGAGCATACCCATCACCATGATTTATATCAAATGCTACTGGCTTTCCATCAGAACCAATAGCAACTCTATGAAAAGCTCTTGCAAGAGATAATCCTCTATGTAATTCACTCATCCGATGAATTTAGCATAAAAAGCTCTTTCTTACAATAACTGTTTTTAGTAAGCTTTATGGGAAGACAATTTTTGTTTGACGACTAAAAGAGTGAATTTAATCAGTGCGAACTGTCTTTTTAGCCTCCACGGTTGAATAATAAGTCTAAACAACCACTCAAAACCTAAATCCCGAACTAATTTCGGTGCTCGAGGCACTTTCCCACTAATATAGTCAAACGCTCCCCCAACTCCAACCATTACTTTTACTGGAATTTTGCCCACATAACTTGCCATCCACCTCTCCTGCTTAGGCACACCTAAGGCTACAAACAGCACATCTATGTTCGGAATTAAGAATTTAGAATTAAGAATCAAGGGTTTTTTGTTTTGATCTTCATTCCTTGCTTCTTGCTTCTTGCTTCTTGCTTCTTCCGAGATTGCAACAGAACTCTCCTCAGGCCAATGATCATCTGCAAAAACAATCTTCAAATTCGGGTAACGTCTCCGCAAGCACTCAGCAGTCATTTCTGCTACATTGGGTCCTGCACCAAGAAACCCTATCGTTATAGGCCAATCGTTAGCTCTTTCGCAGAGCTTTTCAACCAATTCTACACCAGTAAAACGCTCCCCTAGTCTTTTACCCATGACTAATGCTCCCACACCCATCCCTACTCCATCGTTCAAGGCTATTTTGGCTTGATTAAGGATAGTCTTGAAGTCAGAATTTTTATGAGCGAGTGCTATCATTTCTGGATTAGGGGTCACAATGTAGTACGGTTTTGTATTTTTCTTCAAAGAATTAGTAATATACTCCAGGATATTTTCTTTTGATGCATTTGTTATACCAACTCCTAAGATTTCTGTTTTCACCAAATCACTACTACTGCTATAAGCCTCCTGAGTTTTTTTATTAATTATTCTATTTGGCATACTTTGTATATATTTTATGTTCGCGATAATTGATTTTAAAATTCGTCTTTTACCCTATATTTTTTAATTTATTACGCAATTATTACTTTTTATATTATAAGACTATAATGATATTGAAAAATGTGAAATACTACACATTAGTCTGAAGCTAGAATATTTACGATAAATCTTATGGGGTAATAATGACATAATTTATTTTATAGAACTATTAAATTCTTATATTGTTAAATTGTTACGATGTTTGTTTAGCAATTTAGTAATTTAGGAATATAACAATTGGGTTCTATTTTTTAGATATGGATCTCTTATAGAGCTCAATATTCTCTAGTGCAACGCCTGTCCCACGCACAACACACAAAAGAGCATCTTCTGCTACGTGACACGGGACGCCGGTGAGATGTGTCATAAATTTATCCAGATTATGAAGCAAACTCGTACCTCCACTCATAACAATTCCTTTATCTATAATGTCAGATGCCAACTCAGGAGGTGTATCCTCAAGTACCAGCTTCACTCCATTCACTATGTCAGTGATAGGCTCGAGGATTGCCTCATTAACTTGAAGCTCAGTCATTTCTATGGTCCGGGGAAGTCCAGTTATGCTATCACGGCCACGAATTTCCATTTTCTTTGGGTCTTTTTTTTCTGCTTCTGTCGGATATGCATTCCCAATGGTTATTTTTATTTCCTCAGATGTACGCTCTCCTATAAGGAGATTAAATTTCTTTCGCGTATAGGTTGCAATTGCCTCATCTATTTTATTTCCCCCAACCCTAACACTATTATGAACAACCACTCCACCTAAAGAAATAACTGCAGCCTCTGTACTACCTCCTCCAATATCTACAACCATATGTCCTGCAGCTTGTGCAATAGGAATTTTTGCACCAATTGCAGCAGCGAGTGGCTCTTCTATTAGATATGCTGCCTTTGCACCGGCTGCCATTGTTGCATCCAAAACAGCCCGTCTTTCTACCTGCGTAACGCCAGATGGAATACAAATCATAACCTCGGGCTTAAAAAAGCGGGACTTGCCACAGGCTTTGTCGATAAAATAAGAAAGCATTGCCTCGGTTATGGTGTAATCGGCAATCACACCATCTCGCATGGGGCGTTGAGCAACAATATTTCCAGGTGTTCTGCCAAGCATCTCCTTTGCTTCTTTACCAACAGCAACAACACGATTATCCTCAGCAGTTACCGCAACAACCGTTGGCTCATTTAAGACAATTCCCTCTCCTGCTAAATAGACAAGTGTATTAGCAGTACCAAGATCTATTCCTACTCTTTTGCTAAACATATATAAAAATTTCTAATTACTAATTTCTAATTGACCTAATCAAATCTCAAATCCGAATTTTCCAATTGTGCCATTTGTGCTTTTTTAGAAATTAGATTAATTAGGTGAATTAGGTTAATTGATAATATCAAAAGCTATTGTTTCTATATCACTTTTGTTTACTAGCTTTGATATTACTTGAGTATATACAGCTTACATTTTTCTTGCAAGCTATTCTTTTAGTAGGTATAATAAGCCATATGCGTCGGCAAATCCTTATATCTTTCTTCATACTTCTCTTCCTAGGAATTGGCACCCTCATTGCTGTTTTCTATGGCAGGGGCTATAGAATTGACTTATCTGGCAGTAAAGGAATACTGAAAGGTTCAGGGCTTCTTGTAGCAACAAGTACTCCAGACGGCGCGCAGGTTTTGGTGAATGAGCATTTAACAACCGCAACCAACAATACAATAAATCTTGCACCAGGAACGTATAAAGTCCGTATCTTTAAAGATGGTTATTTCCCTTGGGAAAAAACAATTACTGTCCAAGAAGAAGTGGTAAGCAAAGCAGAAGCGCTCCTTTTCCCAACAACACCAAAATTAGAGAGTATTACGGCAACAGGCGCGTTAAATCCCGCAATTGATCCATCTATGACCAAAATTGCCTATGCTGTCGCCAGTCAGTCTGCTACAAAAAATGGTGTCTATGTATTAGATATGGCTAATAGATCGCTTCTCAACCTTCAAAATAATGCAACCCAAATTTCTGATGGGACTGTTGTTGATTTTACGCAGGCAAATTTATCTTGGTCACCTGACGGAAAGCAAATTCTTGCAAGCATAACTCCAACAGGAACAACGAGGCCTACTATATATCTTTTGGATACATCTAAAATGAATACGACACCTCAAGATGTCACAGAAACTATTGCTACTGTTAATACTAACTGGGAAAAGATCGCAACAGAAAAAGAAACAGCACAACTCAATACGCTCAAACCTACACTTAAGCTATTTGCAATGCAAAACATGGCAAATCTCCAGTGGTCGCCAGATGAAACAAAGTTTTTCTATACTGCATCAGAATCTGGCTTACTACAACAAATAATAACACCAAAGATTATTGGCGCTGACTCTGTCCAGGAAGACAGGAATCTGGTAAAAGGAAATGCCTACCTGTATGACACGAAGGAAGACAAAAACTTCCTTATTGTTAAGGCAGAAGATGTAGTTGGTCAAAAAATTATGTGGTTTCCTGATAGTAAGCATCTTATTGTTGTCCACAACAAGCGAGTTGATATTCGTGAATATGACGGAGCAAACAATACAACAATCTATGCAGGACCATTTATTGATAGTGACGGCTTCCCATGGCCAACAGGAGATAATATTGTAGTGTTAACCAATCTAGGCAATTCTGATATTCAACCAAATCTCTACACCATATCGCTTAAGTAACTTAGTGAATCTTGCGTCCCCGGGCAGAATTGAACTGCCATTGGGCCCTTAGGACGGGTCTGTTCTATCCGTTAAACTACAGGGACACGTGTGCGCTGAGTCGGGGTGCTGGGAATTGAACCCAGTGTCTCTTAGTCCCGAACCAAGCGTGATACCGATTCACTACACCCCGAGTCTTTGTATTTTACTTCTATTGTGACTAAAATGAAATGAGTTACTTAAGTCACTTAAGATACTTATGAGTTTTCCTAAATACAAATATCTTCTTACCTATCGGTATAGCGAGATCATTGTTGACTTAAATGTACAGTTTTGTGAGAAATTCCTGGCTGGATTTGATTATAGACGTACTCGAGAACAAATGATTCAAGCCGGAAGATCGGGCAAGCAAAATATTATTGAAGGCGTGAGCGATGCTCGCACATCAACACATGTCGAATTGAAACTACTGGGAGTTGCTAATGGGTCTTTGGAAGAATTACTGGCAGATTATGAGGACTTTTTGAGACAAAGAAAACTAGAAATATGGGCGAAGGATGACCAAAGAATTCTTGTTTTTCGAAGAAAAGCATTTGATCTAAGTAACCTAAGAAACTTAAGTACCTTAGGTGAGCTTATAGAAAAGCCAATTTTGCCAGAAAATCCAGAGCAAGCTACCAATTTTCTTCTGACTCTTCTTCACCAAGCAACCTATCTTCTATCAAGACAAATCAAAGCTGCTGAGGAAAAATTTATTAAAAACGGTGGCTATACTGAAAACCTTTTGAAGAAAAGACTGAATGCAAGAAAAAAGTAAATTCCCAGCACTCCGACACAGATTATGCAGTTTGTTGTTTCTCGCGAAGCATCCTAATTGCCATATCCAAAACCATTCCTGCTGCATGATAATTAAGAAGTCTTGCTTTATGCAGGGTAAATATTTCTTCTGGCGTTGCCATATAAATTTTTCCATCTTGCGTTAATTTCTCAATAACATCATCTGGTAGAGGTGGAAATTCTATTGCCAAATTTTTCGAATTAAGTCGATTTGCATCTGCATAAGGCAATGGCTCAGGTCTTACCTCATCTGCTGTTGCTTCCGGAGTAATAAGAAGACTTGGTTCGATAAGTAAATCGGTAAATTGCTTTCCTTCTGGTACAGTTGCTGCCAAGACATTACTCAGTGGATCATCTGTTATCCCTCCTGCTGCAATTGTATTAAGCTTACTGACTGATGTTTGAACTGGTGTTCTGACAAGGGCATGCATATCAGAGTGTGCTCCTGGCTCTTGCTCTAAGGCAATAGCAATACGTCCTTGACTATCACGGAGGAGTGCAACAAAACCACTTACGGCAATCTCTTTAATACCATTAGGAGTCCAAATACTAACAAGTTCGGGCTTCTGATCAATAATTGGCTGCCACCATTCCAATACAACCTTGTCTTGACCATTTTCATCTTTTGCATGGCTTCCATCTACATTAAGTTGATATTTCGTAACGAGTAACCCTTTTACATCAAATGCACTGCCCTTCTCGCCACTAGATTGAATCTCGCCAACTATCTTTTCTCCGTTTTGATTATAAGAAACATATAACGCGTGAGGAATATTTCTACCTCCCTTTCCACTATCTTCAACATACCTAATAAGTCCAGGGTCTATTTGATTGTCTACTTGTATTTTTGCATCTTCTGGTAATGTATCCGTGCTAATGGGACTTACTGAAAATGCTCGCTCCCATCCCCTTTGGGGTACATCGGTTTCCTGAATAACCATTTCAGGAAGTGCTTTCATACGCTCCCCAAGCCATCCATTAAGCTCTGGTGTTCCTTCTTTTTGCAAAACATCGCGCATATATGGCTGGACAAATTCTTCACTAAATCTTTTAAGCGCCTCGGTTTTCCTTTGCATCTCAACGGATATAACTGGTTCTGACTTCATTGACATAACCGGTGCGGGCATAATATCGCCTCTTTGTTGTAATGGCTTTATTCCAAATTGTTGAGGTCCTTTTCCTTCTACCATAGATTAATTATATCATTTTCAGCTTGAAAATTGAGTAAAAACCTGCGATGATAGAACAACCTCACCCCAACCCTCTCCTAAAAGGAGAGGGAGATCAAAGTGAAGAATTTATTTATATGGAGCCAAAGCTTACTAAAGACGAGAAAAAAGCGCTTCGCCAAGAGGAATGGAGAGAAAAAGCAGATAAGGAAAGAAAAAACAGGGTTTACAAAATAATTGCAATTTGGTCTTTGGGTGGCATGCTTCTTATTCTGGCTCTTTGGGCATTAGTTGCTTTTTCTACTGGAACAACAACATCCTCGTCGGGACCAACACTCACCGCGCCCAAAGTAACTTCGAGTGATTTTCAATCCAATCCTAACCCTTCGACAAGCTCAGGGAAGATTGTCACCCTTATTGAATATGCAGATTTTCAATGTCCAGCGTGTAAATCATACTATCCAATTGTTAAGCAAATTCAGACAATGTATGGGACGAGATTAAATTTTGTGTATAGATTTTTCCCACTTAAAAGTGTCCATCAAAATGCTGTTAATAGCGCAAAAGCAGCATATGCAGCAGGCTTGCAAAAGGATGCATCGAATGGTGCGTCCCAAGGAAAATTCTGGGAAATGCATGATAGATTATTTGAAACGCAGGATAGTTGGGCAACCGTTACTAATCCTGAGTCAATCTTTCTTGGCTATGCAAAAGATTTAGGACTTAATAATGATGAATTTAAGAAAGATTATGAGGCACAAGCAACAGCTGATTTTATTGACCAATCGTATAGCAATGATACTGCAATGGGATTAAATAGCACACCAACATTTTTTGTTAATAACAAGCAAATTGATAATCCACAAAGCTTAGATGACTTTAAAAAGTTGATTGATGAAGCAATAAAATAGACCCTTCGACAAGCTCAGGGATAATTTTTTCCTGAGCGAACGAAGTGAGTCGAAGGATTTTTATATGGATGACTATTCGTTGAAAAAGTTTTTTACCTCTCCTTTTCCGATAAAAGTACTCCCCTACTTATTACTTATCTTTGCTGCTTTAGGGTTTTTGGATGCAGGATATCTTACTATTCAACACTACCAACATGCTATTCCTCCATGCACTGTTGGAGGCTGTGAGACAGTCTTAACAAGCAGTTTTGCCACAGTTGCAGGTATTCCCCTCGCACTTTTGGGAGTTGGGTTTTATCTAGCCATATTGGTTCTAACAGGAATTTTTATAAGCTTTCGTCATTCTGGGGACGAACAACGTGAGGACTCCAGAATCTCAAACAACCCAGATTCTGGACGCACTACGTTTGCCAGAATGACAGTTACTATTCTCTTTACTCTCTGTTCTCTCGGCCTCTTGGTTGGCCTGGGACTTATTGCTCTTCAAGCATTTATTCTCCATGCATGGTGTTATTATTGTCTATTTTCCGAGCTGATTGATTTTCTACTGTTTGACACAGCATGGTGGCTGTGGAATAATAATCGCGCATGACAGGTGAAGCCACCCCAAGAGAACCAGGAGCTATTGACGCACAACAAAGAGCAACTCGCCATTTAAGACGTTTAGAAATAGGGAATAAGCACAATGCAGGAATAGGTATAGAGGGAATGAAGCAGAGAGTCGAGCGTACAAGAAAACAAGGAGAAATAGTTAGAATTTACCAAGACTTACACAGTTCTCCTGAGGATCCAAATCCACCTGCAGCCTAAAATTATTTTAATTCTTCTTCTGAGTACACCTGAGACATGTCCATTTTTGCCCAAGGGAAAATTTCATCATCCTTAAAAAGAAGTCCTTTTTCTTTTTGCGCATGCTCTGCAGATTCAGATGCATGAATTAAGTTATATTGCTGACTCATACCAAAGTCTCCCCGAATTGTCCCAGGCTGTGCATCTCGCGCTTTGGTAACACCAATCATTGTGCGTACTGTAGTAGCAGCATCTTTTCCTTCCCACACCATAGCAACAACTGGGTATGACTGCATATAGTCACGAAGAGACGGAAAAAATGGCTTATCTTTGTGATGCACATACCACTCTTCAAGAAGATCTGAGCTAAGGTTAACCATCTTTAAAGCGGTTAAGTGAAGACCTTTTCTTTCAAATCTGTGTATGACCTCGCCAATGAGTGCTCTTTGTACTCCGTCTGGCTTAACGAGTACTACTGTTTGTTCCATACAATCTATTTTTTCATGTTTGGTCTTTATTTGCAAGCGGCTTAAACCCTCTTCCTCCTTTTTGCGCCTGCCTTCTGGCATTTTGTCGACGTACATCTTGTAAGTCTTCCTGCATACCTGCTTTTACTGCTGCGTCTACGTGGTTTTGATAAACAACAGGACTTTTCCAACTTTCCTCGGTGCCTTTCCTCTGTCGTATAGAAGCAGAAGGAACACTGGGATATCTTTTTGTCACCTCAGGCAAATGAGCACGTAAACTACTCTCTGATACACCCAATGCACTTGCAATTTGACTATTTGTTTTAAAAGAATGCAATTGATCTGCAATAAGCGGGTAAGATCTCTCCCAATCTATGGCTATAGATGCCTGAGGAACGTCAGGGTGTATCATTCTCACTTCCGGCACGTGACGCTTCACATTGCTTTTGGAAATTCCTAACTCATCTGCAATTTGTTGCCTTGTTTTATTAGAACGTAACCCCTGAGCTATGATTTGATATCTCTTATTTCGCTCTGAAAGTCTCATTTAATGATTTATCTTTGCCTCTCTTGCCTTTGTTGTCTATTTTCCACTTCTCGTCTTGTTGCGGCGGCTCTTTTTGTTTGCAACCCTTTCTGTGCTGCTGCAACACGTTGCTCATAGGTTTGAGACTGCCTTATTTTATCTCCAAACTTCTTTTGCTCCTCTTCGCTCATATTTTTCCACCATTCCCTGGTTTGCTTACCAACATGAGCTCTCTGTTCCTCTGTCCATATGCCCTTTGGTGCATTTGGAAGTCGTTTTTCGCGAATAAGTCTCCTATACCGATCCTCTGTTGCGCTGCTTGAACGATTGATTTCCCTAGCGATTTTCGCTACTGGCCACCCCATCCCTTTTAGACGAATCACCTCACTATCTAGAAATGCTTCTTCTTCATCTGTTCGTTGCATATTATTTCCTTCTTGGCCTCCCTTTTGCTTCATGTCCTTTTTTAGCCGCTGCAGCTCTATTTTCCCGAGTTCGACGAGTCTGAGCAGCTCTTATCGCATCCTTTGCTGCTCCTCTTTCCTTATCGGTCATAACATCCCATCTTTTTGCTGCCAGATCTGAAGCTTGATCTCTGTGCTCTTGTGTTCGTGGGTATGATTTACCTTCAGGGGCAGAAAGAGTACCTTGCTCTCTCAGTTTTCTAACTCTATATTTCACATTATGAATAGGCATTCCTCCAAGATCGTCGCCAATTTCCTTAAGCGTCCTTCCTGCCACAACTCCCTCCCGGATAATCCTTTCTTCTTCAGGACTAATATCTAGAGGCTTCATTAAGCCTTGTGTACGACTTTGGTATTGTTGAGGAGATAAATTTCTCCAAGAATCATTGGCTCTTTTTCTATTTCGATTTGAAACAGCAGTTGGCTCTTGAGCACTACTCAAACTTTCATTTTTTTTATTTGCCATAAGAGACTTAGAAAGATTCTATCAGTTTTTTATCAAAAATATATTACATTTCAGGAGGTTTTCTTTTTCCTTTCCTCGATATTCTCCCACCTATTCCACCACTCCGTCTTCTATTTGTATGGTATGCTTCATCACCTTTTGCAGCTCGCCTTTTCATCCCGCCAACTGCTGCATCTCGAAATTCAGAAGACTCTGGTGCCCAAAATCTACTCATGGCATTACTTACTCGCTCGCTTTTATTAGGAAGTAAATCAGGTTCTGTATTTCGAATTGAGGCAATACGCCGTATAACTGTGGAGACACTTACATGTAATTCTGAGGCAATTTCTGGATCTGTCTTACCCTCAACGAGAATAAGTCGCTTAATCTTTTCATCAATATCAGCATCAAGTTTTTTGCCACCCATACTGAACCTGTAATTTAGTTAGTAACCTGACCTTGTCTTCGTTTTTGTTGTTTTACTTCTCTTGCTTTTGCAATATTGGCTCTTAGTTTTGCAGCTTCATCCTCTCTTTCCATTCTCCTCTTCCCTCCAGCTATTCTGTTATCACGCACAGACTCTAATTTTGATGCTTCCTGAAGTCCTCTTTGCCAATTCTCCCGCACATCGGGATCTGACCAAGCTCTACTAAGAGAACGCGATCGACGCTTTTCCCACGGAAGTATACCTTCTACACCACCTTGCTTCATACGCTCTATTCTATACGCAACAGTGTCTGGGTGACGCCTAACTTCTCTACCAATATCTTCAGTACTAAAACCCTGATCAAGAAGTTCAAGAATTCTCTGATTTATTGGATCATTCGGATCCTCGGCTCTTACTTGAGGCATAGTTATGCTAATTTAAGAAGTGATTCAAATTGTGCTGTATCTTTAAAATCTCCAATAATTGCTAAATTAAGTGTCTCTTCAACTAAGTATTTTTTGGCAACTCGCTCTAAATCAGCAATAGTCACTGCATCAATTTTCTGCATATTCTCTTCTGGATTTTCCAACCTCTTCTCAAGTAACTCTTGATGAGCATAATAGTCTGCAACAGATCGTGAATCTTCTAAATCAAGGACAAAGTGACCTTTAATATATTCTTTTGCTTTAATAAGCTCTTCTTCCTTAATATTTCCAGGCTGTTTTATTTTTTCAAGCTCTTCTAAAATAACTTTTATTGCACTTTCTACTCTATTTTTATCTACTCCCGCTGCGGTAACAAACGTCCCACAGTCTGTATAATTATCAGAGCTTGTTCTTACATAATAGGCTAATCCTCGCTTCTCTCTAACCTCGTTAAAAAGGCGTGAACTCATTCCTCCACCTAAAATTGCTGCTAATACTTCTAGTGCGTCTTCATCTGGATGGTCAAGCCCAACAGTCCTAACCCCAAGAGCCAAATGGACTTGTTCTGTTTTTTTATTTTTAATAAAAACAGCTGGTGTTTTTTGTGCGTCTACTACCTTACTCGCTTTTATAGTGCTAAATTTACTCATTGGGCCAAAGTATTTACTTACCAATTCTTCGGCAGTTGTATCGATACCACCTGCAACAACAACAGTCATATTATCCGGACTATACAGGCTCTGCATATATGTGACAAAATCCTCCCGCGTGATTGAGCGAATAACTTCTTTTGTCCCTGCTGTGTCCCATCCCATTGGGGTATCACCATACAAAAGTCTTTCGTAGATGTCTCCTAAATTTCGCATTGGCGTATCTTCATACATATTAATTTCCTCAATAATTACTCCTTTTTCTTTTTCTATCTCTGGCTTTGGAAGCAAAGAATCAGTAAGCATATCAGACAAAAGATCGAGACATGTCTCCACATGAGTGGATTGTGCTTTTATGTAATACCCAGTCGTCTCTTTACTCGTAAATGCGTTAAATTCTCCACCAATTCCATCGATTAATCCTGCAATATCCATTGCAGATGGACGCTTTGTTGTGCCCTTGAAAGCCATGTGCTCGAGGAAATGGGAAATACCACTATTTTTTACTGTTTCGTATCTACTTCCTGCACCAACCATCACGAGGACTGTTGCGGACTCAAAGGAAGGCATTGGGATAATGAGTACCCGAAGACCATTTGGTAAAACTGTTTTTCTGTAATCCATACGTTCTAGACGATTGAAAATAGAATATGGAAGATAGGTTTAGAAGATGGAAAAATTGAGGATGGATTAGGACTTTCTATATTCTATTCTCAACCTTCTACCCCTATTTTCTACTATCAACCTTCTATTTCTTTCCATCTCAAAGTATATCACTGGAAAATTGGGTGGACAAGAGGGAAAAAAGGAAAAATTATTTCTTTTCCAGCTTATCCAGCTCTTCTCTTATAACGCTGGCTTCCAATTCAAGCCTTCGTGCAGCTGCAGGGTCATCAACCAATGAAGCACGCTCTCTTTTTGTGAGCCCATGCAAATTGCATAGATTCTAAGATAGATTGTGGAGAAATTCCCTTGCCTTGAGATCTTCTTCTAAAAGAGCTAAGACCTTCTCTATATCTTTCTCGAGGATCTTTATCTCGTTGTGGTCCAGAATTGGTAGATGTTCTCATGTCTGTATTATACTACAGGATTTCAAGTAGATCAATTGTATTTTGACTTATAGTAGGTATTACTGATAAAATCAGCTTGTATGAAAAAATGTCCTGCATTTATTGACGCTCTCCCTGGAGTGGGTGACGTTGCATGCGGTGAGAAACGTCAAGAAGGAATTTACAATATGAGAAGACGCTGTCCAATTAAAAATCAAACTACCGAAAATTGTGAAATAGAAGGCCCTCTTGCTCCTTGGTTTGTGCGCAAATGGGAACATACCAGAGATGCTACAAAAAGAAGATAAAAACTTAATGTCTACATTTTCTCAGGAGCTTGGATACCAAGCAAATTAAGGCCTTGTTTTAAGACAATTCCCACTCCTTGAGTCAGCGCAAGTCTAAATTCTTTTTCTTTTTCTGAATCTGCATTCAGAATTCTGTATTTTTGATAGAAATTGTTAAACATCTGAGATAACTCAAACACATATTCACAAATCATATTTGGTGCATAATTCTCTGCTGCAGATTCTACAGTTGGACCAAATTGAACAAGTTTTTGTAGTAAGATTTTCTCCTCACTCTGGGGTGTATAATCTGAGGATAATCTATTTTTTGCCTGAGCTGTGCCGCTTCGGGGAAGCAAATACTGAGTCGAGTGTCGAAGGCCCTTCGACTCACTCTGTTCGCTCAGGGAAGAAGAATTACTTTGGGCTTTACTTAAAACACTTTGGGTCCTGGCATATGTATACTGAATGTACGGTCCAGAATGCCCATCAAGAGATACTGATTTTTCAATATCAAAAACAGCATTCTGTGCTGTCCCACCTTTGAGAACCGAATATTTCACTGCACCGATGGTTACTTTTTCCAAAGCTTCATCTCTCTCTTCTCCAACAACTTTCCCTTCTTTAAAAAGACTGTCTGCAGCTGCCTTCACCTGGTCAATAAGCCAATCAACAGTGAGTATATCTCCCGTACGTGAGCTCATTTTTTTACCAACCAACTGAACCATTCCCATAGACAGATGATATTGCTTATCTTTAAACTTCTCTGGATCAAGTAATTCTAGGGCCTTGAAAACTACTTGAAAATACCCAGCCTGTTCATTGGCAACCACATGAATTTTTTTATCGAAGTGACTGGCTTCCCATTCATCATATGCATTTTGCATTTCTTTTCCTTCATACGTTGGATTTCCAGCTTGAGTTATGAATACACGCGTGTGAAGACCATACCTCTCGCCTGGGAAAATAACTGATCCATCTGGATCTTTAACAAATATTTTCCCAACATTTTTCTCAACAAGTTGCTTTCCCTTCTCATACATTTGGCTTTCTAAGAAAAGCTTGTCGTATTTTGTATAAAACCTACTATAAAACTCATCATAATAATCCATGCTCCACTTGTGCGTTTGCACATACATATCCCAGTGGTATCCAGGTACTTTTCGATATAAATCATTATTAATTTTGTCAATTTTTTCCCTTTCCTGCTCATAATCAAGGTTCCCTCGAACATATCCTTCTCCTAAAAAGTGCGACTTGTCTTTTGCACTCCATTCCTCAACTTCATCAAGTTTTAAATCCTTTTCCTGCATGATTTTTTCTATACCATAGATTGCTTTCGCAACATGTGGTCCAATATCACCTTGGTAATTCGCACGGAAAACCTTAGCTCCTTGAGATTCTAAAAGCCTAGAAAGAGACTCACCTGTAATAAGCGTACGCATATGGCCAATATGCATTTCTTTATGTGTATTTGGATGAGCAAATTCAACAAGATATTGAATATTTTCCATTTTCTTTGTTGTGGCAACTTTTTCCGGAGCATTAAGCACATGCTCGAGATCCTTTTTTAATGTCTCTGCTGATAAGTAAAAATTAATAAACCCTGGGGTAGCTGCTTCTACTTTTTCTAGTTCTCCTGAGCCTGCCGAATGGATTCCCGAGTAATTACCGAACTCCTTAACTATTTCTTGAGCAGTATCCAGTGGACTTTTACCTAAAATCTTGGATAATTGAAAAGCAACATTACTTGTGTAATCACCTTTACTGATATCTTTTGGTATAGATATTATAGTATTTACCTGCTTATCTGTTAATTTCTTAACAACTTCTTGTAATTTTTTTTGTAATTTATCTTTCATAGTTTTGTCATTCCTACGAAGGCAGGAATCTAGTTTCTGGATCCCGGATCAAGTCCGGGATGACATCTTTTTATTCTCAAACATTTTTCCATGACCCGGAATAATCCAATCTGCTAGCTCCAAAATTTCTTTACGTGAAGTAACTAACTCATCCATCTTTTCTGCAAAATCATCCGATTTTTCTACATTTACCACCTGCTCTTCTCCTTCTGACCACCAAAAACAATCTCCTGCAGCAACAACTGTGCCATTTTCTGTTGGAACAACAAGAGAAGCATGCGCATATTCGTGCCCAGGGGTTGCAATAACAGTAATATCTGTGTCGGGAAGCATTTTTACGCCTGCAACAGCAACAGACTGCATGTAGACAGCCTCTTCATCTATTACTTTTGCATTAGGAAATAATCCCACATTCATTGCATGATCCAAATGATGATGGGTAATAAAGACCATATCGATATCTTCAATGCTTAAACTTCTCTTTTTAAGCTCTGCAAATAATAAATCCCTATTTGCTCCAGGATCTACAAGAATCTTCTTGCCACTACCAGTCACAATAAGAGTACAGGAGCTGCTTGCATCCCAACCAGCCTCAGTTATCTTTGCATATCCTTCAATTAAAACGTCAACTTTATTCATACTACAGCTATTATACTCACAACAGATTCTGTTTTAAACCATAAAAAAATCCGCTCCTTCAGGCCTCCTTACTGAGGCCCTGAAGCAACGGACTTTCGGAAGTACTACTTTACTACAGGTTAGCGTGCCTGTCAAGGGGGTAAAATTAGGCAAAATTACCCTGATCAGATGCATCTGGTGCATTGGTACCATGATGGGTAAATCGCAAATCCTCACTGTTAATGCCTACAACAGTACTTCCACCAGGACCAAAGCGTGAAATTCTTGCGGGACCGATAACATTTTTACGCGTAATAGTCATTCCCACTGTTGGCCCGTCATCTTTAGCTATAACGCTCCCATCATTATTACTACTTACGGTAGTTGAGCCATTGTCTGGTATTACTCTTGTTCCATCCGCTAATGTTTATGTGCCAATACTGTCAACAACTCCCAATCCTTTTCCTACTGGCACAGGACTAGCATAAATAACACGTGTACCGTTAATTCCTCTATCAACAGCTGGCAAAAGTGCTTCACCGATTAATCTTCCAATCATTAATCTATTATATCATCACTACAGGATAATTCAAGTCTATTTTGCCTTGATTATTACTATAAACGGAGTATAATAATCGGATCTATGGGAATTGAAGTTGAAGAAGCAGGAAACAGCACTCTTCCTCAAGGAGGAAAATTTGAGAAATTAACTGATAGTAGAAGATATGCTATCTTGGATTCTTCTGGTCACCCTACTGAAGCTACAGTTCGAACATTTCCTCGAGGTGTGGGTCAAGGAGGTTCTGCACACGTTAAAAGAGAAATTTTAGGTGAAACAGAAAGAGTAGAAATCAAAGCTGGTGAGAGAAGACCTTTGGGTATAGGCGGTATTGTTTTAAAGGGTTATTAATCCTTTCCTCTTGACACCATTCCCCCATTGGTTCAGTATAAAACTAGAGGAGTTACCCTCACCTTAATCCTCTCTCTGTCAACAGGGCGAGGAAAATCAAGGAAGGAAAGCATGAAGATACTTTTAATTGATGACGAGGAAGCAATCTTGGATGTTTTTAAGCAAGCCTTAGAAACCTCCAATTTTGAAGTTATTACCGCACTTACTGGCTCTGAGGGAATGGACAAAACCAAAAATGAGCATCCGGATGTTATTTTTCTTGACCAAGTTTTGCCTGACATGAATGGTAATCAAGTACTGCAACAACTAAAGGCAGATCCTGATACAAAGGCCATACCCATTGCAATTCTTTCCAACTTTAACCAAGACACACTTGTCCAAAATGCGATGAAAATGGGTGCGTCAGACTATATATTAAAGTATCAAATATCACCAAATGATTTGGCTACAAAGGCTAACGCACTTTTACAGGAAGTACACAAAGCAGAGCCTTCTCCACAAACCATTCACCCGGTTAAAATAGTACCAAAAATAGAAATTAAGAATTAAAATTTTATACTATGAATCCAAATCAGGACTACAAACAACTATTAACAGAAGTTATTAAAAAACAAATTGTTATTTTAGGTCCAGATATTACGCTTTCCAAAGCTCGCAATGTGAAAGGACTTGTGGTTGCAAATGATGGAACTGTTACTGCATATACGGGCGAGCCTCAAGCAGTAACTCAAGCATTGATTGATCAATTTGTCCAACTTTCTGGCCTTATCGTAAAGCAGACAATGGAACCACTTCTCTCGATGCCACAACCAACACTTCAAAACCCTTCTGTCATTGCGAGTGAAACGAAGCAATCTAATACTAATAACGAGATTGCCGCGTCGCAAGCTCCTCGCAATGACGTGAGTACACCAGCTCAACCTATTACATCTGTGGCTACTCCCCCTACAACCACCCCTACTCCTGCTAAAAATCCATTGGCAGCATAACTGTATTGACCCCGATTGAATCGGGGTTGACAATTGATCAATGATGGTTGACTATTAAATAGATCCTGGAATTGGAAGGATGCGCCAGAAAGGAAAGTAACCTAATTATCTAATTGACCTAATTAACCTAAAGATAAAGTACCTTATTTTTAGAAATTAGAAATTAGAAATTAGAAATTTTAGGCTATGCTTAATATTGACCCACAACGATTATTAACCGTCATAATAGAGGCTGGAAGCTTTATGTCTGCATTTGCCGCAATCGCTGCTGGCATTGTCATGGCCAGTGTCACCAAGAAATTTGGTACAGGTATTTTAGCAAGTGGGTTTAAAACAAATTCGTGGGGAGTATTTTTTATTGCATTTGGCATTATTATTGACGCGCTCAATTCGTACCTGACTGTTAACAACTATACTGCAGTACTTCCACCATATGTTTCGATATGTATTCTTTTGGCAAAAGAAGCGTGCTTTGTTGTTGGTACATACATTATTGTTATTGGAAGCAAGAAAACAGGTGATAAATTAGAATCCCTCATGAAATAATTCCCCATTGCCATTGCTTTTATCTTCTCTACAGCCTTATAATACGTCAACTTATGGCTACTGACGAAGCAAGGCAGTACGAACAAATCAATGAAAACTGGGATAGCTTAATGCGTACTGCATTAGGAAAAGGATTAAGCCCTCAAGATGCTCAGGACGCTGTTCAAAATGCATATCTAACTGTTCTCTCCAAACCCAAATATAGATCAACGGCGCATGTAGGCACATTGGTTGCTGTTACCAGATCCAGAGCAGTAGATCTTCAGAGAAGAAATGCTCCAGGAAAAAGACGAGCACAACCAATAGATAGCTTACCAATACATGCGCAGGAAATATTACTCAGAGATCATCAAACAGAAAGCCCCGAAGCTGTAGCTCTGAGACGAGAAGAGTATGCAGCAATTAGTGATGGATTAAGTAAAACCAAACCAAATAACAGAAGAGCGTTTCTTCTTCATGTCAGGGAAGGTATGCCATATAGCGAAATTGCAGATACAACTGAAACAAGCACCAGTAACGTAAAGACACAAATTCATAGAGCTCGAGGAAGTATTAAAAAATCTGTTAGCCAACTCGGGTAGTTCCCCTTTACTTTTTTCTTTCCCCTTTCCATACTAATTGTATGGACATATTTCCCCTTTTAACTCTTGGAGGCATGGTTGGATTTGCTATTTTAGCAATATATTTTGCACTGACAAGTAAGAATCTTAAAAAGACCATTAACCAACATGATATTGTACAAAAAAGACGCTTGTACGAAATTGCGGTGCTCAAGACAATTCAAGATAGAATTGGCTACTCGCTTGATGTAGAACGTGTTATTGATACGCTTACTGGAAGTCTTAAAAATCTCTTTCCCTACTCTACTGTATCCTCTCTTATTTTACATGCTGAAGAAGTTATTATTAAGACAACACTTGAGGAAAAGGTTGGGACACAATTTTTAGAGCAAGTCAAAAAAAGCATGCTTGCCTCAATGAGCAGTCTTGCTACAACTCCCCTTCCCCAACATGTTGAAGAGATACGCACAGGGCTTGTCATAGATGATACGAATCCTAAGCAATTAGCTTCGTTTTTTCATATCCCTCTTATCGTGAATGGTCAAATTGTTGGGCTTATTAGTATTTGCTCTACCAAACCAGGATTATACAAGGAAGAAGATATGACAATTATGTACCAACTCACTGCAACAGCATCCAATGCGCTTTCCCGTCTGCGTGCTCTCATAAGCAATGAGCAAGAAAAGCTAACAGCCATGATAACAAGCCTTGCCGATGGCATTGTGATGATAGATAACACCTATAAATTAACCTTTATTAACCAATCTGCAAGAAATCTAATTGGCATTCCCCACTTAAGTAATCCCACTATCTTTGATGTCGTGAATATGTTGTCTAAAGAAAAGGATTTTGGCGCAAAAATTAAAGAAGCGCTTTCGCAAAATAAGATTATTGAAGAAAAAGAACTCCATTTAGGAGATGAAACAGTCGCTCAAGTTATTGTAACCCCCGTTTTGGGGGCTGTAGAAGACACAGAGACTTTAGATAGAAAGGTTATGGGAGTGACAGTGCTTATTCATGACATAACGCTTGAAAAAGGCCTACAGCAAATGAAGGAAGATTTTACCAATGCAGTTGTTCATGAATTGAGAAGTCCTTTAACAGCCATTAAAGCAGCAAGCGAGATGATGGTGAGTAATGCCGAGCTTCCTGCATCAGATAAAAAACTCGCAACGATTATTGAGCAACAATCTAAACGACTTCTGAATGATATTAATTCCCTTTTGGATGCTGCCAAATTGGAGGCAGGTCATTTTACTGTCTGGCAAGCACCATTTGACATGAGTAAAGTTGCAACAGAAACAATTTCTCTTTTCCAGCCGGAAGCTATAAAAAAACAAATTACTATTACCTACCAGGTTGAGGATGCATTACCACTCGCATTCATAGATAGCAGCCGCATGGCACAGGTACTGAATAATTTATTATCAAATAGCCTTAAATTCACTCCTGCTGGCGGAAAAATTACTATTAAAATAGTTGGACAATATAATAATCAGCTTCCCACAACACCAACCAATCCCGGAATACTCGTGTCAGTAAGCGATACTGGTATTGGTATACCACAGGACAAGCAAAAACAGCTTTTTACAAAATTTGCATCGCTCCAAAAACCACAAATGAGCATGCGCGCAGATCATGGACAGCAACCTGAAATAACCGAAGGCACAGGACTTGGACTTTTCATTGCTAAAGGAATTGTAGAGGCACATGGAGGAAATATTTATGTTAATTCTACTCCCGAACATGGGACAACCATTTTCTTTACCCTGCCTGTTGCACATGAAGAAGCAAAAACACTACTTAACCCTAAGCTACAAAGTGTCTTGGAACAATATACGCCAAAGGTACTGAATTAAGAGTTACTTAAGGGTCCATCAAAATGATTACGAAATGCTTCCTGGGACATAATATGATCTAAACCATCCGCAAGAGCAAAACGAACATGACCTGTTCCCTTTTCTACTGGTCGGTTATTAATATCCCTCTCTTCTATAGCTTGAACTACCGCACGTTCACCTTCACGAATACCATAACCAATACCATCAGTTACAGGTCTAGGCAAACCATTCCTTCTATACAACTGTCCTGCTTGTATTTGAGGCTTTCTTCCTAACATGAATCCTATATTACTCTCTCTCTGAGAAATTTTCAAGAGGTAACTTGAGGCTAAAAAGGGATAGCATAAAGACTTTAGTAGAATCGCCAGGATAAAAGAAAAATAAGAATTATCCAGTAAAAGAGGTAAAGGTATTAATCCTCGCTATAACCATCACGGAATCCCTCAACTGCTCCTACAGTAATCCCGAATCCCTCAACAACGGCACCACCAGGACCTATTAAAATACCCGCTACTAGAGCTGGGCCAACAGATATTACTGCTCCAACACCTGCACCTTTAAAACCTTCTTCTACTCCATCTAGAACTCTCTCATATTTTGTTCTTCTACCCTGACGAATTCTTGATGGCTTTTTTATTACTTCAGTTGATCTTGGTATATCTGCACTCATAAAGCTAATATAAATTTTGAAATTATTTGAGGTTTTATCGAATCTAGTTATCTAACACGTATGTCGCGTCCGCCTGTAATTTTTCTTATTGAGTGTTCTGTTTGAGCTACTAAATCAGGACGACCTCTTCTTCTTTCTATTGCTGCAAGCCATTGATTATCACCTATTATAGCTAACTCAGATCCTGACAAACCCGAACCAGGATTACGTTCTTCAAGGATTCGATGATATCGTGCAAGAGATTCGCTAGTTCCTGCAAGCTTTTTTCTTAACGAAGCTGCTTCCTCAGTATCTACTCCCATTACGAGATAATAGTACACCATTAGATAAAAATCAACGTCTATTATTTCCTGGAGAATCAGGCGGTTCCTGATCTCGTCTTGTTTCTTGGTTATATATTGCCCGAGCACCTAAACCTGATATCAACATACTTCCAACAACTACTGCAGCACCAACGAGAGGCTTATCTTTAGGAAACCCTCCGCAAATTTCTGCAGCTGTCGTAAGGACTCCTCCTGTCACCGCCCCTGCTAAAGAAAATACTGTTCGTTCTGCCATTAAACAATTCTATCAAAAAATATCCTATATAACAATCTATTTTCTTCTGAAGAATATAACTAAGGACACAAGAAGTAAGTAATACCCAAGTGTAAAAAATATCGGGAGACTGTTGATTTGCACAAGGACTGCATGACCTGCAAAAAATGCGGTAATAGATTGTAAGTACCAAAGAAGTGGAATACACATCCATACAATAAGTCTGCCAAGAGGCTCAAGAATTAATCCTATGACTATTCCCACTCCTCCAATAATCATAATAAGCGGAATTGTCCAAAGTACAAGCACATTAGCAAGAATAGAAAGCAAAGAATATTGTCCAAAGGTCGCGAGGATAATGGGCAGAGTTGCAGCTTGCGCTGCAAGTGTTGTTGAGAGGTCATCTCCAAGAATTGAATGATTAAATAGGCTCGATTTTAGCACTAATATACCCGCAGTTGCTAAAATAGATAATTGAAACCCCACATCAAATAACAGCAACGGACTCCACAAAAGCATGGTTGCACCAACAAGAAATAATATATACAACGCGCTATATTGCCTACCAAAAAGCGAGGCTGAAAAAGCAATACTTCCCATAAGTGCAGCACGTACAATAGATCCTTCAAAGCCAGAAATTGTGACGTACAGAAAAATTCCTCCAATACTTACCACAATCGCCCACTGCCTTTTTAAGAAAGCGCCAAGCAAGCTAATAAGAAATCCTGCAACAAGTGTTACATTCATTCCAGACGCTGCAACGATGTGTGAAAGTCCAGTGATACGAAATGATCTAGTTATTTGATCTGTTAGTAAACTTTTGATACCGAAAATAATACCAACGAGTAGGCCAGAGTATGGTTGTGAAAAATTATTTTCACAAAAATCAATTATTTTCTGGCGAAGAGGAGTGAAAAGTGGTAAAAAACCACTATTTTTAGCCTTAATTTGAGGGTTTTGGATTGTCAGGACAGTCCTTTCATTCTTTAGCAGACTATCAAATAGAGTGCTTGCCACGTATAAATGCCCCTCGGGAGTGCGAGGCTGTAAGCCTCCAGACCGAGGTAAATTTTGTATGTGGCCATTTACCTCTAGTGTCTGTCCATACGAAAAGGATTCATCACTATTTGTTTTTACTAAAACTTTTGTACTATGCCAAAAGTCTCCAACAGATAGAAAAAACTGTTGACTATTCCCTACCACTTTTGGGTCCTCTAAAAGAGTAGTAGTAAAAGAAACTTCCTTGTCTGTTGGAAAAGAAAACGGAGTCAAATAAAAAAGCCCAAGACGAAGAAATAAAAAAAGCGTAGTAAAAACAATGAAAAATCTATACATAATAATTGCTAAATTGTTAAATTCTTAAGAAGCTTATAGCAATAAAACAATTTAATAATTTAAGAATTTAGTATACCGTTATCTTGTCTTTTATTTTTGCAAAGACGCTATTTGTCACAACCTTTTTTGCTGTTAAATCTTCAATAGCTCCATACGGGCGTCCTGAAATAATTTTTTGCGCAGTTACCGGACCAATACCCGGAAGACTATCTAATTGCGATTCTGAAGCTGAATTAATGTTTATCAAACCTGTCTGGGCACCCAAAACACTGGATTCCCCTGCATTATTCATGCTGCTTACTGCATTTTGCTGGACTTCCCCAACTTTCGGCACATAGATTTTCACTCCATCTGCCAACTTTGCTGCTAAATTAAGTGATTTTGTTACAACTGCTCTATCTGCATCGCTAGAAAGTCCTCCTGCGGCAATAAGCCCGTCCTGAACCCTGGCATCTCGAGGCAACTTATACACCCCAGGCTTTACTACTGCTCCTTCCACATCTACTTGCATTGTCAAAAGAGGGGTAGAGCTTATGGCAGAAGAGCTTGTCTTAGTAGATATTTCCTGTGAAGTAGCCTGCTTTTCAGAATGTAGCAACTGTATCAAACCAATGCTAAAAAATATCAAACCACCAAGAAAGAGTACTATTGGAAGATAATATGACTTAGGAATATTCCTAAGAAAATCAAACAGTTTTTCAGACAACTGCTCCATGGAAATAGCGTAAAGGGTAAAGCGTTAAGGGTCAAGAGAGAAAAACGAAAAATGTCAAATAGGATATGAGAATGTATAAAAGTTAAGAATTTTTATAGACATCGAGGTTTAGATTTAAGAGTTAGGACTCCTCCCTTGTTTTGCGGAGACTCTTCTCTGTTTTCTCTCAACTTTTATACCCGTAGATAATCTCAATTCTTGTAATGTGTTCCATATAGAATCAAGTGCAGCATCAAATAGAATATCGTCTGGGATAGTAGGATCATTCAAAATGCGCCTACTACGGGCAAGTTGTCTTCTAATCGTTCTTAAATCTTTTACTGCTTCTTTTTCCCAAGGAGATGGTTCTGATGATGACATATAGGCATCCTACTGTTTTAAAAAATAAATTTCAACAAACAAAATTAACTATTTTCCCAGGCACGTAGGATACCTCTAAGAATTTTGATAAAAACTCCTTCCACTTGGCAATATTATCTTCTTCTTACCTGTCTGAAGATCTGTTTCAACAACTGTTATTCCATTTGTTCCATATAAACGCGTAGTACGCTTCTGGTCTGTTGTTATCGCATGGAAAATAACATCCCCGTGACTATTAGATTCCACCTCGTGCATAACTTTTTTGCCATTTATAGAAATTGCTCTTCTCTTGCGGCGATCATCAACTAGTTTCCAGAGCTCTAAGGGCTTTCTTGGTAATTCTGACATCTTGTCATTAAAGCATTTTTACCTGAGGAGGTCAAAGGTAAATGAAGCTAAAAAGTCTTAGATGACAAAATTCAAAATCTTTCCAGGCACGTAGATGAATCTAGAAAAAACCTTTCATTCCCTTCCTATGCTTTTCCACTTCTTTTCTTAGGAGGGATTGAACGTCTTCCTTGTAGCTCTATACCTTATACCTATACGTATACTGTTTTCCCATATTGGATGAGAAAGAAGTCTTATCGCAGCACCAAGCTGCTCATCTACATTAGCTTTAGGGTTGTTTAATGTATCCCTATCCTCAGCAATTTCGCTTCGTACATCTGCTAGTTGTTCTTCTAGGGTTTTCTTAGAATGGGTTTGTTCTGTTGTCATGCTTGCAATACTAATGTTTTAAGGAATAATTTTCAATACACAAAATTGAGAATTTCTCTATAAAAATGAAGAAGTTACTTATTTTTGAGTAAATCTATCGTAATTCTCTTGCGAGGTGTTATTGTTATGTCAGACACAACTCTTCCCGTACTTGTCCTTCTTCTGTGTATAACACTATGTGTTCCATCTGAATAGAATATCCACCGATCTCCGTTATCATATTGTCCAGTAGCCACCTGATGTACTTTTTTTGAGGCCTCTTGGTGGCTATTTATATCTTCTTGCGACATCATGCAAGTATAACTTAAGTAAAGGATAAGATCAAAATACTACAAAATTAACTATTTTCCCAGGCACGTAGATAACTTTTCTTACTGTCTTTCCTTCTAAATGAGCTTTTACTTTCCCTGATGCCTGTGCTGCTTGTTCTATATCAGATTGCTTCGCATCGCTCGCAATGACGAGAGTGTCGCGGAGTTTTCCATTAATTTGGACCGCGACCGTAACTGTATCAGAAACTATCAAACTATCATCGTGGCTAGGCCACTTCTCCTGATGAATTGACGTAAATGCCTCATCTCCAGCCTCACTATCAGTAAGCTTATTCAACTGCCAAAGCTCTTCTGTTATATGCGGAGCAAACGGGGACAAGATAATCAGAAAATTCTTGAATTCTTCCTCCATAATTTGAGGCTTAGCATCTAAATAATTAAGCCACTTCATCATTGCTGCAACAGCTGTATTATTTTTTATATCTGCAATGTCTTCCCCAACCTTTTTTATGGCTGTATGCATCTGAAAGAGATCTTCTCTTGTCATTCCATTTATTGCCTGAGCTTGTCGAAGGCCCTCCCCGACCAAACCTTTCGATTCGCTTCGCTCACTCAGGGAAGAATTAACAACCCTTGGATACAAGTCCCAAACACGCTTGAGGAAGCGAAACATCCCGTACATTGCTGTTGTTGACCATGGCCCTGTTGCCTGGTACGGCATCATAAAAGATAAATAGACACGCACAGCATCTGTACCAAACTCTTTAACAACATCATCCGGATTGATCACATTACCCTTGGACTTACTCATCTTATTGCCATCTGGACCCAAAACAATGCCATGCTGAACACGCTTAAGGGCAAATTCATCAAAGTCCACCATACCTAGGTCTTTAAAGAATTTTGTGAAAAATCGTGCGTAAAGAGTGTGTCCCAAGGTATGCTCTCCCCCTCCAAAATAAATATCTAAAGGCATAAGCTTCGCAACCTCTTTAGGATCAAATGGACCTTTTGTGTACTGAGGATCAACATATCGGTAGTAATACCAAGCACTATCGAAAAATGTGTCTAATGTCTCTGGATCACGCTTTGCCTCACGTCCACATTTTGGACAAGCTACTTTTAGCCACTCGCTATTACTTTCCAAAGGCGCTTTTCCTTTTGGCTGATAATCAACATCGTAGGGAAGATTTACTGGTAAATCTTTTAATGGTACCGGAACCATTCCATCTATATCGCAATATATCATTGGAACGGGTGTTCCCCAATATCTTTGGCGACTAACAGACCAATCTCGAAGATGATATTGAATTTTTCTCTTACCAATGCCTTTCTGCTCTATCTGTTGAGTCATCTTTTCTTTTGCATCCTTACTGCTTAAAGCATTGAATTCTCCTGAATTAAATAATTCTGATTTCTCTTTATATGTTGTTTTTATTTCTGAATAGCTCCAGAATCCTTCTTCTTCTACTTTGGCACCATCTTCTGTTGGTTTAACTACAAATGTAATTGGTAAATTAAATTTTTCCGCGAATTCATGATCACGCTCATCATGACCAGGAACACCCATAACTGCACCTGTTCCATAGTTCATTAAAACGTAATCCGCAACCCAAACAGGAACTTCTTCATTAGTAAAGGGATTAATGACATACCCACCTGTAAAAACACCTGTTTTATCTTTTGTTTCAATGAGTCTATCACGCTCTGTCTTTTCTGAAGCGTCTTTAACATAGGCTTGAACTTCTTTTTTTATCGTGTCGTCCTTAACTTGTTTTAGAATCTCGTCAACTAATGGATTCTCAGGCGCTAAGACAACGAAGGAAACGCCAAAAATAGTATCCAGGGCTGTGGTAAATACTTCAATTTTGAATTTTGAATTTTGAATTTTGAATTCGAGCTGAACGCCTTCAGATCGTCCTATCCAATCATTTTGCGCTGTCATGACGGATTTTGGCCAGTCTACCCCATTACCATCTTTATTCCATAAAAGTTGTTCTGCATAGTCTGTAATGCGTAAAAACCACTGCTCTACTTCCTTTTGCACAACGGTATCGCCACATCTCCAGCATTTCCCATTTTCTACATGCTCATTGGCAAGGACTGTTTGGTCTGTTGGGCACCAATTGGAAAGCGTCTTGCCTCTATAAGCAATTCCTTTTTCATACATTTTTTCAAAAATCCATTGATTCCAAATATAATATTCAGGCAGACATGTTACAGTTACATGATCCCAATCAATCATTGTACCCATGGTCTCGAATTGCATAGTCATGGTCTCTATATTCTTGAGCGTCCAGTCTTGTGGGTGAATATTACGCTTGATTGCTGCGTTTTCTGCAGGAAGACCGAAAGCATCGTATCCCATGGGGAAGAAAACATTATAACCTTGCATACGCTTAAAACGAGAGAGCACATCTGGGGCAACGAAGGTAAACCAATGACCAATATGTAAATCTCCTGAAGGATATGGAAGCTCAACAAGCGTATAAAACTTACCCTTCGATTTCCTAGACTCAGGACTAGGTTCGCCGAACCGTCGCACTTGCTCACTCAGGGAAAATTTTTTGCCTGAGCTGTGCCGCTTCGGGGAAGCAAATACTGAGTCGAGTGTCGAAGGCTTATCGCTATTACTGTCAAACTTGTATAGCCCTGCCTCACGCCACACGTCTTGCCATTTCTTTTCTATGTCCTTTGGAAAATATTTTTTCCATTCTGATTGCGCTTGCTTATTCATATTATTTCCACAAAGAGAATTTCTTCGTTAGTTCACGAGCCTGTGCATCGGGTGCAAAAAAACAAATACCATAATACTCCAACTCAGCCTCAGGCGTCTCGCTTGTTCGTTTCTTTTGATCAGCAAATGTCCCAACGGTCATAGTACTGGTGAAATCGTTAAAAATCACTCCCACCTCTTGCAAGTTATTTCGTAACGTTCTAATCTGATTAGAATTGTCTGAGGATAAAACAATAAACGGATTATCTGAAATGCTTGGATGAACTCCACCATCTTTATCTGTGTAATTATCAAAACGCATTGCTTCCTTATCAGGATTAAAGGCAGATAATCCTGCTGCCATATGAGCAACAGCATTCATAACACTTCCTACAGGTATTTTTTTATTTAAAACAGCTACAAATCTGTATGTTGTTGGTTCTGTATTCATATTTTTAGTATATCACCCATGTCATTCTGAGTGAAACGAAGAATATATCCTTCACTCCGTTCAGGATGACAAAATAAAAAACTCCCTTTCGGGAGTTCAATTAAAAAATTACTCCCACACAAACTACTCCTCAAGAAGGAGTGCTGTTGTGAGAAGCCCTTCGACTACGCTCAGGGTAAAAAGTTTTATTGTCATGAAAGAATTATATGCCTGAAGGAAATGATATGTCAAGCAATTTTCTCCCCCTTGAAGCAATCCTTCACTTCTTTTACTATTGTTATATGAAGATTACCCTTCACTCTTTTGTACTTCTTCTTTCTTTTGGGATTATTTTTGCCTGGGAGAATAGCCCACTCGCGGATTACACAATACAAGTCCTGGCAATCATGGTCATTATTTACCTTATTGCTCAATTTGTTAAACGCAGGCTTAAGATGCAGGAGACAATTTGGGAAGGAATACCTGATGTTTTTGCTTTAAATACAGCTATTTTTCTTCTTATTTTTGCAACAGGACAAATGACAAGCTGGTTTTTCTTTCTTCTTTACTTCTTAGGATTTGGTATAACGTTTATTTTTGAGCCTGCTACGGTTTTTATTTTTGCTATAGGAACTGTTGCTGTTTTTATTCCAACAATACTTACAAATGGCGGTAACTTAGGCACCTATATTCAGTTAGGATCATTTTTATTTATCTCTCCTCTTCCCTATTTTTTTGGCAAAGAATATCGAGACCGCGAAAAGCAGCAAGATGAAATTGTTGGGCTCGCAGAGAGGTCTGAAGAAGCTGGCACAACCATAGCAAGTGATGTAGAAAAAGTACTCCAGAATGAAAAAAAGAATTTAAAGTCAGAAGACGTTGAAAAACTAAATGAAATTCTTGAAGAAACAGAAGACTTACGCTCTGAAACCAAGTAATAAACCAATGACTAATGATAAATACTACCAATCAATCTCTTAATAAGAGAATAATCCAATGAAGAAAAAACTTCTATTCAGGCATTCAGCATTTTTTGTATTGATTGGATTATTGGTTTATTTGTCTATTGGATTATTTAGTAAAAGCGCAAGCGCTTTTACTATGTCTAATGCTTTCTATATTATTATCTTGGGTAACTTAAATTCCATTTCAGGCCAAGTAAGCGGAAGCAATCGGACACTTACTTTTACCAGTGGCGAATTGGGTGCGGGACTCTATACCGGGACAAATTACATACTCTGCGCAGGATTTTATGGAGGTATTTTTTGTAATAAATCTTCTGTTGTGTCTGGACTTTTTACTTTTACGGTTACTCCAACCAATATTGACTTTGGAACCATTGACCCAACAAGCCCAGTAACTCGCACAAATATACTCAATGTATTAAGTACTGCATCAGGATACTCTGTAACAACAATAGAAAACCATAACTTGTCTGCAAGCAGCTCGGCAATTCCAGACACAACATGCGACAGCGGACTCTGTAATTCTACTACAGCCACTGCCTGGACTAGCAACCTTACGTATGGCTTTGGCTATAGATGTGACAATGTGAGCCAGCTTGATTGCTCAGTACTCCCAACAAATTATTACAAACCCTTCCCCAATGCAGCGCTGTCTCAGAATCCACAGGTTATTATGCAAAATGCCAATGGATCAGCAAATGAAAAACAAGTCCAGGTAACATACAAGGTCAATGTAAGCGGCTCACAGCTCCCTGGCGTATATACGAATACCATTACGTATGTAGCTTCTCCTAATTTTTAATGCAAAATGAATAATGCTATACGAATTATGCTAAGAGGTACTTTTATTTTTATGCTTATTGCGTACTGCTTATTGCGTACTGCTCCTGCAAAGGCCGAGACTTTTAGTCTCGGAATTTATCCTCCTATTATGCAAATTCAGACTAATGCACCAACACTTATTACTAAGGATTTTACCGTTGTTAATGCCAATGATAACGCAACGAATGTATCTATTGCTCTACGACTCTTTACTTCTTCAAATACTAATAATGGCGCAGTACAATACCTGCCTGCCTCAACCAAACCATCACCTGACGGCAATATATTCAAAAGAATTCAAATCTTAGACAATGGTAATCCTATTACGTCCCTCAGCCTTGCCCCCAAGCAGAAAAAAGACTTAACCATTCGCATTGCACTACCAAAAGACGAGCCTGGGGGAGATTATTATTTTTCTATTCTTTTTCAATCTGCAGATGATATTATTGGAGGCACGAACGGTACACATATTACGGCTGGAATCGCAAGTAATGTCCTTTTGTCTATTGCTCCCAAAGACGCAACGAGTGGATTTTTGGATGAATTTTCAGCACCTGTATTTGCAACGACTGGTCCAATCCCCTTTACAGTAAGAGTCACAAATACCAGCAGGCACTTCGTAGCACCAACAGGACAAATTCTTGTGCGTAATATGTTTGGACAACTCATTGGAAAAGTAGATTTGCTCTCAGTAAATGTTTTGGGCAATTCAACACGATTCATTCCATCCAAGGATAACAAAGAAATGAATGGCCATCCTATTGCCTTATGGAATGAAAAAGTGCTTTTTGGAGCCTACAGGGCAAATATTATTTTGTCTCTTTCCAACGATGGACCAGTCTTTACACGCGTTATTTATTTCTTTGTTATGCCGTGGCAATACATGGTGGGAGCATTTCTTTTGGTTGTTATCGTTAGTGTTGTCATTGTTAGAGTAAGAAAACAAATAAAAAATTCATAATTTCTAAGTATTCTAATTTCTAATTGACCTAAACAAACCCCAAGCTCAAATTTCTAATGTCTTGTCATTGGTGCTTTTTTAGAAATTAGGGTAATTAGGTAAATTAGGTTAATTTAGTAGCCTACTCCCTTCATCCAGTGATGATGAAGCTTACGCTTTTTGAAAAGAAAATCAAATGCATGATTTATTTTAATACTCGGAACAGGTATGCCTGGAAGAGCTGTCGGACGGTACTTCCGTAAAAGAATAATAATAAGGATAATGACTATCAGGACAAGCAGTAACCAAACCCACCACGGAATTTCAAAAAGGTTAAAACCAGGAAGTTGCCCAAGACCAGAGGGAGTTGGGCCAGCCGTGGGCTTAAAACCGCTTATTCCTTGAATAAGAATCTTCTTAAGTTGTTGCTCAGATGGCTTACCTGCCAACACTGAGTCTGCGAAAAGCTCGTTATTTCCTGCTTTTTGAATCTTAATATTACACGCGTAATATCCACCTATATCTGCAATTACCGAACATCCCGTATTCCCATTAAGATGAACTGTGATTCTCGCCCCAGGCATACCGTACCCAAAAGCTAATGCATCATCGCCAATTTGCACATCTGTGCGCTGCACTCCAAGCGTTGGTGGCAAAAATATACCTGTTTTGGTAATTACGCCATTGATCGGCGTTACGCTTACGCATGCCTCAGATTGTCCAAGTTTCTTGTAATCAACTGCATCAAAACATATCGTACTTGTTGCTTTTGGTACTGTCACATTGCTAAAACTAAAGTTACCCTGCGCGTCTGCTGTGGTCGAGGTAATAACAGTATTATTAATTGTTAAGACAACTGAGGCAAAAGGAGCAATATAGCCACTAACAGAAAGCGAATATCCAGCAACAGTAACTTGAACATTTGTCTGCGCACTTTGTGTAGCTGAAGCAGCCTCTACCTTGTCATGAAAAGTGACTGTGAAAATAAATAAAAAGAGAAAAAGTGAAAATAGCCTCAACTTCATAGTCTCTCTTTATTGTAGACAGTATAAAATCCAATCACAAGGGACTAGATTTGCTCAGTAAGAAAAATATCTTTGATTGCTAAACGCTTACATCTAAAAATAAAAGAGGGTGGCGCGAGTTGGGAGTCCCCCATTGAGTGCCCGCAGTGAAACGAGGACATTGAATGAGGGTGACGAGCGACAGGACCCTGAGTAAACATAATACTTTTCACAAGATACGTACAAACAAAACAAAGAAAATAGAAAATTGGATGGAAAAAATCAAACTTCCTATTAAACCAATCCAAACAACAGACATATCATATCTGTCACTTTATCCTTCTCTCTGCTAAAAGCCATGCCTCAAACTCGTGCCTAAGAATTATACGAAAATAAATACAACAAGCATAAAAATACGAAATAAAATATAATTTTGGTTTTCACCGGTATTTCCTGTGAAATATACTATTACAGGACTCATTATGTTTTTAGATATAATTTGATATAGATTTATATTACATATTTTATCTACTTTGTGACTGATGTTTTACTTTTATTCGGTTTTAAAATCCTTTTTCACGTTTAAAAAATATTATTTTCACAGATTCGATTTTTTATTTTTTACTTTACTCCAGGTCATTGACAAGCTAATGTATAATTTCTACGCTTAAATAGTAGTAGTACAGCTCTTGATAATTCGTATAATCCGTATAATCTCGAGGCTAAGGAAACAAAAAGCAAGATTTCATACTGCCCTATGGAATATTTACAAAAGTTTAGAATTTATTTACTTTCATTAACACCTGCACCGTCAGCAGTAACTGTGAAAAATTACTGCTTAGACGTGAAGCACTTTATTTCGTGGTCAGAACAGAAAAATCACGCACCCTTCGATCCATCAAAAGTTACCCAGGATGAAATAGAAAAGTTTCGACAGGATGAGAATGGACATCTCTCTGCTCGCTCACTCGATAGGCACGTATCAAGCTTACGAAAATTCTTCCACAGCCTTAAATTACAAGGCGTATTATCAACAAGTCCATTTGAAAATACAGTATCTACTCAATTACCAACAGATCCCTACAAGCTAAAACAATTCAAAGATTTCCTTTATGTCTATAACGCAAGTAATCTAACTATAAAAAACTACATCATTGATGTGAAGCAGTTTTTCAAATGGGCAGAGGAAAAAATTCAAGCTCAGACAGACCAGGAGTCTGAAGAAATTACCCCTCTTTCCTACCTAAGTAATGACCTTTTAGCCACATACCGAGATGAATTATTCTCAGGAAATGTTTTCTCAGCCTCATCTATCAACCGAAAGCTCTCTTCTCTTCGCAAGTATATTGGCTGGGCAAAGTCACAAAATTTCTTGGAAAACGAATTAGACTCCCGTAATAATCCAAACGAAGTAGCAAACATAGCTAGCGCTCACACTTCTAGCGTGCTAGAAGTGAATCAGAACAAAGCGGAAAGCGAAAAGCGTAAAGAATTAGAAACCAAAAAAGAAGCAAATGGGAAAAACCTTGACGCTTTACCCTTAACGCTTAACGCTGGTTACTCTCCTTTTCCTCCTCTTCGTCTTGCTCAAAAGATATCAAAAGGATTCAATTATGGTTTGGACGTTGCTATTATCGCTCCTCTTGCTAAGCTCGTATTGCAAGGTACAAAAGTGCTCTGGACACTCCAAGGAAAACCTCTTTTTGTTGCAGCAAAGAAATCATTAAGGCTAGCAAGTCCTGTGAAAAATATATCTAAGTTTGCAGTACAGGCTGGAGAAGTTTCCACAGCTAACTTTTCATGGTATCAAAAAATTTGGCATCACGCACAAAACACACGACCTAACTGGTACAGAAGATATCATCAACTACCAGTCGCCCATTATTTTAACTGGGCGATACTCATGATTGTTATGACAATCATTGGTGTTGGTTTTTATAATAGCTTTATTGCAAAGCCACAGAATAGTAAACCACTTTTAGCAGCAGCCCAACCAAACAGAATTCTTTCTTTCCAGGGTAGACTTACTGATAGCAGCAATAATCCAATCACCACTTCTTCAAATTTGCGGTTTGCTATTTATACAGACGCAACTTCAACAGGTTCTGCCCAACTATGGCAAGAATTAGACAATGTTACGCCGGATGCTAACGGCGTATTTTCTGTTTTGCTTGGAAAAAACAGTAGCATTCAACAATCGCTCTTTGCTAATAATGCGAATTTATATTTGGGTATTACTGTCGAACAGACACCCGAGCTCACTCCTCGCCAACAACTCGCAACAGTTGCCTATGCGACCAACGCAGAAACACTCCAAGGTCTACCACCTATCACCCAGTCTGGCGCGGGAACAAGCAATGTCGTCCTCGCACTAAATTCTTCTGGTAATTTATCCATTGGTGCAGCATCCACTTTTCAGACCGTTGGTGGCGCATTTACGCTTGCTGGAGATACGCTTGTCTTAAATACCAATCCCGGTACAAATGGTAACATAACCATAACCCCAGACGGCCTAGGTTTTATAGATTTGCAAAAGCCACTTGTTAATACAACACAAAACAATAACATTCCATCAGCTTCAGGCTCTGTGGAAATTGATGATACGCTTGCAATTCTTGCAACATCAGATGCTGTCCCTGCCCAAACAATTAATCAAGACGGTGCAGGTGCACTTTTCACAGCTTCAGCTGGAGGTATTAGTAAATTCACCATTGGCAATTCAGGGACAATAACTGCCAGCAATTACAATACAGCAGGTGGCGTTTTTTATGCAGATGGTACTGGTCTTTTTCTCCAAACAACAGCAGGCGCGATTGGCCAATGTCTTACATCTAATGGATCTTCTGGTCCAAGCTGGACAGCATGTAGTGGTGGATCTGCAAACAACTTTTGGACAATTACAAATGGCGCATTGTATCCAGTGAATACAACACTTGATGTCCTCTTTGGCGGAACTGCATCAAATGGCGCTAATTTTGCCTTTATTAACAACGCACCAGGATCCGGCACACCAACAGCATCTGTTTCAGGAAATATTACGCTTAATAGCGCAGGCCTCATTCAGACAACAAATAACCAACAGCTGACTATTGGCGGCGATACGACAGGCAATATCGTCCTCAAGCCATTGAATGGTGCAGGAACTGTTACCTTATCTGGCTACGCAACAGGAATAATTCATTCAACGTCTGGAGTTTTATCTTCAAGTGCTGTTGACTTGGCAAGCGGAGATGTAACTGGTGTGTTGCCTTTAGCAAATGGGGGTACAAATAATAGCTTGGTTGCAGATAATGGTGGCATCGTCTATTCAGACGCAACAAGACTTCAAGTTTTGGCGCATGCGGGATCTGCAGGACTTTGTCTTACCTCTGGTGGCGCAGGCGCCCCAAGCTGGGCGAGCTGTTCGGGAAGTAATTCCAACTTCTGGAATGTAAATAACGGCGTCATTTACCCAAGCAATTCAACGCTTGATTTTATTTTGGGTGGAGACGGCGCAACAACATCTGCAAAATTTGCAGTCCTGAATATGACAGGTTCTGGAACACCAGTTGCATCAGTAAGTAGTGGTTTGAATGGAAATGCTACATATATCGCAGCAGATGGAACACTTCAGACAACAAGAAACCATGCGCTAACAATTGGCGGAAGCACAACTGGAAACATAATCCTTAGCCCGCTTAACAGCTTGGGATATGTCCAACTAAATGGAACAGTCAATTCTAATCTTGTCCCAACAATCACTGACACCTATAACTTGGGCTCACCAAGTAATGAATGGAATAACTTATATGTTAAAAATCTTGTTGTCTCAGGAAGCATCGCAGGATTTTGGCAAAGAAATTCAGGTGTCCTCTCCCCTACCAATATTACAGACGACTTAGCGATTGGCGGTATAGCAACAAATACTGCAAGATTCCAAGTCTTTGCAAATACAGGCAATGCAACAACTGCAGGTAATTTAACTTTCACCGGAAATGGTAGCCAAATTCAGACAACAAGTAACCAAACTCTCACTCTTGGAGGAAATACCACAGGAGGTATCGTGTTATCTCCAAGTAATGGAACAGGCACAATTGGTCTCAATGCAAGCAACATAACAACAAATCAAACAACTGTAAATCTTCTCAACACCACAGCAACAACGGTTAATTTTGCAGGCGCTGCAACAACAGTAAGTATTGGCAATTCAGGAGGATCTACAACAATCAATGGCGGTTTAGTGGTAAATGCAGACACACAGCTTCTTGGCAATACAACGTTAGGCGACAGCTCATCTGACACAATTGCCTTTATTGGCCAAGTAAATACCAATATTCTCCCTTCCACAACAAATGCTCGTGATCTTGGCTCCCTTGCTCAACAATGGAATAATATTTATGGAAATCACATTTTTAGCAATGGTGTTGAATTGTCCCAATTCTTCCAGAGAAATTTTGGCGTTATATCCCCATTGAATATCACTGACGACTTAGCTGTCGGTGGAACAGCAACAAATACTGCTAAATTTCAGGTATCTGGCTTAACAGGCAATGCAACAACTACGGGTACACTTACGTTTGATGGGACGGGTAACCTTATCCAGACAACTAAATTCCAGGATTTAACAATTGGTGGGACAACAACTGGAAATATTACACTCAGTCCAAAAAATGGAACAGGCACAGTTACCATTGCAGGGCTGTCATCGGGTGTAGTACATAGTACCGGGGGCATCCTCTCTTCAAGTAACGTAAACTTAACCAGTGAAGTAACCGGTATCCTTCCTATTGCCAATGGAGGCACAAATACTAATACAATAGGTTCGGCAGGAAGCATTGCCTACTCAACCGGTACTGCATATGCATTTAATTCAGTGGGATCCACAGGTCAATGTCTTGTATCTAATGGATCTGGAGCCCCTAACTGGACATCATGTACTACTGCAGCAGGCGCAACAAATTACTGGACACTCGATGGCGGCAATGGAATTTTGTATCCTGTTAATACAACACTTGATGTGTTGTTTGGTGGAACATCGAGTAACTCTGCTAATTTTGCATTTCTTAATAATGCACCAGGATCTGGTACACCAACTGCATCCATTTCCGGTAACTTAACTCTCAATAGCGCTGGAAACATTCAAACAACAAATAACCAACCACTGACCATTGGCGGCAATACAACGGGAAGTGTTACCTTAGCGCCAAGCAATGGAAATGGAACGCTCAATCTTAATGCTACAAATATTAATACAAATCAGACAAGTGTAAATCTTCTCAACACAACAGCAACAACAATTAATTTTGGAGGTGCAGCAACAAGTATTAATATCGGTAATGCAGGAGGCTCAGCAACATTTAATGGCGGGCTTGTCGTCAATGCAGATACAACGCTTAACGGCAACACAACCTTAGGAGATAGCTCGAGTGATCGAGTCACTTTTAACGGACTAGTGAATTCAAATATCATTCCATCTGCAAATAATACCTATGACTTAGGCTCAATCACGAATGCATGGAATAATATTTTTGTTAACAACATTATCTCAAGTGGCAACATATCAGGACTTTGGCAAAGATTTTTGGGAGTCCTATCCCCTGTTAATATTGGCGATGACTTAGCAATCGGTGGGACAGCAACAGGTACAGCCAAATTTCAAGTGTTTGGTAACACTGGCAATGCAACAACTGCAGGTAATCTCACATTTAATGGCAATGGAGTAATTCAAGCAACAAATAATCAACCTCTTACGATTGGCGGAGATACAACAGGCAGTATAACAGTAGCGCCTAATAATGGTACTGGCACAGTAAATCTTAACGCTACAAATATTAATACCAATCAAACAAGTGTAAACCTACTTAATTCTACTACTACAGCAATTAATTTTGGAGGTGCAGCAACTGCGCTTTCAATCGGTGCAGGATCTGGAACAACAACAGTTAATAATGGTCTCACAGTTACCGGAACAAGCACCTTAAATGGCAATGTTGTTTTGGGAGCAAATAGTACCAAAACAATTACCGCAAACGGACAGTTTAATTCCTCTCTTATTCCATCAGTAACCGATACTTACGATTTAGGATCAATTGCACTTGAGTGGAATAATCTGTATGTTAAAAATATTATTGCAGGGGGCAATGTATCTGGATTTTGGCAGAGATTCTTGGGAGTTATTTCTCCAACAAATATCACGGACGACTTAGCAATTGGTGGAACAGCAACAAATACAGCAAGGTTCCAGGTTTTTGGAAATACAGGCAATGCAACAACTACAGGTACACTTACTTTTGATGGGACCGGTAGCCTTATCCAGACAACACGAAACCAAGGCCTAACAATTGGAGGAGATACAACAGGAAATATTACGATAAAACCACTCAATGGAACAGGAACAGTCACTATTGCAGGACTTGGGACAGGAGTAGTACATAGCACAAATGGACTTCTTTCTAGTAGTGCAGTGAATTTAGCAAATGGCTCAGCAGATATAACTGGAACTCTTTCAACAAGTAATGGCGGTACGGGACAAAATTCATACGCTGGCGGCGATCTTCTGTATTATGCATCCGGAACATCTTTATCCAAACTCACTATTGGCGGCGCAAATACAATCCTCACATCAACCGGCACAGCTCCACAATGGTCAAGTAGCCTCACACTTGGAGGCAACTTAAATGTGAATGGTAACACAACGCTTGGAGACACCGCTGGGGATACGATAACCTTTAATGGTCAAGTTAATTCCAATATTATCCCAACAAGCAGTAATGCATTTGATTTAGGATCCATAACCAATGCATGGAACAATTTGTACGTTAACAACATTATCTCAAGCGGTAATATCTCAGGATTCTGGCAAAGAAATTCTGGCGCACTTTCCCCTGCTAATATTACCGACGATCTTTTAGCAGGCGGTACAGCAACAAGTACAGCAAAGTTTGCAGTCTTAAATATGGCAGGAGGTACACCTGTTGCTTCTATTTCTTCAGGACTTTCTGGAACAGGACTATATCTCTCAGCAGATGGAAGTATCCAAACAGTAAGAAATCAAGGTCTAACACTTGGTGGGGCAACAACGGGAAATATCATTCTCTCTCCACTTGGCGGAACAGGAACAGTAACAATAAATGGCCTTGGAACTGGCATTGTCCACAGTACAACGGGGGTACTCTCAAGTAGTGCAGTAAATTTAGCAAATACAGATGTCACAGGAATTTTGCCTTTGGCAAATGGAGGAACAAATGCAAACCTTACCGCAGATAATGGCGGCATAGTCTACTCAGATGCTTCTAAGTTGCAGATATTGGCTCATGCAGGCACAGTTGGACAATGTTTGGTAAGCGGCGGATCAGGAGCACCAAGCTGGACAAATTGTAGTAGTGCCTCGCAAAATTGGTGGAATGTAAATAATGGCGCACTCTTTCCTATCAATTCAACGCTTGATCTTCTCTTAGGTGGAGACGGCGCAACAACATCTGCAAAATTTGCAGTACTCAATATGACTGGGAGTGGCACACCAACTGCATCAGTAAGTAGTGGTTTGAATGGAAATGCAACATACATTACAGCAGATGGAACACTTCAAACAACACGCAACCAAGGACTGACGATTGGAGGCGCAACAACAGGAAATATTACGCTTTCTCCTCTTAATGGTGGAAGTGTAAGTACAATCAATCTTAATGCCAGGACACTTGCAACCAACCAAACGACGGTCGATCTGCTTAACACAACGGCAACAAGTATTAACTTTGGAGGAGCAGCAACCTCTCTTTCTATTGGAAATTCAGGTGGAACAACAACAGTCAATGGTGCCTTAGCCGTAAATGGCAATACCAACTTAAATGGCAATACAACAATTGGCGACAACGCATCAGATACCATTGCATTTACTGCACATGTTAACTCCAGCATCCTTCCCAGCACTGATACAACCTATGACTTAGGAAGTGGTTCGCTTAGGTGGAATAATGTCTATGCTGGCAATCTCATTCTTCCTGTTACAGGCGGAATCGATGGCTATTGGACACTTGCCTCAAGTGTTCTATCACCAACAAATACGTGGAATGATTTAGTAATAGGCGGAACGTCAACAAGCAGCGCTAAATTCCAAGTATTTTCCAATACAGGTAATGCTACAACGTCTGGTAATTTGACATTCAATGGCAATGGAACAATTCAGACAACGAATAATCAGCCACTTACTCTTGGTGGCAACAGTACAGGTAATATCATTCTTTCCCCAAATAACGCAGCAGGATCGGTAACAGTTAATGGATTTATAAGCAGTAATCTTATTCCATCAAGAAATGATACGTATGACTTAGGCTCTGGGACAAATGAATGGAATAACTTGTATGTTAAAAACATTATCTCGACCGGTAATTTAGCAGGATTCTGGCAGAGAAATTCTGGCACACTCGCTCCCCTTAATATTAGTGATGATTTGCTCGCCGGTGGAACAGCAACAAGTACAGCGCGATTTGCTGTGCTTAATATGTCTGGCCCTGGTACACCAACAGCATCTGTTAGCTCAGGACTTTCTGGCACTGGTATGTATTTTGATGCCAATGGAACAATCCAAACAGTCAGAAACCAAGGCTTGACTCTTGGTGGGGCGACAACGGGAAATATCACACTTTCACCTCTTAATGGAAGTGGAATAGTAACAGTGAATGGGACAAGTTTGCTGAGCTCTGGAACATCATTTAACTTGCTTACTGGCGCAACAACAATTTCCATCGGCGCAGGGTCCGGAACAACAACAGTTAATAACGGCCTAACTGTTACCGGAACAAGCACATTAAATGGCAATGTCGTATTAGGCGCGAGCAGTAGTCAAACAATCGCAGCAAATGGTCAATTTACAACAAGTCTTATCCCAAATACTGACGCGTCATTTGATCTTGGATCTAGTCCATCCAATAGATGGAGAAACCTTTTCCTGTCTGGTAATTCAACAGTTGGTGGCAATGAAACAGTTACCGGAACAGCAACAGTTGGTAATTTAGTTTTGGCATCAACTGCTAATTATGGCGGGTTCTGGCAGAGATTTAGCGGTGCACTCTCCCCTGTTTATTCAACAGATGATATTCTTGTAGGGTCAAATGCAACAACATCTGCAAAGTTTGCACTTTTAAACATCGCAAATGGCACACCTGTTGCTTCTATTTCATCAGGTTTTTCTGGAACAGGCATGTACTTTGATGCAACTGGGACTATTCAAACAGTGAGAAATGCAGTACTTACTCTTGGCGGCAATACAACAGGTGGAGTAGTATTTGGCAGTAATGTTGCATCAAATATTCTGCCAAAGTTTACTAATACCTATGATTTGGGATCACTTGCTCTTCAGTGGAATAATGGATATTTCAACAATATTTATGCAAATGGTCAGCCCATAACACAACTATTCCAAAGAAATTCTGGCGCACTTTCCCCTCTCAATATTACTGATGACTTACTCTTGGGTGGCACAGCAACAAGTACTGCTAGATTTGCATTTATTAATAACACTGGGACAGGCGCACCAACTGCTTCTATCTCAAGTAACTTCTCACTTGTTGTCCCAACAGGCGCAGCACCAGCAGAAACAATTAATGTCTTAAATGGTGGAAGTCTTAATATTCAACACTCAGCAGGTGGAGACACAGGACTCACAAGTTCACTCTTTATAGACAAAGCAGGACAAGTTGGTGTTGGGACAGCAAGTGTATCTCATCAGCTTGAAATTGCCGGAAGTTCAACGCAATTTAATTCAACAGTCTATCTGAATCCTTCAACATTTGGATCTTCAAAACGAGCTGGTCTTAATCTTGATAATTGGCTCTTAGCACAAGATATTGGAGGAACAGGTGTAAAAGATTTTGTTATCTATGACACAGCAAGTGGCCAATCAAAATTCTACATAACTGCCAATGCAAATGGTGGAGCAGGCTTTGGTTTGCCTGTACTTGGCGCTGTCAATAGCCTTGGTAACTCAGAATTTGTCGTAAATCAACCAAATACCGCTGGAGACATACTAAGTGCATCAACATCTGGCACAACAAAATTTGTGATTACCAATGATGGGACCGTTGGTATTGCAAATAATGTAACCGATGCAACTATTCTTAATAAATCTGCTCTTGATGTACGAAAAGATTCCTTTGGTAATGCACTAACACTCTTCAAACAGCTTTCCTCTGATACCAATGCAGATATTATTACTGCATCTAATTCTGCAGGACTTACGGAATACAGACTCACTAATGCAGGCGTTGAACAGGCAAGACAATTCCAGGATTTGGATAGCACTGCTTACTTCCTTGATCCTGCAGCATCTGGCAATTCTCTTATCATTGCAGGGACAGCTGGTATTGGAACAACCTCTCCCCTTGCATCCAGTGGCTTAGATATAGAGAAAAATGCATTAGGCAATGCAGCAGAAGTGGTTAATCAATTAGGTAATGGCGATATCTTTACTGCTTCTGCATCTGGAGTTAAGAAGTTTACTATTCAAAATGATGGAACACTGGTTGCTGGAAAATACACAACAAACAAAGGCATACTATATATTAATGATACAGCTGGAACAATTGCCGAGACAGGACAAGGCGCAGCAAATACTGTACTTCATGGAAATGGCACATCTGCTCCATCATTTAGCGCTGTTGACTTGGCAGCAGATGTTACAGGCATTCTTCCACTCGCAAATGGAGGAACAAATAATAATATTACTGCAGATAATGGTGGTATAGTCTACTCAGATGCAACCAAACTCCGACTATTAGCTTCTACGGTAACTGCAGGCCAATGCCTTTTGTCCGGATCAAGCAGCGCGCCAACATGGGGAAGTTGCGGAAGTGGAACAGGCGTAAATTGGTGGACAATGAGCAACGGCGCACTCTTCCCTCTTAATAACACCCTTGATTTGTTTGTTGGCGGCAGCGCTACAACATCTGCAAAATTTGCAGTGCTCAATATGACTGGGAGTGGCACACCAACAGCATCTGTAAGCTCAGGACTTTCTGGCAATGCAACATATATTACCGCAGACGGATCTTTACAGACAGCACGAGCAGCAACATTGACCTTGGGCGGAACCACCACCGGCAATATTGTATTAAAACCACAAAATGGTGGAGGCTCTATAACGATCGATGGCCCAACACTTGATACAACAAATACAACCTTTAATGCATTTACCACTGCTTCAACGCTTGGTATTGGCGCTGCATCCGGGACAACAACAATAAATAATGGCCTTACTGTAGCTGGCAATATTAGTGATAATGGTGGAACATTCACAACAAATCAGACAACATTCAACTTGCTCAATACAACAGCAACAACAATTAATTTTGGTGGCGCTGCAACTGTTGCACTCAATGTTGGTGCAGCAACAACACCAATTAATCTAAAAGGTAACGTTACACTTGGTACTGATGCAACAAACACTATTACATCAAATGGTTTATATGCATCTGATCTTATTCCAACAGGCAATGGATCAATCAACTTGGGATCAGCAACACATTACTATGGCACAGTCTATGCAAATAATTTTATTGCGCCAGTAAGTGGCGGTGTATCCGGCTTCTGGCAATTAACAAATAGTGTTATCTCCCCTGTTAATGCATGGAATGATTTGGCAATCGGTGGCAATGCAACGGGAAGCGCAACACCATGGCAAGTATTTGCAACAACTGTTGGCGTTAATACTGCAGGCACAGCAACATCTTCTGGAAATCTTTCATTCAGAGGAACAAATACCAATATTAACTTGCTTAATGGTAGTATCCTAAGTGTCAAAACATCCATTGGTGGAGACGCAGGACTCGGTACAGTCCTTACCATAGCCAACAATGGCAACCTAACTGCAACAGGAACATTAAATCTTAACAGTGGAATTCTGGCAACAAATCAAACAACAGCAAGTCTCTTTGATGCAACAGCAACAAGTATTAATATTGGCTCCGGTGCAACATCAGGTATCGGTATTGGCAATGCAAGTGGAATCAATACAATTAGGGGAAATGTTGTCTTGAATAGCACATCAGGAAATACCCTAACGATTAATGGCCGTGTAAATACAGATATCATTCCTGATGTAACTAACTCTCATGATTTGGGCTCTAACGACCTTAAATGGAGAAACATTTTCGCAGGAAGCGCAGTAACAACAAATAATCTTTATCTTCCTGTTAGTGGCGGCACTGATGGCTACTGGTCCTTAGCCAGTAATGTGCTATCTCCAACAAATAATTGGAATGACTTGGCAATAGGAGGAACAGCAACAAGTACTGCTAAATTCCAAGTATTTAGTAACACAGGGAATGCAACAACAGCTGGAAATCTTACTTTTAACGGCAACGGAGTAATTCAGACAACCAATAATTTACCATTTACTCTCGGTGGAAATTCTACAGGAACAATTACCCTTGCTCCATCTAATGGTGGCGCAGGCAGTATTCTTAACCTCAACGCAGCAAATATTAATACTAATCAAACAAGTGTTAATTTACTTAACACAACAGCAACAACAATTAATTTAGGTAACGCCGCAACAACATTAAATCTTGCTAATAATGCCCTCACAACAACAATTGGTATCGGCGGATCTGGTGGAACAACAACAGTCAATAACGCTCTAACGGTAACTGGTGCAACTACACTAAATGGTACGATCAACTTAGGCAATGCAACAAGTGATGACATAACAGCAACAGGATTTTTTGCAAGCTCACTCATTCCAAAAGCAGCAGATACCTATAACCTTGGCTCTGTGGCCAATGAATGGGACACACTGTATATCAGACAAATAGTTACTCCATCATCTGGAGGCTTGGCTGGCTTCTGGCAATTATCTAACAAGGGTGTTTTGGCTCCTGCGAATATTGGTAACGATGTCTTAATTGGCGGCGGCATTGCAACACCATCTGCAGCAACAGATACTGGATTCCAGATTTTTGGAAGTGGACCAAACCAAGCAACAGCAACAACATCAGGCAATCTGGCTTTCTATGGCTCAGCACCCACAATCAGCACACAAAGAATGGTTCCATTGACTATTGGCAATGCAACAACCGGCCCGATTCAACTGTCTCCAAAAGGAACAACAGGCCTGTATGTTGCAGGAACAGGTAATGTTGGGATTGGCACAACTACACCTGGATTTAATTTAGAAATTGCTGGTATAACAACACAGTATGGAGCAGCACTGCACATTGATCCGTCAACCTTTGGCTCATCGAAACGAGCTCAACTTGAATTAGACAACTGGCAAGTCGCTCAAGACCTCAGTGGAAATGGAACAAAAGACTTTTTCCTTTACGACACTGTTAACGCAGCTACTCGCTTTTACATAAACACCATAGGAGGTACTGGCATTGGTGCAACAAGTAATCTCGGTAATGCAACACTTATCGTTAATCAAAATAACACGTCTGGTCTTGGGGACATTATCACAGCCTCAGCATCAGGCACAACACAATTCAAGCTCACCAATGCAGGTATTGTTCAAGCAAAGTCATTCCAGGATTTAGATGATACAAGATACTTTATTGATCCTGCATCATCAGGTACAGCACTTAGCTTAAACGGTACAGCATCTATGGCGGCTGATCTTACCTTCACTGGTGCTAGTACAACGCATAATATTTATACCTTTAATAATGGCAATCTTGATTTCCAAATGAGTCCTGGAGGTGCTATCCCAACGACAGGGGTTGTCCACTCTTTATATCTGCAGGCAGCAACTGGGAATGTAGGTATTGCTACAACTTCACCATCAGACACATTAGATATTGCAGGAAATGCCACTGCATCTGGAAATCTTTCTTTCAGAGGAAATGCAACAACACATAATTTAAATCTTCTTAATAATGGTCAGCTTAATATTAATACGTCTGTTGGAGGCATAGCGACACTTAATACCGCCCTTACTATTGCGGCGGGAAATAATACAACTGCTGGTAATATAGGTATAAATAATGTAAGTCCATCGCGCCAGCTTGATGCTTCGGGCTCGTGGGGTGGGAATGTAACAAGCACGCAAGATACAACAGCCTCCAATCATACTGATACAGTATCATCGAGTTCTCTTGTATACTTTGTTAATTATACGCTCTCCAGCCCTGGAGGATCTTTCACAACCACCTTTAATATTACTGGTCTACCTCAAGTTGAAGGCTCATTTTTCATGGTCCGGGTAAGAGCAAATACGAATAATACACAGACCGCAACAGCCTCACTCCAAGCAAATGGGCAAAGCTTAGGAAGTGCCACAGGAAGCAATGGAGCTAGTAACAAAGATGGCCTTTATGCATATATAGGATCGCAGTGGAATCTTATTGCTAGCAATGACAGCAATAATCAGAATGTTGACTTGGCTGAACTTTTCCCATATGGTGCAAAACGCCCAATCCCTGGAGAACTTTTAGCGAGTAATGTACAAAATCATCAAGTACAGTTAGACAGAACAGGAAAAGAATATGATCAGAAAGCAATGGGAATTGTCACAACAAATCCAAATATTCTCTTTGGCAAAGATTCAAGTGAAGCAGGCATTCAAAATGATAATACATTCCCAATTGATGGAAAAATAGGCTTAGCTCTTGCAGGACGTGTACCAACAATTGTCACCAATCTTGATGGACCTATCGACCAGGGAGATTCTATTACCACTTCACCACTTGCAGGCGTTGGCATGAAACCCAACAAAGCAACGCAAACTGTTGGAAAAACACTTGATTCGTTTAATCCTTTAGATGGGAGCACGGTATGTACATCAGTCGCAAGCTACGACAGCATTCCTTGGCCAAATGACAATGGGACAAATGCTGCTCATCCTTGCTTTAGTGTTCCTGTTGCATCATTCGATCAAGCAACGCAACAAATCTTAAATAGTGAATATCATCTTAATCAAACAGACTCAGTATATGTTGGTAAAGTTATGGTTTTGGTAGGCAATGGCTTTGTGGATCCAGACGTATACCTTACAACAACTGGTGACATACACTTTACCGATGCATCAGCATCTGCTAACTTCACCGTACCACACTACTATAGTGTTGCAGATGCAGTAGGACTTCCTATTACCAGAATGGGAAGATTTCTAGAACTTGCAGTGGGTAATCTACGAGCAGGTAGTATCCAAACCCAACAACTCTTTACTAATTCTCTTGCTATCGCAACAAGCAATGTGACTATTGCCGGAGTAAGTCTCCATGATTATATACAAAATATTGTTACAGAAGTGTTGCAAAACAATCAACAAACAGTGAATAGTCCAATAGCCTCAGTTGATCAACTTCATGCTGGTGTTATATCACCTCTTGGCACAGACAATAGTATTGCACTAAGCATAAATAACTCTAGGTTAGAAGTGAAAAATGGCGCATCTGGGTCTGCTGTGGCTACAATAGACAATCAAGGAAATGCGTCATTTAGTGGCACATTAAATTCACAAAATCTTGCAGTAAATGCAGATGCAACAATCTCTGGAACACTTCATGCAGGAAAAATCGTGGCTGATGATATCGTAGGACTCAGAGCAGCTGTGGGTACATTATCTGCTCAAAACATAACGAATGTAACCAACATTTACTTCGCTACACCAAGCGCAGCACCTACTGGGGTAAATTTTGCTACAGGACCTAGTGGTAATAGCAGTACGAATTCTGGAGTGCTAACCCCGATTCAATCGGGGCTAAATCCATACATCGGTTATACCAATTTAGCCTCATATTCTGGCTTCTTGGCATATGTACCAAATCTTTCTGCAGACACTGCAATGTTTAATCAAGGCCTTGTGTCCTTGGGTACAACAAGTCTTGGAGACACAACAGTAACAGGACAACTCTCTATTGGAACAAATCTGATCCTCGCGGATAGTAGTGTTAATGTCCTTGGGTCATCATTTGAAATCCAGTCACTGAGACAAGGTGGAGTAAATTTTGAAGGAGGACTTATTGCAATCGATACTGACGGCAATTTAATGGTTAACGGCAATGCAGTATTTAGTAAAAACTTGGCAGCAAATGTTATCTCGCCACTAAGCAATGATCGCAACCTAACTATTAAATTGGGAGAGAATTCTCAAGACTCAGCCTTAGCAACCTCAAATCTTGCAGTACAAAATGCATCTGGATCTGGAGTATTTAGTATTGATCAATTGGGCAATATCTTAGCAAGCGGTGCAGCAACTATCGGTAAACTTAACCTGACTGCTGCACAGCCTGCTTTGGCAGTAAGTAATACCGAACAAATTGCAACTGGATCAGCTGGAACAGCTGCTATTAAGGCAAATCATACAGAAATAACAATCGATAACAAACTAGTAACTAATAGATCACTTATCTATATTACTCCTGTTGGTGCAAGCTCAGTACCATACCTACTGCGACAGGTAACAAATACTTCATTTACTGTGGGGATCCCTACATCACAATTTACCGATACCACATTTAACTGGCTCATCGTTAATTAACGATTGTTAGTCATATTGGTATCTTGCTAGAATAGAGTGAAACATATGAAAAAATACCTTCCGCTTCTGGGTATTGTCACTTTCTTTATTCTTATTTTTTTGCTCTCTCTTCGTGACCCAACACAAAACACTGACATGTGGTTCCATATTGCGTCGGGCAGAGTTATTGCTGAACATGGCATAACCCATGTTGATTTTGCATCATACCTTAGCAAAGGTCGAGAATGGTATCCCTATGAATGGTTCTTTCAATTTATTTCCTACGAGCTTACAAAGACATTTGGTTTACATTCGCTTTCCTATCTTGATGCTCTTGGTGCAATTATCACAATAGCTGCTGTTTTCTCGCTGCTTCGATATATATTTCGTCTTTCTCTACCCGTAACGATGCTTATGTGCTTTATGATGTTTGTTTGGGGATATGACATTATTCAGCCTCGTCCAGGCCTATTTGCACTCGCATGTCTTTTATGGAATTTGTTTTTTTTATTCCTTTTTATTCTCAAAAACAAAAATCTTCTTTGGATAACCCTACCTATTACCTATTTATGGGCAAATATACATGGTTCTATTATCGTAGATGTATTCGTTTTTGGTTCATATTCTGGAGTATGTCTTGCACTGACATGGCTACAAAAAGATAATAAATATCTGCAGAAAGGAAAAGTACTTCTTCTTTTCACAATACTAACCTTTCTTATAACCATTGCCCCTCCCCTTTACACGACACAATATAGACTTCTACTCCTCTTTGGTAAATATAATTATATTTCTGATTTTATTTCAGAATGGCAACCTCTTTTTGTAAACAATAATCTTCCTACAATTATCCAACTTAACGGAGTTTTTTTAATAGGTATTCTCTTATGGCTTTGGACATGGATTCGGTATAAACAATGGAGGTATTTCTACCTATCAATTCCACTTCTTTTTTTTATTCCTCTACCGTATATAAGCGTGCGGCACCAATATATGAGCATGATCATAATTGGTATTCTTGCATCATGGGCTATTTCTTTATGGCAAGAGAAGAAAGAATGCTTTTCTTCTCTATTGGTGAAAATTCTTTTTATTTTACTCGTACTTCTTCATGTAGGCATATTTCTAACGCATAGGTTTAACCCTCCGTACGCGTATCCTACAAAAGCCTTAAATTTTATGACACACGAGAGAATCAATGGAAATATTTATAACAGTACGCAGGTAGGAAATTATTTATTCTATTATTTTTATCCCGAAAGAAAAGTCTTTACCAACGCTGCTCTTGATCTCTATCTCTGCTGCGAACTCCCCATGGTGCATAATGTTGTTGCTATTATCTCTCACAACCAAGGATCACCGCAAAACAAATTGGTCATTAATCAATTTATGACCAATTTGGATATTTCCTATGCTATCCTAGACTATTGGCAATCAAATGATAGGGTTATTGCCAACGATCTCCATAACGAACAACAATGGCATCTAGTTTATTGGGATGATGAATATGTTATTTATGTAAAAGATGATGGAAAAAATACATCGCTTTTAAAGAATTTTGCCACAAAGGCCGCAGACCCATTTTCGGATCAACTGTATAAAACAAATAAACAGCAGGAAGCTCTCTCTGAATACTACAAAATGGCGAAAATGAGTGATTCAGCAGTGACCGAAGTAGCCATAAGCAAAATTGCATTAGATCAAAAGAATAAATCTCTTGCTGAAAGCGCAATACAAAAAGCACTTTTTCTTGACCCAGGCAATGTAAGGGTACATTTGCTTGCAGGAGAGATATATCTGCAGTTTAAGCAATACGAATCTGCAATTCCTCACTATGAAAAGGTTGTGTCTTTAGACCCTTCACAAACTCAAGCATACATTCGCTTAGCAGGATTATATGCTGCAACCTTTCAACTTCAGAAGACGCATAGTATTTTGCAGCAAGGAATAGATAATAGTAAGAATGATAAAGACAAAAAAACCCTACAATCACTTATCCAATTAATACCTGCGCAATAACGTTACTGTTCTCCAATAAGCGCCCGAAGGAAAATATTGTAATCAATCCCATCTACTACTCCATCGTTATTTAAATCTGCTGCTGCTTTATTACTGCAATCTGCAGTATCTGCATGTTCACCGTAACAACTAATTAATATATTGTAATCAAGAATATCTATTGTGCCATCGTTATTGACATCTCCTACTTTTTCCTGAGGTGTTTGCGTAGGACTTACGTCACCTGTTGGCGAAATTGCTGGACAATGAGGAGTATTTGGATACATCGTACAATCCGCAACACAACTATATATAGTAGATCCATTTACACTAACCTTTCTAAGAAGCATAGTGTGTCCTTTTTTCGAACTATCTGTTGGACCAAGTGGACCCGAAGCACAAGAGTCTTTTTGCGTATAGTATGTCCCCTTCTCAGGATCAAAGCAGGAATAAGTTACTGTTGACGTACCACACTTATCGACAATAAACGTTGTTCCTGTTTTAGTACCTGCATCTGGAGAAGAAGCACATTTGTCTTTTTGATTGTAGGTAATACATGCAGGCGAACTCACTGAGGCATGTTGCTGAATATCTTGCCGCTGCCCTGATAAATATACGCCAGCCCCAAGCCCACCTAGCAAAACAAGCGCAATTAATCCTATACCAGCTTTTTTAAGTACTCCAGATGACGAGCTGGGCAATTTTGTATTTGAATAGTCTGGTTGAAGAGCTGGAGCCTGTGGAGCAACCTGGGGTGTTGGCAATACATTCTCGTCCATATCTTTTAGGCTATCAAGTTGCTTCCCTCCTGTCAATTATTCACGCTGATATTTTACAGAAGGTAAAAATCATCAATATAGTAAATCTTATTCTTGACATTATTCTTTTCACCTTGCTACAGTGGATTACATACCGTTTTTATCTAAGTTATGAATAAACCTCTTGTATCGGAAAGAATTGAAACAGGCCTATTATTTCTTTGGGGACTTACCTTTTTATTATTCCCTGTTTTCTACTTAACATACCTAACGGATGCATTTATTACACCAAAAGTCCTGTGGGTTGCATTTGTTGTTTTTGTTTCTCTTCTGGCTTGGGGTGTACAAATGCTTCTTAATGGACAGGTCAGAATAAAACGCACTCCTCTTGATGTACCGGTTTTACTTTTTGTTGTTGCTGCAATCCTTTCAAGTGTTTTCTCAGCCAATAGAGCAGATAGTCTCGTCAGCACTGCTACGGTTATTTTTGGCGCCCTCTCTTATTTTGTGTTAGTGAATGCTTTTAAAGCACGAAAAGTAGCAATGTTTTTGCTCAGCAGTCTTTTAACAGGCGGTGTCTTGGCAACAGTCGTTACCATTCTCTCTCACTTCAAACTCTACGTTTTGCCTTTTGCATCAGCTCACGCGGTAACCTTTACTCCTCTTGGGACATATGTTGAATATGCAGTTGTTACCATTATCCTTCTTCCTCTTGCTTTACCATTCTTAGTTCCTGCAGTAAAAAGACAATTAACGGCACGCGTTGGACTATTTGCCGTTGCACTATTAGTATTTGTAGCAGGGCTTGCTGTAGCAGGATCTGCTCTTGCTGGACAAAAGCCGGTTATTCTTCCATTTGATAGTGGATTCCAAACAGCATTCGCTGCAATCTCTCAAGATAGTGGAAGAGTACTCCAAACATTTCTCTTTGGCGAAGGATATGGCAATTTTGCAACAGTATTTAGCAGATTTCATAATGCATCTTTAAATACCAATCCACAGTTATGGTTTTTGTCATTCAGCAACTCATCGAGCTATTTACTAGAACTTTTAGCAACAACAGGACTTATTGGTATACTTTCCTATTTATTCATTATTTTTAAAGCAATAACGCCCATGGATAAGAAAAGAAGTAATCCTTTTTACTTATCAGTCATTGTCGCATTTGCTCTTTCTTTTATTATTCCTTTCTCCGGCATCGAAGTTTTAATGCTTTTCTTCCTTCTCGGAGGTCTAAGTCTGTCTCAGCGCGAAATGAGACCTCAAGACTTTTTTGATATAGAATTAAAATTTGTTGCCCTAAGAAAAGGTGTTGTCGCATTCACTACGCTTGATATTACAGAACACGGCAGACCAGATATGCATCCAACCCCAATTGTTGCCTTTATTGTACTTCTGGCTTTAGTGTTGAGTCTTGGATACTTTACGACAATCTATACTATTTCAGATGTCATCTTCCAGGAGTCTCTTATTGCCGCACAAGGCAATAATGGAACAGCAACCTATAAACTCCAAACACAAGCAATTAGTGTCTACCCATATAGGAGTGACTATTACCGATTGTTCTCTCAAACAAACATTGCATTAGCCAATTCATTGTTATCACTCAATAATGGCAAACAACCAAATCAAAACACACAACAAACAGCATTTACCCTTATTCAGCAAGCGATAACAACAGCACGTCAAGCAACAGTACTCGCGCCTCAATCTGCTGTTGCATGGCAAAATCTATCCTCTGTCTACCGAGCGCTTATTGGTGTCGGACAAAATGCTCAGGATTTCGCTATCCAATCTGCACAACAAGCAACAGTACTCGACAGCAGTAACCCACAAGAATACCTTAACTTAGGAGGACTGTACTACCAAATAGGCCAATATGACAATGCGATCAGAATGTTTCAGCAAGCAATTGCTCTTAAACAGGATTATGCTAATGCATATTACAATTTAGGTCATGCATATGAGCAAAAAGGTGACCTACAATCTGCCTTAGCACAATACCAAGCAGTACGAAGCCTTATTGCATCTGACAAAACAAATGCAGCAAAAATTGATGCAGAAATAGCAGCTCTTCAAGCAAAGATTGGCAATGCAGGCACGTCTGGCAATCAACAATCTACGTCAAATAGCACGCAACAACCATTAGCATTACCACAATCAAGTCAATTACCTGCACAACCAACGCAAGTACCATTGGTCTCCCCTACACCAGCTAAGTAAATTCTTCCTTGCATCTTCCTTCTCCTCGCAGGAGAAGGCTAGGATGAGGTTTGGTTCTTTTATTTTGATAGTTCTAGTCTTATTTTCTCAAGAACTCTGCTTATATTCTTTAACACATCGCTATCCCAAAATCTTATTATCTTAACGCCCTGTCGTGCTAGTTCTTTTGAACGAAAAGCATCATATGATCTATTCTGTAAATGCTGACTTCCGTCAAGTTCTATTCCTAATTTCTTCTCAAGACAGTAGAAATCTAATATAAAATTACTAACAGGATATTGTCTCCGAAATTTGTACTCCTGTGATTTTCCCCTTAAATGAAGCCAGAGAAGTTTTTCTGCCTCTGTTTGATTTTTTCTATTCGATCTAGAAAATGGAATAAGGCCTCTGCTGTAATTATGACGAACCATTTTTAAAGTATAACAAACCTCACTAGTTAACCTCACCCTACCCTCTCCTGCCAGGAGAGGGAGTAAAAGGAAAGTGTTACAAATCCACAAAAAATCCAACCCCTGGAGCTTTTCATTTAAAGAACGACCTTGCTGGTTGGATAATTTGTTAGGCTCCTTTTTGTTGCCTAAAACAGTCTCGACAGAGTACTGGCTTGTCACCTCTTGGTTGGAAAGGAACTGAATCCTTTTTGCCACAATTAGCACAAGTTATTTCGTACATTTGTCGTTGGCCTCCGCCAAATCCGCCTCCTCCTCGATTATCGCCCATTCGAGCCTTTTTAGCTGCTCGACAATCTGGACATCGTTTTGGTGGAT
>CAYOZJ010000006.1:0-54104 GCA_964408485.1 uncultured Gammaproteobacteria bacterium
AAGTATAATAGCCTCGAAATCTATGGTTATATTAGTCCAAGACTCGCGGAGCAAATATTACTTTTTAATTTCTTCCTTGTGTTCGACTTTCAAAATGATGTTTGGTTTAACTTTTGCCAGCGCCGGAAGTAGATGATTTAAAACTTGTTCAGGGGTCATTCTAAATTTATTCCCTTTAGCTGAAATTTTAAGCCATCCGTCTTTGTCCTTATAATATTTCTCAGTAAAATTTTTTGTCCCAAGTAATATTACATAACTTTCATTTCTCAAATTCATAGTTAAAGTTTAGCACAATAGGTTCCACGTTTTTTACGAGGCGGAGCTTTTGAAAAAGTCTGCTAGATTAGATTTCATTTTTTTGTTAGTATAAAAATATGCTGAAAGACATTACTCCCAATCTCTGGTTTGACGGCAACGCAAAAGAAGCAGTTGAGTTCTATGTGTCTGTTTTTCCAGATAGCAAGATTATTTCAACTGAATATTATCCAAAAGAAGGGTTAGCTGATTTTCAAAAAGAAATGGCTGGCAAAGTACTAACGATAGAATTTGCCCTTATGGGCAATCAATTTGTAGCAATTAATGCTGGGCCAGAGTTTAAGTTTAATGAGTCAATATCCTTTTCGGTTCCATGTAAAGATCAAGAAGAGATTGATTTTTATTGGGAGAAACTATCTGCAGTACCTGCATCAGAGCAATGTGGATGGTGTAAAGATAAATATGGACTTAGTTGGCAAATTGTCCCAGAAAATATGAATGAACTCATGAAACGACCAGATTCATTTGCCAAAATGATGGAGATGAAAAAGATAGTTATTAAGGACTTCTAGCATCTGATTCCTAATTTTTCCACTTTGGTTTAAGTTTTTCAATGTAGTCTTCATGTAGGAAGTCCCTTGTCTTGATTTCTTTGGAAGGTAGGAATACAATTTGAGCAATATGGCAGATGAAGTAAGAGAAATGTGGGAGCAGATTCTGGGAAAACCAGAGCCTGGTGCTAAGCGTTTGTTTCCAAGATCACGACTAGTACCAGAGTCAGCGATAGTGAAGGGTCCTAGAAGAAAAAGAAGTCTGTCTCGAAGAATAGGTCTAGTAGATATTAATCCACATGATGTTGGCTCTGTTCCGCCACCTCAATTAGGTGGTCACACAGGTAAGGGATGGCATGGACCAAGACCTGATAGTTCAGCGCCCAGAGGTGAACCAACGATATATCATGTGGGAGATTTATCTGCGCCAAGAGGTGGTAATAAATTTGGGGATCCATATAGTGTAGGAGGTGGGAGTAGAATTGGCCCAAGGGGAAGATTTGTGGGACATGGTCCGCGTCCAGAAGCAGTACAAATTAAAAGGTAATTGGTGCTAAAAAGGGACCTTTTACCTGCAATATTGATCTCAAAAATGAATGGGACATGATATAATTTCCCCATGGCAGAGCCAAAAACAAAAGTTAGCAACAAAAATCCAAAAGATTTCCTCAATACGATTCAACCAGAACAAAAAAGATTAGACAGTCTTAAGCTTCTTGAAATATTTGAGAAAGTCACTGGAGAAAAAGGAGTTATGTGGGGAGGAAGCATTGTGGGATTTGGTAAATATCATTATAAATCCGAAAAGAGTAGTCAGAAAGGAGACTGGATGTTGGTGGGATTTTCTCCACGCAAGCAAAATATAAGTTTGTATATTATGCATGGGAATACAGATAATCCACTGCTTGAAAAATTAGGAAAACACAAGACAAGCGGGGGATCAATAGGAGGATGTTTGTATATCAATAAACTTTCCGATGTTGACCAACATGTATTAATGACTCTTATAGAAAATTCATTCCATAGCAAGCGGATGTATTCTCAGTAAGTTTCCTATTCTCTCTTTTTGAATAAAATCATTTGTAATTGATTTCACACAAAGGGTAAGGTAAAATTACAATCAATGCCTTCCGGACCATGTTTAAAAGATGTATTTAAAAACACTGACGCTAGTGGTAATCAAACAGGTCGGTATCGTCCTTGCCAGCAACTTTGCGAGCGTCGACAAGCGGCTGAGATGTTGGGAGAAGGATTGATTGATCCAAATATGACCGATGATCAAAAACGAGGACTCAGAAGAAATGGTGCAGGAGTTCATCAAAGTTCGCCGACAAGATGTGCAAGGCCGGACTAATTACACTACCTATATTCACGAGGTAAATTGACTTTCTCTGGTATAATACAAAAGACGTGACAAAAAATCCTTTTATTAATGCTCTTTGTGCCTTAGCATATATTGTCCTTGTTGGTGTAGTAATGAATTTTGTTTCTCACACACAAAGCAATAAGCCAGATACGATTTTTGCCCCAATTGCTGCTTTGTCGCTCCTTACTCTTTCTGCTGTATCTATGGGATACTTTTTTCTCTATCAACCTGTTCTACTTTTTCTAGATGGGAAGAAAAAAGAAGCAACCACACTTTTTGCCCGGACTATTTTAGTGTTTGCTGGTATTACATTTATTATCTTCGCTGTGCTTTTATCAGGCATTCTGCATTAAATAAATTCAAATCCGTATAGCAGTCATAATTGACTTATAGTCTAAATAAGCATATAATTTCCGGCATGGCAGATAGCTTACAAGAACCAGATGCGTATACCCAAGCTCTGAATGAGCTTACAAAACTTCAGCGCGAGTTAGTTACGGAAATTCATAAAGAACCTCTTGATTCTGATGCGATTTTTAGAATTCATCCGAGGCGCGTCAGAGCACATCGAGCTATTTTCAGAGCAGGAGAAAGGCGTTTGTCAGATAGTGCAATAAACAGAGATATAACAAATGCTGAGTTAGGCGTTTATAATGAAAGTAGAACAGGAAGAGAAAAACCTTTACGACCATTTCCTCTCTTATAAAACCAAACGTAGACTCTTTCATTTTCTATAAAATTTTTCCACAGTGTGCTACTATTGGGAGGAAATATGTCAGCAATACATTTTACAACCAAACTTTTTACTATCAATTCCTGGACGATTCTCAGGTTGCCTGAGGATGCAAGCGTTAAGCTTCCGTCAAGAGGCATGATTATGGTTAAGGGACAGCTCAATGGTATTCCATTTAAAACCTTGCTCGAACCAGATGGGGTATATGGATTAGGGAAAAAACCAAGTCACTGGTTTCGACCTGATAAAAAATTACTTGATGATGCGCGTGTCACAGCAGGCGATACAGTAGAAGTTGCATTAGAACCAACCAAAGAATGGATAGAGCCGGAAGTGCCAGTTGATGTTAAAAAAACATTGTCTTCTTCTCCAAAAGCAGAGGCTTTATGGAAAGATATTACACCAATGGCTCGGTGGGATTGGATTCGTTGGGTACGCGCTGTTAAAACAGAAGAAACACGAAGGAAGCATCTTGAAGTAATGCTTGATAAGCTCAACAAGGGAATGAGGCGTCCGTGTTGTTTTAACCGTAATCTTTGTAGCGAGCCGCATGTATCACATAATTGGGTTCTTCTTGCACCACAAACAACTGAGTAAAAAAGGAGAGAATAACCTTTATTTTATCAGGTGAAATAAGTAATTTATTTTATGCTTTGAGAAGCATTGGGAGGAGCGGGTTGTTTTATTCGAGCTACTGTTTCGTTGAGAACTCTATTTGCTGCAGTTTCTGGACTTGCTTCTCCAAACCTTTTACTCTCCATATAACCCTTTGCTAATTTTTGTCGAAAGCCGTTAATTGTTCCAACCTCCTGGACATATATGGGAAGTCTTGACCGGGAAAGTATTCTCGCTTGGTGTTCACGAAGAGCGTCTTGAGCCTTTTTGTTAGCGTCTATTGCTTCTTTGGTGGGTTGAAGTTCTGCAATGACTTCGGCAGTACGAGCTGTTGTTTGAAGTGAGTCAGCTGTCACTTGATCAAGGAGGGCAAGGAATTTGGAATCACGCGTATCATTTTTTACCCCGTTATAATATGTTGCAACTGCTTGTTCTGCATTAGCAAACTGATTGGAAGGGGATTCTTGAGACTCTTCTGGTTTTACTTCGTTTGGCATAAAATGATCGTATTGTATCGTTTCAAGTCTGTCAACTGTGTGGGTTAATTAGCAGGTACGCTGGAAAAATTTTTCTTCTTTCCCAACATAGCTATCATATCCCCAACATATTTTTGCCTACGTTTTGCATCGTCAAAGGACGTATAGGTGATTGCTTTTCCATCGAGAATAAATGATTTATAGTCGGATGCGCTATAGGTACTGGTAAACCATTTTTCAAGTTCTGTCTGATCTTTATCAAAGTAAAAACGTAACAGAAGATCTTTGGGTAGTTTTTTTACTAACGCTGCTATTACCTCGACTTCATCAGGATATCCAAGCGACAGAGATTCTGGCTCAACATAGTTTGATAATATCTTTACCTTAAGATAATCAGTTATTCCTTCTTCTAAAAAGGTATCAAGATTTTTTGTATTACTTGATGAATAGAAGTGTAAGTATTCATGAAGTGTTGTGTCTAAATAAAAAGAAAGCGTTTTCTTTTCTTTGTCATAGTATTTCACAAAAATAAGCTTTGGTGGATCAAAAACACCATTTTGCAGCTCAGGTGTAACCGGATTATCAAGTGCCTCTTGGTAGCTTTGTTTTGCTGTTGCCAAATCAACAATAGCAGATTGTTTGTATTGTGCTTGAGATGCGATGTTTTCGCTAGCTTGTTTTCTATCATCTTCAACAACTTGGATATTGCTTCGAAGGATATTCAGATTTTCATCAATTTTACTTCTCCCTTGCTCGCACAGTGGGTCATTACCAAGTTGTGCTGTGCAGTCAGAATACCAGTGCGCGAAGTCTCTAGAATAGTTGTCGTATTCAGTCTGCGCGTTTTGTTTGTCTGTTGTATACGAATTAATAATTGCTTGATTTTTTTGGATAATATCATCGGACTCGGTAATAAATCCTTCTACATAGGAAATATAATCTCGCTGTTTTTGTAACAACGCTTCTTCCTGCTTTTTTTGTTCTACATTGTAGTCTTTATCATTGAGAAATGAAATTGTTGGAGACTTAGGGTCTTTTTTAAATTCCACCTGTACCATTCTGTCTGCAAGAAGAGGAAGAAGTTTTTCGATTGCTGCTCTATCTGCCACAGTGACAACAAGTGTGTTATTAGGAAATAAAAGTATATGAGAGGTAAGTTTTTTGTTTTTATTTTGTTTGCTATCAAGTTGATAGGGAAGAAGAGAAGCGTTGTAAAGTGTACTTTTTCCATCTTTAGGAATCTTAAGGTAGCTTAGCACAGCTCCTTTTACGGGATTTAATTCAGCAATCGAAAAATTATGTAGTGATGATGATTTGATTGCACTAGCAATAGTATCTGTTGATGTTACAACTTCTGCTTTACGCAGTATTGTTGGATTGTTCAATTTTGTAATTGTATTTTGTATTTCTGTATTTGCTTTTATAGACAAAGCAAAAATTGTTGCATGCGGACCAAAAAACAAAACAATAAGTGACACCCCGGCAATGCTTTGCATACTAAAAAAATACACAACAAGACCTATCATGTGAATCTTTTTTCTTTCATGAAAAATTTTAAGAAGTACAAAAAGCTCAACGGCAATGGCAAGGCCTATTAAAAGAACAATATCTGCAGTACAGAGAAAATAATTAAAAGTTACAGAACAGGTAAATGTATGAGAAAGAAGTGAAAGGGGAAGTGTGGAGGTATTGGTTACTTCAAAGACTTTTGCGTAAAGAGTAAATGCAACCAGATTATATAAATATAAAAATGATAATACGGAAATTATGAGAACAAAGAAAAGGTAAAAAACATAATTACTCTTCCCCAAAAATAATATTTTTCCGGTTTTCCTGAGCCATGGAGCAAGGTGGTGGAGTTTGTGAACATGATGAGTTTTCATAAATCGCAATACCCTCATAGTATAGGTTGGAAATTATGTAAATCAAGAGACAGTTATAACAAGAGAAGGATGAGAAAATCTTATGATGCTTTTTTTGGAGACCTTTTCTTCTTTTCTACTGGTACTTCTTGAGTTTCAGCTACATCTTCAGTCTTTGGTGCGGGAGAAGTTGCCTTTTCTAAAATAGAAAGGATTCTGTCAACTTTTGCACTAAGCGCTGCTAATTGATCGTTTTGTTGAGGTCTTTCTTCATTTCTTGGAGTAAATGCAGGCCGGGGAACATTTCTGTCGTCTTGTCTTCCACCGTTCATTTGTTGGAAACAATCTCTACAGTAGACTGGTTTTTCTCCTGTTGGTCGGAAAGGGACTTCGCATTCTTTGCCACAATTACTGCAAATTGCTTTATGCATTTCTCTAGGCCCGCGATCATTAAAGCTACGTTTTGGACCAAATGATCGTCCACGTCCGCCTCCGAATCCACCTCGATTGAAATTACCCATGAATGTATTGTACCAGGTTTGAGATTAGCTTGTACGGGGAGTATTTTGCTCATATCCACGGTCTCGGAATCCTCTATAATAGATGCATGGCAAAAAGAGATCCAAAAAGACGAAGAACCCATTCTCGCAAAACAACAAAGCGTCTTGAAGCAAAACGTGTCATGCTGTTAGCTAGAAAACCTCGTAAAAGTAGAGCAAAATAATTACTACTTTGTAATTGCCCCTTGCTAAGTTATTTTAATTTACCCGTATAATAAGAAGTGGCAAAGAAAAACATAAAAAAAATTTCACATCGTAAAACGTTTGCGTTTACGTTATTGCTACGATTTTTCCCTCTCTTCCTTCTGATCGGAATTATTACCGGAGGATTTTTCTGGTACCAGTCGCGTGCTGTCCCTGATTTGGGAGATGAAAGTGAGATGACCATGCTTCCTCCTGATTTCCAACATGTTCTTGGTGTATCTGCAACACCGAATGAAAAAGGTCAACAGATTCGTGTACCTATTTTTATGTACCATTATGTAGAGGCAAATCCTACTGATGGGAGAGAAAAATTTAATATTCCACCAAGTGTTTTGCAATCTCAAATAGAAACGCTCAAAGGAGCAGGGTACACATTTATTAATGCTCAGGAGCTTACCAATGGTATTACAGGAAGAAGAAAGCTTCCTGTAAAAAGTATTATGCTGACTTTCGATGATGGATATATGGATTTATATACGGATGTTTTCCCAATTCTAAAAAAAGAAAATGTAAAAGCAGTTGCATATATTATTACTGGCTATCTTAATAGGCCAAATTACTTATTTACATATCAGCTGGAGGAATTAGCAAAAAGTCCACTTATTGAAATAGGATCACACACGCTTGATCATCCAGGACTTGCCGGAATGAATAAAGAAAAAGCAACAGAAGAAATCGTTGAAAGCAGAAAGTTTTTGCAAGATTTACTTCATATACCAGTTAACTCATTTGCCTATCCCTATGGATCGTTTGATCAACAGGCAATAGATATTGTGAAGGATACGTGGTACAGCAATGCAGTATCGGTTATTCCAGGAGATATGCAAAGTATAGATAATAAATACTTTCTCAATAGACTTCGACCAGGATATCGATCTGGACAAGTTTTACTTGATTTTCTTAAACAAGATACATTCCAGCCTTGGTGAGCCTGTATCGTAAGGGAAGGGGAGAATTATTGGACAGTAAGAGTGCCCACCATACCTTTTTCTGCATGGCTATCTACAGTGCATTTAAAACTAAATGATCCTGTTTTGCTTGGAGTAAACGTAATGGTATCTATCTCTCCGGGTTGAATTGTTTTTGTTTGTGCATCAAGGTCAGCAATGGTGAGGTTGTGTGGGTATTTTCCATTATTTTTAAAAGTAAGCGTAACCGGTTGATTTACTTTTACGGTAACATTCGACGGTGAATACGAAAATTCATCGCCACTTATGCTAACTGTCTGCGCAGCAGCAGAAGGAGAAGCATTGCTTGGTTGCACACTTTGTGTCGAAGGCATTTGGTATGGATTGGTGCTTTGACCAGAGCCACCTTTATTGGCAAAGACAAAGTAATAAATAAGCCCGTACAAAAGTGCACCAATCACAACATATAAAACAACCCATTGCCAAAGAGGACGCTTGCCGTAGCTATAATTTTCCGAAGATTGTATTTCCTCAGCCATCTCTATCTATCTTGCTGCAGAGGAGAGAAGATGTCAAGGTTTTGAGGAAATGTTTACACAATTCATACAGAAGTACATTTCTTTTTTGGCTTCTTTTCTTTTATACTAAAGTGGATATGACAATTTCATCTGTTAGGGATGCAAAAGAACAGGCAGCGCATTGGTTGGAAGAAGCAGGCAATGAATTATATGTTGAAGATCGAAGCGTTGCAGGTTTTAGAAATTTATTCTATCCTGTTTCAGGAAAGCGATTACCGAGGCCCCGATTTGGTGCTTGGTTTGAAGATCAGGTAGAAGGAGGACATAAAGGTGCTGAGGCAATGAGACTTTTTCGTAATGCACGAGGACTTCGGCGCGAAGCAAGAACAAGATAAATTCTTAGTTCTTCATTTTGAAAATTTGATATACTGACACAATGCAAAAACTCTTCCTTTTCATGATGACCTCTCTAGATGGTTATATGGAAGGAGAAAATCATGATCTTTCCTGGCATAATGTCGATACAGAGTTTAATGAATTTGCTGCAAAACAGTTAGAAGAAATAGATTCGATTTTTTTTGGAAAAAATACCTACGAACTCATGGAAGGTTACTGGCCAACAGCGAAGCCCGAAGACCAATTTGATGCCGTTGTTGCAAAGCACATGAATACGCTTCCTAAGTATGTTTTCTCTCGTACCCTCCAGACGGTTATTGGTAAAGACGCATGGCAAAATGTTCATCTGGTACCATCTGTTACTCCTGAGTTTATCCAGAAAGTAAAACAAGAATCAGAAAAGGATATAGCAGTACTGGGGAGTAATAATCTTTGTGTAACTCTTTTGGAGAATAATCTTCTTGACGAACTTCGTATTATGGTTAATCCTCTTGTGATTGGTAAAGGAATTCCACTTTTTGCAGGAATAGAAAAGAAAGAGCAGTTTCATTTAGAAAGTTCAAGGAGTTTTAAAAATGGTAATGTGTTATTAAGGTACTCTATTGTGAAAGGGGGTGAATAATTATGATGACTCTAACTCCATATTTAAGTTTTAATGGTAATTGCAAAGAAGCAATGGAATTTTACAAATCTTGTTTTGGTGGGGAATTAGAAATAAGTTTGGTTGGGGATAGTCCGATGAGCAAAGATATGCCAGATAAGAAGGATTGGGTTATGCATTCAATGCTCAAATCAAACGGAATTGTCCTTATGGCATCAGATTTGATAATGGGTGGAGAGATAAAGCAGGGAAACAGCGTAACACTCACACTCAGTGGGGGAACTTTAGAAGAATTAAAAGGTTATTTTGAGAAATTGTCTACAGGCGGAAAGGTACGCCAGCCGTTACAAGCAGCATTTTTTGGAACTTATGGTGATTTAGCCGATAAGTACGGCGTTTTATGGGCCTTTCAATCAGACGAAAAGTAAAAATGGCAAAATTTAATGCACAGGCTTCAATAATTATTGGTGCCTTTATTCTTGTGGGTTTTCTTGTTTTTCTGCTTCATGCAAAAATTTTACAAAAAGATAGTACAGCTATTCCTTCTCCAATAGTAACACCAAGTCCGACACCTTTTGATATATACCGTGTGCCAACTATTCGCAAAAAGGATTATTATCGCATTGTTATGGTAGGCGATTCACAAACACAAGCTTTTGGACTTCATGGTGGGAAAATAAGTGAATATGCAAATACTCTTTTTGAAAGCACCCCGGGGCATCAGAAAATTCTTATCGATAATTATGCAAAAGGAGGGACAAATATTACACAAATCAATTCTCAGATGACAACACAAGGAGAATTTCCATCACTTCTTTCGTCCAATTTTGATATGATCCTCATTGAATCTTGTGGGTATAATCCATTATCAAATCTCGGAATAGATAAAGGACTACAGGAGCAAACAAAGGTATTAACGTATCTGGTACAACTTCTCATAAAGACTCATCCAAATGCTGCGATTGTTTTTGTTGCGACTTTTGCGCCCAATAAAGAAACATATGCTGCAGAAGAAGGACTTACAACCATTGAGGCGCGGACAGCTGCAGCGAATGAGCGAATGATGTATATAAGAAATCACATACAATTTGCAACGACTCACAACATTCCCGTAATAGATATTTTTAGTAAGACTTTGACACCAGATGGAGATGGCAATATTCTTTATGTTAATCCAACAGATCATATTCATCCATCATTTGCGGGTATTGATTTTATTTCTCATGAAATTGCAAATAGTATTTATCAGAGCAATATTTTACCAAAATAAGATACAATCAATTTTTGAAAGGAGGTGAATAATTATGAAAAGATATTTATTACTTTTTACTGCGCCAACAGAGGTTAGAGAAAAAATGCAATCTGCATCTCCTGAAGAAATGAAAGCTGCAATGCAGCCATGGATGGATTGGTTCGCAAAAGTAGGAGAGAAAATGGTTGATAAAGGAATGCCTTTAGCCAATGCAATGACTGTTACTAAGGAAGGCGTCATGCCAGGAAATGTAGAATTTGTTGGTTATGATGTTGTCCAGGCAGAAAATATTGATGAAGCGATGGATATTGCAAAGGAAAGTCCCCATTTAGATAGAGGAGAGGGCACGACTGTAGAAGTCCACGAAATGATGGATATGCCAGGACTCAATTAACACAGGTTTTGAGTTTAAAGAAACTGCCGAATTAATCGGCAGTTTTTGTATAATGAATGCAAGTGCCAAAGCAACAGCAACGACCCAGACGTAACAGTGAACACGAAAAATGTATTCGTGCTGCTAGATTGCTTGGAAGGGTATACGACTTAGGATTTAATTGTGAAGTTGGGAAAGCGCAAAGGATACTTGATCGAATTCCTGTAAGTAAACAAAGGCGTGATCAGTTCTTTGAAGATATGCCTTTCATGATTAAAACAGGAAAAAATGATGAGACGTATGATATGCCCGCTGAATGGGATTGTTAAGTTTTTTAGATTTGATTTTACATGAAACATATTCAATATCACAAAGATGGAAGTATCTGGGCAAAAGGGGAATTGAATGATGGAATTATGGATGGGTACTGGGAATGGTACAGAAAAGACGGTACAAAAATGCGCACAGGCTATTTTGATAATGGTAAACAAATAGGGAAGTGGATTACTTATGATAAGAAAGGAAACACGGTAAAAGTAACTCAAATGGATAAGAAAAAGTAATATGTATAACCATGAGCCAGAAAACTATCTTTGCCCATTTTGTGAATTAATAAAAGGGCATAATACTGAGCGCAATAATGTAGCAGATATTGTGTGGCAAGACAATGACACCGCAGCATTTGTTGCACCAAAATGGTTTGTAAATAATGAAGGTCACACGATTGTTATTCCTAAAAAACATGTTGAGAATATTTACGATATCTCAGAAAAGTTGATTGGAAAAGTCTATGCAACAGCAAAGCTAATGGCTTTAGCAATGCGCGCGACCTATGATTGCACTGGTACATCAACTCGGCAACACAACGAACCAGATGGTGGACAGGACGTATGGCATTTTCATGTGCATGTATTTGCACGATACAAAGATGACAGGCTGTATCAAAATCATGACAAGAAGCGATTTGTTACTAGTGAGGAAAAGCAGATATATGTAAAAAGACTTAAAGAGTATTTTACAAATCTGAAATAGTCATTCTGCCATTAGTTCATCAACGTAGCACCATTTCCAATTCTCGCCTTTTTCAAATGACTTCATCACTGGGTGTTTAGTTTCGTGGAAATGTTTGGTTGCATGCTTGTTTTTACTATTATCGCAGCACCCGACATGACCACAAGTAAGACACAGTCGTAATTCTACCCAATAGTCTCCAATTTTCATACATTCCTCGCAGCCTTCAGGAGTAAGGGGAGTAATGTCAGTTTTGGCATTTTTTAAATGTTCACAAATATCCATTATTTATAGTATATCAGTCATTTGATAGAAATAGGTAAGGATCTAGCGCTCCCCTACTATATGCCTTGACAAGTATATTCCTTGAGAGTAATATACAAAATAGTATGAATCCACAATTATTTTCTGTATTATCTGAGCCAAATAGACTCTCAATCATAGAACTTTTGCGAAATGGCGCAAAACCAGTTAATGAAATTACAGCTAGGCTTAATCTGAATCAGCCCCAAGTAAGTAAGCATCTACGGGTTTTAGCAGATGCCGGAGTTGTATCTATTCGACCAATTGCCCAACAGAGGTATTACCAACTGCAGCCAAAACCCTTTCAGGAACTTGATAATTGGCTTGCAAGATATAAAGGTGTTTGGGAAGAAAGATTTAAAACAATTGATCAGCTTCTTGCAAAGGAGGTGAAAAGAAAATGATAAGCTTGGCGCTTCGCGCACCAGGCAAGCTTGCCGCAGAAGTATTGGCCACCGCCAATACTATTGAATAATTGCCTATCGGCATTGCGGTGAAAAGAATTAAAAAAATTTATGATAAGAAGTATTTGCGCAATTCTTGCAGGATTTCTAACAGTTTTTATATTGAGTGTAGTAACAGATTTTGTATTGGAAAGCATGCATATTTTTCCACCTCTCAATAGCCAAGCAGCATTTGGATGGCAATATTTATTGCCTGCTCTTCTCTATCGAAGTATCTATGCCGTTATGGGAGGATATGTTGCTGCAAAAGTATCAAGGAGTAAGCCTATGAGGCAAGTATGGATTTTGGCGATTATTGGATTTATTTTTGCAACGCTTGGACTAGTAGCAAATTTACAAACACCCGGGTTATGGTACCCAATCTTACTTGTTGTATTAACAATTCCCAGTGTTTGGTTGGGCGGAAAGTTATCAGGTAAAAAATAATATTTTAAAAATTTAGAAAAAAAGGAGGTGATATGGATGAATGAAACAAAAGTAACAGCAGAAAAAGGTAAACAGGAAATCTGGATTGAGCGCGAGTTTGATGCACCGCGAGAAATGGTCTTTAAAGCAGTAACAGATCCAAAGTATATTGTTAAGTGGTGGGGACCAAAAGAATATTCAACAACCGTTGATAAAGCCGATATTCGAAGTGGCGGAGAGTGGCGGTTTGTCCATCATGCCAATGGTCAAGATTTTGGATTTCATGGTGTGTATCATGAAGTGCTTCCTCCAGAACGAGTGATTGATACATTTGAATGGGAAGGATTGCCTGAAAAAGGCCATGTTATTTTAGAAACTGCCAGGTATGAAGCATTGCCAAACAACAGAACAAAACTTACTATCCAACAAGTATTTCAATCCGTTGCAGACAGGGATGGTATGGTTGCCTCAGGTCAGAAAAAAGGAATGGAGGAGTCATATCAAAGATTGGACGAGGTACTCTCGACTTTAAAATAAAAGAAAAAGCCTACGGAAGTCTCTTCTATAGGCTTTTTGTATGTTGACACAGGCAAGCCTGTATGATTAAATACCCAAAGATGAAAAAGATAGTTGGATCTGTTGTTGCCTTGGTACTTCTTGGCGTTTTTGCATTTCAAGCGCAGAGTGCATTGGCAGGTAAGACTGGTTCTGATAAGCCACTTACAAGTCCTATTACTCCTACACCTCCCGTAAGCAGTCCATGCAAGCCAGGATTTGGATATGGAGATAAGAATCATTGCCATATTACTCCTACACCTCCTCCAGTTCATCATGACGACAAGCATGACAATGATAAGCACGATGATCATCATGACGATCATGGTCACCGCTAACTTCCCTCTTTCCTAGCATCTCACCTATAATAGGTATATATGGCTCAATTTCTTATTTTCTTCCTTTTATTCATTGTTTCTTTTTTTAATATTTCATTTCTCGGCATGGAGTTAGAAGCGCAAAAGGTTTTAGTAAGTGAAATAGGAATACTAGCTCTTTTCCTAGTAACTCTTTTTACCAACAGGCTTCAAATACAATGGAGAAGTCTTCAGGGTATTTGTTGTCTCATGCTTTTCGTACTTACTCTTATTGATATCTTTTTCTTTTCCAGTAGTATTTCCCTTTTTGGAAACATATTTCGTATGCAGGGAATTTTTCTTATATGGTTTTTGTTGCTATTTTCTTTTCTTTCAAAAACCTACTCTCTAAAGAGTTTTCCGTATTGGATATATACATTGGTGCTTTTAGCCCAAGCAGTGCTACTATTTGTTTTCCCTGTTAACGAAAGTAATCGTTATACCGGGACATTTGGTGAACCTAATGCACTTGCAGCATTTGCCGTATTTATTTTGCCATTTTCTTTTTTTGCAATAAAAAAGTTTGGTAAAAAAGAAATCTTTATACTTCTTTTTAATACACTGCTCGTTGGGGTAATTCTTTTCTTTTCAGGGTCAAGGTCTGCTGCCATTGCTGCAGGAATGCAAATTATTTTTCTTGTGTTATACAAATTTCACGTGTCTCTTAAAAAAATAGTTATTTTTTGTTTGCTTTGTTATTTTGTAAGCTATTCATTGCCATTTTTTCAACATAATTTTTATGAAAATAGGACAGAAATCTGGCAGGCAGCTGTCGTTGCGGGATGGGAAAAACCTTTTCTTGGATGGGGTATTGGAAATGAGGAAAAAGCGCTTCACGCTGTTGCTGAGAAAATGCGACTTACCATAAAAGATTCCGTTGTAGATAGTTCGCACAATCTATTTCTCGATTGGTGGGTAATGGGAGGAATAGTTGGATTAGGAGTATTTTTAGGACTGATTGCATCTACCTTGATAAATTTCATCAATCATAAACAAATTCAAAACATTCTCCTTATGTTAGGTATAATCACTTGTTTATCTTTTAACCCTGCGAGTGTTGTGGGGCTACTTGGGTTGTGGTGGCTGATTGGGCAGAGTGACATATGATATACTGCAATAGAAGTGAAAAGAACAATCTTTTTTCTTGTTCTTCTTTTGGCTGCAGGATTTTTTATTGTTAAAGCATATGGGATTATTTCCACTCCTGATATCCAGTGTTCAAAAAGTCATGCAATAACCACTCCTCAACCACAAAATCCAACAACAGCACGAGACTTTTTTGATTTAGGAAATTATTACTATGATTCTGGTAAGTGCGAACAAGCAATTAGCGCATATGGAAGTGCGATAGATAAAGACCCAATGGTACCTGAATACTTTAATAACAGAGCGTATACATTTATGAGAATGCGGGACTATAAAGATGCATTAGCAGATTTAAATACAGCACTGTCTCTTAATCCAAGTTATGTTGAAGCACTCATGAATAGAGGAGATATTTATAATTATTACTATGCAATTGATCATCAGAAAGCCATCAGCGATTACAATAGAGTTATCGCAATTGGTAAGGATAAGGATAAAAGTGGAAGTGTTTGTGGGCACAAAGCAATGGCAAAAACAAACAATATGATTCCGTTGGCACTAATGCAGGTGATTACTCATACAGATTGCCAAAATTAACGGAAAAATTCTTACTTTATTCTTATCATTCTCTTAACAATTTTAGTAAGGGCACATGAATACAATTGCGTATCATGTATTTATACACATCTCGAGTAGTCCTGACACTTATTAATTTTATCTTCGGACTTATCCAACTCATTCTTCTTGTCAGAATTATTCTTGAGCTTTTCGCAGCAAATCCTGCAACGCCATTTGTTGCGTGGGTGTATGACATAAGTCGGACAGTGTTGTATCCCTTCCAAGGCATCTTCCCTTCCCCAATGCTTCGTGGAGGGTTTATTTTAGATATGTCGGCAATAGTTGCTGTGCTTGTGTATGCGCTTGTTGCATACTTCTTCTCAGAGTTAGTGAGATTTATGACATATCGTGCAACCACATACACTGTTGAAGAAACACGAAGACGATAATTTATTTCTTTGGGATTTTGACCGTAAGCGTATAGAGGTGTCCTAAAATACTCACTGCGAGAAGACCCAATGCCCATGGAATTTGCTCAGGGTACACAATTCCTGCAATAACAAGTCCGAGTCCTATGCCTCCCAAAACATGAACAAGCGCATTATATTCAACATGTCTTGAAAAAAATGTCAGCGCGTGTCTCCTGTAGGACATGAATGCTTTTACCATATCTTAACTATACCAAACAAACAGCACATCTTGTCAATGACTTTGCTATACTATCTCGATGAAAATTGCGACATGGAATATAGCAGGTGGACATCCATATAGAGGTAGTAACTCAAAGGAAATTTCTCCCTATGGATATGACCGCGAGAATCTTTCTTACTTTACCAGGGAATTAGGACTGCTAAAACCAACAGTTGCAGTATTGCAGGAGGTTCATTTTAATCCTAAAGGAGGAGGAGGTCAGTCAGATAGCATAAGCAGCGCGCTTAGGATGCATGCAACAAAACCTTTTATCTATGACAACTCCCACATTGAAAAGGGTAAACAACTTTCATTAGCAACAGTAAGTACTGATCCTGCTCGTGAGACATCTTTTTATGAGCTTCCTCATCTTAACTTATCGATAGAGCGTCCAGATGGGCAAGTATGGACGCCATTTTCTCCAACAGGATTTTTTGTTTCAGAAATTCCCTATCAAGGACAGATGGTTACTATTGTTAATACTCATTTACACCCATTTCATTATTTCGAAAGGGATTTTTCAGAGCCTGATTTTCAAGAGTATAGAGACGCAATTACACAATTTTTTCTTGCTCAAAAAGACAGACCAACAATTATTGCAGGGGATTTTAATTATGCAAATCTTACTCTGCTTTTTCCTGAAATTTTTAAAGAAGGAGGATTTTCTGATGCATTTAGTAATCCAACAACACCGGAAAAAGGGCAACAAGACCATATTCTTTTTTCTCGTCACTGGCAGCTTATCGGTACACAAATAAAACGCACAATGACCGATCATTATCTAAGTAGTGCAGAGCTTTCATTGGAAGAAGATTTACCTACAAGACGAGAGATATCTTTTCAAGCAGCTTAATTTGAATGAGTGCTAAAGTAGTGGGCAATAACTGATCCAACTCGATATTCATTTTCTGTTGCAATTGTGTATCCTGGGAAGCCTTCATTTAAAAGCTCAACTGTTGTTTCACCAGCTGCAGGCGTTTCGAAATCACTTGCAGTGCGGACGACAATAAGTCTATCTAGCATGCCATGAAGTCGTAGAGCATTAGCAAATCCTGGATCTTCAAATTCACTTGTGCACTTTGTTGCTGCTCCATTTGATCTGACTTTGACAATGTGATCCATGGTGTTTGCATCATACGTTCCGGAGAAGAAATCATCTGCACCCACAGTATCGCATCTGGCAACGAATGGGTGGAGTCCTGCTTGTTCTGGATAATGAGCGCGTGCAGCCTGCGCATCTGAGCTATCTGCTAAGGCAATGCTGTGAGTTAAATCATATGCTTTGGCAGCAAGTGTTTCATTGAGATGAAATTGACCATTCTCATAATCTTGCAATTTCCACCATGCATATTGTTGCACCTCTGCTGGATCTGATGGGGTAACATCTCGGTAATCAAAATGTGTCCCTAAATCTCCATCAACAATCCAATTTGCAATTCCCGCAAAGCCGAGGGTTCCTTGAAAACCTTCTGTTCCTGCAGTTGGTCGAGTGCCGGCAATTGCTGCAACCACAAATTTTGCATTAGTAAAGTTTAACTTACTCGATCCTAAGAGTGTAGCGAGCGTTTGCGCGCTATTAGATTTTCCCGTTCCCGTTATCGTTACACAAATGCCATTATTTTGACAATGTAGCACGTCATGCGCTCCCGGGACAGTAATTGTTTTGGGCCATGTTTCATGATCAAGCCATGGTTGTTGCTCGCCATCAAATGTTGTGAGAACCAAAACTTTTACAGCAAATGCATTTCCTTGGTCTCCCTGATTATTTTGCGCATAGCTACTATGTACTGTTACAGCAGCTAATGTGAGAATAACAAGGACAGAGATAATGGAGAGGAAAGTTTTCCAAGAGGATTGGACAGAAATTCGCATATCTAACTTTACTTAAAAGTATTTTTCATTTTGTGTCAAGACAGTAATTTCCTATAGGAATATAATTCTAAAGAAAAATCGTATTGGTAAGTTCAGCAATTTCTTTGTAAGAAATGTTATAACACTATTTACTTGTGCTTTTTGTTTACATGAGTCATGATAAAAATAATGAAAACAAGTCACGGGACAGGCGGCGCACTTTATTTTGTAGGATTTGTTGGAGCAATAGTTTACTTTTTACAACATGCGACTACATTTTGGCTTGGTGTATTAGGAGTCATTAAAGCATTATTCTGGCCGGCATTTTTAGTGTATAGTCTCCTTGGATTTTTAAAAATGTAATTTACTTCTTGTTTTTTCCCACACATTTTACTATTGTTAGTCAATGGACATGATAGATAAGTTAGCATGGATTTACGTTAAAGACAGAAAAATTCTTTCAACCAGATCAAAAGGGAAAGATGCATGGTATATTCCAGGTGGAAAACGCGAGTCAGGAGAAACAGATCAAGAGGCACTCATTAGGGAAGTGAAAGAGGAGTTAGCTGTTGATCTTATTGCCGAGACAATTCTTTATTTGGATACATTTAAAGCCCAAGCTCATGGAAAACCTGAAGGCGTAATGGTCCAAATGACCTGCTACACAGCTCAGTATGTAGGTGATTTAGTGCCATCATCGGAAATTGAAGAAATGAAATACCTCACATCAGATACCGATCCTGCACTTCTCTCCCCTGTTGATAGAATTATCTTCGCATTTCTTAAAGAAAAGAATCTTATTGACTAGTGCGATTTCTTCGAAAACAATTCATTCTTCTTATCTGCATTTCTTGTATTTATGCTGCATTTTTTATTGTTCATTTTCATGTACAAAAAACAGAAACAGTTTTAGGAGTTGGCACTAACCTTGCGCTTTTTGAAGAGCCAATGTCTGGCAAGGATCCAATTATTTCAACAATTAGTAATGCGCAAAAAGAAGTAGATGTAGAAGTCTATCTCCTATCAGATAAAGACATTATTACAAGTTTGCTTGATGCATGTGGACGTGGAGTAGTAGTAAAGGTAATGCTTGAGCAGCATCCATTTGGCGGAGGTAGCATTAATCAAAAAACACATCAACAACTCCAGAATACCTGTGTCCATATACAATGGACAAATCCGGCATTTGCATTGACTCATGAAAAAACAATTCTTATCGACGGAAGACAAGTATTTATTCTTAATCAAAACTTAACCAATGCTGCGTTTAGCAGTAACCGTGAATACGATATTTTGGATACAAATCCACAGGATGTTGGAGAGATACAAAAGATTTTTACTGCGGATTGGAATAGGTCATCCTTTGCATCGTCCCAGACAAACCTTGTCGTTAGTCCTCTTACATCTCGCGATATACTTTCGAGTCTTATTTCTCATGCAACAAAAACGCTTGATATAGAAATGGAAGTTATTGAGGACCCAGATATTGCAACCTTGCTAAAAGAGAAAGCGAGGAGTACAGCAATTCGTATTATTATTCCGACATTTTCTCAGATAAGTTCTAATAAAAAAATTGCTCAACAATTACAGCAATCTGGAGTTGAAGCAAAAACAATGGGTAGTCCGTATATTCATGCGAAGCTAATTCTTGCTGATAATGCAAAGGCATATGTGGGGTCAGTTAATTTAACAACACAGAGCATGGATTCCAACCGGGAAGTTGGAATTATTCTTTCTCAGCAGGATGTTTTGGCAGAGCTTAGCCAAGATTTTGATGTGGATTGGGAAAATGCAAGCAATTTTTAATTATCTCCAAGCCCTTTACACGAACATAAATATATCCTATAATAACATCTATGCCAATATCTTTACCCATGTTTCACAAACCTTGTTCAGAGCTCGTAGACGGGAGATGTGAGGTGAGTGTTACAGCGAATAATATGGATTTAGGACGTGATGAGGGTGTTCGCTATGATGATCGAACAAATAGAGACATAGACGCTATTCTGGTAGGGGGAGCAACATTTCAAACAACTTCTAAACCGTCAGTACCGTCAATATGTTTAGAAGCAAATAATTCGAACAGTCAAAGAGTATGTATCGGATTTGGTTTAAGAAAACGAAAACCTTTATAATCTTCATCCCCTATTCATAAACATTTTTTACACTTCTTGAACATATACTCTTTGTCGGGTATACTTGAGTGCTTTTATGAAGATTGCTAAACGCATAGGACAATTTTTTCTTGCCCATAAAAAAATTACTGCCTCCTTTATTATTATTTTGATTCTTCTTTTTGCAGGATGGAGTATTTTTGGTCCCAAGCAAACAAATTCTCAATACCAAACAGCCCAAGTGTCAAAAGACACATTAGTTGTTTCAGTGAGTGAGTCAGGACAGGTATCGGTTGCAAATAGAACAGCAGTAACAACATCCGCAACAGGTGTTGTTACCAATGTGTATGTAAAAGAAGGAGACGAAGTCTCGGTAGGACAGAAAATTGCCGATATTGCTTTAGATAAAAATGGACAGCAGCAGGCAAGTAATGCCTATGCACAATATCTTTCTGCGCAAAATAGTGTGACAAATGCACAAACTCAATTAAATACCCTTCAGGCAACACTTTTCCAAACCAATCAGGCATTTCTTAATGATCGCGGTGTGCCAAATCCATCAACAGATCAAATGGCAGACCCACGATATATTGAAGAAAATGATGCATGGCTTGCTGCACAGGCAAATTATCTTAACCAACAAAATGTTATTGCTCAGGCTCAGGCGTCACTAAATAGCGCAGCAATTTCTTATCAAAATGCTGCCTCAAGTATTGTCGCGCCTGCATCTGGCACATTAAGTGATTTAACAATAACCCAGGGTATGCAGATTACTGCTGTATCAAGTAGCAATAATTCCTCAAGTATTGCCAATACCTCAACAACAGTTGCTAACATAAAAACACAAGGTAATCCTGTCATTGCAGTGCAGCTCTCAGAAATAGATGTTAACAAGGTAAAATCAGGAGATAGCGCTACTGTTACGTTGGATGCCCTTCCTGATAAAACATTCACCGGAAAAGTTGTTGGCATTAACACAACAGGAGCAGTCAGTAGCGGCGTCACCAATTATCCTGCAACCATCCTTTTGGATAGTCCCAGTAATGAAATTCTTCCTAACATGAGTGCAACGGCAAATATTATTACATCAGTCAAAAGCGATGTTTTGCTTGTTCCAACAGCTGCAGTCCAAACAAGCAGTGGCGCTTCAACAGTTCGTGTTTTGAAAAATGGACAAATAATAATAACAGACGTTACGATTGGCGAGTCGTCTGATTCACAAACAGAAATTACTTCAGGTCTTTCTGAAGGACAAACAGTGGTGACGAGTGTCACTACACCGACTACCTCTTCTAATCAAAATGGGACCTCCCCATTTAGTAGAAGTTTGTTTGGCGGTGGAGCTGGGGGTGCCACATTCTTTAGAGCAGGTAGCGGGGGTGGCGGTGGAGCTGGAGCAGCACGAGGTGGCGCGGGAGGAAGATAAGTGAAAGATAATCCAACTATTCAGGTTACTCATCTTTCCAAAATATATACAACTGGGGATATAGAAACAACTGCGTTAAAGGACATCTCGTTTTCTATTAAAAGTGGCGAATTTGTTGCCATTATGGGACCCTCAGGAAGCGGAAAATCAACACTCATGCATATTCTCGGTGCACTCGACACACCCACAAAAGGAACATATATATTGGATGGACAAAATGTAGAAAAATTAACCGACGATGAATTAGCAGAAATTAGAAATAAAAAAATAGGATTTATTTTTCAGGCATTTAATCTCCTTCCCCGAACAACAGTTTTGCAAAATGTTATGTTGCCAATGCGATATGCAGAGCTTCCGTTAACAGAGAGAAAAAAGCGAGCAGAAAAATATATCGACATGGTAGGATTATCTTCACGAATACATCACACATCAAATCAGATATCAGGTGGACAACAGCAGCGTGTTGCTATAGCAAGGGCACTTACAATGAATCCGGCAATTCTTCTTGCTGATGAACCAACGGGAAATATTGCGTCAGCACAAGCAGAAGAAATTATGGCAATTTTCCAAAAGCTTAATAAAGAGGGACATACCATTATCATGATTACCCACGAGCCGGATATTGCTGCGCATGCAACGCGCATTATTCATGTGAGAGATGGGGAAATTATACAAGATGAAAAAAATCACAAACAAGTTGTGGCAAGAAATTTGCAGAAAGGGCAGTAATCTATGCAAGAAATTTTAGAAATAATTCAAGAAAGTATTGGGACACTAACACTTAATAAATTGCGAACTGGTCTTGCGATTTTAGGAATCGTTATTGGTATAGGCAGTGTTATTGCATTAGTTTCGTTGGGCGAGGCAAGCCAAAAAGCAATTCAATCACAAATTGAATCACTTGGGGCAAATTTACTCACTGTTAGTCCTGGAGCTCAGACAACAGGAGGGATACGGCAGGCTGCAGGGTCAACTGAGACACTGACCGATGAGGACGCAACTGCACTTGCAACGTCACCTCAGGTAACAGCTATTCAGGCAGTTTCTCCTGAAATTTCCAGTCGTTCGCAAGTGAGTGCTGGGGGAAACAATACTAATACGCAAGTTATAGGGGTTACCACTGCATATATGATTGTTCATAATGTTTCTATTGCCGAAGGATCATTTATTTCAGATACAGACAATCAAAGCCTTGCCAAAATTGCCGTACTTGGACCACAAGTTGTATCTACCCTTTTTGGAACAACAGATCCAATTGGTCAGACAGTACGAATCAATAAATTAGCATTTCGTGTAGTAGGTATAACTGTGAGTAAAGGTGGAACAGGATTTCAAAATCAAGACGACACTATTTTTATTCCCCTTCAGACTGCAGAAAAACAAGTACTGGGAAGAAATTATTTAAGTAATATTTCATTGGCTGCCAAATCTCAAGATGTTATGACTGATGCAGAGAATCAAGTGGGCTATCTCCTTTTAGCTCGCCATCATTTAACCGATCCTGCTCAAGCAGATTTTAGTATTCTTTCCCAGTCGGATATTTTAACTGCGGCATCTTCTACAACTGGTACCTTCACAACACTTCTTACCGGTGTTGCTGCAATTTCTCTTTTGGTTGGGGGAATCGGTATTATGAATATTATGCTTGTGACCGTGAATGAACGTACGCGGGAAATTGGTCTTCGAAAAGCATTGGGAGCAAAAAAGAAAATTATTATTACACAATTTCTTATCGAGGCAATTATGCTTACATTCATCGGTGGGATTGTTGGAATTTTATTGGGTGTTATCTTTTCATTTGGATATGCGGTTTTGTCAGGGTCTCTTTTTGTCGTCTCACCATATTCAGTTATTTTGGCATTCGTTGTGTCGGCCGGGATAGGAATTGTTTTTGGTTGGTATCCTGCCAATAGAGCTGCAAATCTACAACCAATAGAAGCACTGAGGTATGAATGAAAAAGTATCACGTAGTATGTATTACGTTAAAAAGAAAGTTCTAACAGTACTTGATACATACTACGTAATACATAATACAAATCGAGAGGGGGTGATTATGCAATGAAGATAAGTAAAAGTTTAGTTATCGCAGCCCTGCTTGTCGTACTTGCCCTTGGAGGTGGGTTTTTTGCAGGCATGCAATATCAAAAATCTCAACGACCAGCGTTTGCGGGAGCAGCAGGACAACTTCGAGGTCGATTTGGAGCAGGACAAGGTAATCAAGCATTTAGACCAGTACGAGGACAAGTACTCAGTGTTAGCGACACTGGAATGACAGTCAAAATGATGGATGGATCAAGTCGTATTGTTGTGGTATCAGGATCCACACAGTTTATGAAAGCAGATAGTGCGTCTAAGTCTGATGTTAAAACAGGTGACAGCGTTATGGTAATTGGTACACAAAATTCTGATGGATCAGTTACGGCGCAAAATGTACAAATAAATCCTGTCCGTATGCAGGTAAGTCCAAGTCCAACCGCAGCAAAGTAATTTACAAGAAGCTGTATGAGCCTGGGGATTCTCTCCGGGCTCATGGGTTGACATGCCAGTCCCCTTTTTGCTAAAATACTTAGGTAATCTAAGTATTAATATGGATACAACAACAAAAATTATTGATAGTATTTTTACTTTCTCCCGTATGCTGAAGGAAAAAATGGGCGCCAAATCCGATATTGCAAATTTAAGCATGGTACAGCTCCAGACACTTTCTTTCCTTAGTAAAAATCCAAAATCAGCAATGAGAGATATTGCGGATTTTTTGCACATAGAACTTCCTTCTGCAACAAATCTGATTGAAAAATTAGTAAAACTGCAGTTTGTAGAAAGACGTCTTGATGCAAAAGATAAGCGTTGGGTGCGAATATCACTCACTGCAAAAGGCAAAGGTCTTTTAGTGAAGGCAAAAAAAGATCGGGCAAAAAATATGGGAAAGCTCCTTTCGCGATTGAGTGAAGAAGAAAAGACAACGCTCCTTTCTGTGCTCCAGAAATTAACGAATGTATTGGAAAAAGAATATGAAAGATAGAAAATTTTTACTAGTTCTTCTTGTCGTAGCAGTCATTGCTGTAGGTGTTTTATTTGGCATTGGAAAACTTACTTTATCTTTACATAAAACAATTGCAGCACAGGCGGTTGCTGTTAAGCGTGTTTCACAAACAATTTCTGCGGGTGGCAGTATCCATTCACGCAGCGAGGCAACACTTCATTTTCAAACAGGAGGAAAATTAGCGTATTTGCCATTTAAACAAGGAGATAGTGTTTATGCAGGACAAACAATTGCCTCATTGGATACGTATGCATTGCAAAAAATGCTTCAGGCACAAGCAAATGCGTATCAAGTTGCTAACAATACAAATGCACAAATTCAGGAAAACAATCAAGCAACAATTATCGAGGGACAAACACGAGCTGGTCTTGATAGTACCAACCACAATAGTTATAACAACATAACCGAAGCACAGGTAATTACCGATACCGTTAATCGATTGGTGCAAAATAGTTTGCTCACACAAAACAGCGCACAGCTTCAAGTAGATCTAGCAAATTATGCAATTTCTCTGGCAAGTCTGACTGCGCCGTTTACCGGTGTGTTAATTAGTGAAGACGTTACAACACCAAATGTAAATATAACAACAACAACAGGGTTTTCCTTAGCAGACCCAACACAAAAAATATTCCGCGCGCACGTTGCTGCATCGGATATTGATTTTGTCAGTGTTGGCAGTAAAGCCGTTGTGACCATCGATGGACAGAAGAAATCTTTATCCGGAACCGTTGCAACAATCTATCCCCAGAAGCAAACTGTCTCAACAGGTGAGCAGATTTACGATGTTGATATTGCAGTAGATGGAATCACGAATGCAGCATTTGGGCAAAATGGATCAGTCGTTATTACGAGTAATGATCAAACAAATGCACTCCTTGTTCCTAGTTGGGTAATTGTTGGACATGCGTATGTATGGGTATGGAATGGTCAGAAGGCAGTCTTAAAACATGTTACCCCAGGTGCGACGCACGGAAGTATGACAGAAGTACAAGGAGTATCAAAAGATGAAAAGCTAATTACTTCTCCAGAAAATATTGCGCGGCAGACATATCAATTACTATGAAAAATCTTATAAAACAATTACGAAATCCAAAAGTTTTTAAACCACTTCTCATCGCTGTTGTTATTGTAGTTATTGTTGCGTCATACACTTTTTCTCAGATGCGTACAGGAAGAGTTTTTATTGATGACTCACTTGTTTCTGCCCCCGTTGTTAACATAGTAGCTAATACGCCTGGGACTCTGAGTGAAATTGATGCGTACGAAGGACAATACATTAAAAAAGGAGACAGTTTGGGAGTTGTAGCAGGGCAAGCTGTGTATGCAGATACAGATGGACTTATTGTTATGGCGAATAACCAAATCGGTAGTAACGTTACTGCAACATCGCCCTTAGTGCAAATGATTAATCCTCAAAATATGCGGATTGCAGGGACGATAGATGAAAACAAAGGCTTATCGGATGTGCGGGTTGGCCAGGTTGTTAATTTTACTGTTGATGCGCTCCCGGGAAAAGTTTTCTGGGGCTATGTCGATGAAGTTAGTCCAACGGCCAAACAGACACAAGCAGCATTCAGCATCTCTTCAGAGCGTCCCACTCAGCAGTTTGTTGTCTATGCAACATTTGACGCTAACCGCTACCCTGCAGTTAAAAATGGTATGTCTGCAAAAATGACGATTTTTACTTCAACTCATTAAAAATAAAAAATCGTCATCCTGAGGAGTTCTGCATAGCAGAACGACGTGAGGATCTCCTTTGGACTAGATTTCTCACTTCGTTCGAAATGACAAAAGTATGGCACAACAAGCAGTTACCCCAGTTGTAAAAAAAGGCTTCGAAAAGCATCAGTGGCTCATTCTAGCAACCCTCATGATTGCCTCATTTTTAGGAAGACTTGACGGGACAATTGTCAATTTAGCGCTCCCGAAAATTATTTCTGATTTTGGTATCACGGTGAGTCAGGCAAGTTGGATTTCGACATCCTATATTATTGCCAATGCCATTTTTGTCCCGGTATTTGGAAAGCTAGGAGATTTAATTGGGCGAAAGCCCTTATATATTTTTGGTATTGTTGGATTTACTCTAACAAGTATGCTTGCAGGGTTATCTTTTAATCTTCCATCAATGGTTATTTTTCGAGTACTCCAAGCAATAACAGTAAGTATTGATTATCCAATTGCGCTGTCTATTATTGCTTTTACATTTGCGGATAAAAATCAGCGTGCACAGGCAATGGGTATGTGGTCCGGTATTTTTGCAGCGGCTGTTGTTTTTGGTCCCCTTCTTGGTGGACCACTCGTTGACTTATTTGGGTGGCGGTCTGTTTTTTATATAAATGTACCGCTTGGAGCATTGGGTACTTTCATGGCTTTCAGATTTATTGTGGAGCCGGTTAAAAAAATTAAAGGACTCAAAAATTTTGATATTTGGGGGTCGCTTCTTTTGGGAGTAAGTCTTGGAACAATGGTGTTGGTGCTTGATCAAGGACAATCATGGGGATGGGCAAGTAATGCCAGTATTGTCTCGTACATTATTTCCGGATTATCGTTGGGACTATTTATCTGGGTTGAGACATGGCAAAAAGAGCCGGTTGTTGACTTAAAATTTTTCAGGATTCCCGCATTTAGTGCTGCAATTATTACCTCATTCATTTCTTTTATGGGAATGATTGGCGCATTATTTTTGCTTCCTCTTTTTGCACAAAATTTCTTAGGATATTCAGTAACAAAATCTGGTTACCTATTTATTCCTATGGCAGTCTGTCTTATGGTAGCAGCGCAAACAGGCGCTCGTTTAGCACGACGATTTCCACCGAGATACGTTACGGCAATTGGTATGTTCTTTTCAGCAGCAATGCTATTTCTTTTTATTGGCATAGATATTAAGTGGACGTTTTGGGATATAGCCTGGAGGCTTGGATTTTTTGCTGCAGGCCTTGGTATTGGGCTAGCGCCTTTAACGAATGCAGCAACATCAACTGTGCCAATTCATGAAGTTGGTGTTGCATCATCAATTCTGGCATTGGCACGTAATTTATCCGGCGCATTTGGTGTTGCGATTTTTGCAACTATTCTGACAAATAGTATTACCGCAAGTCTTCTTACACTGCAAATACATTCAGTCATTACAACAGTAAATCCAGGAGTCATGCAGACAATGATGGGTCTTATGGTAATAAAAGCAAATATCTTAGCATACGCAGTTGTTTTTAAGACCGCTGCAATTATTGTTGCAATAGGTGGAATTGCTGCGCTTTTCGTGAAAGAAAGTAAGAAAGACTTTGTAGGTGAAATGCCGCAAGAAGTCATGGAGTTGTAATAATGAAAGTGTATAATAAAAATCCTATGACAGAAGCCATTTCGGTTAAAAACTTAACGAAAAAATTCAAAGATTTTACTGCTGTAGATGATATTTCCTTCTCTGTAGACAAAGGTGAAATATTTGCATTTTTAGGACCAAATGGTGCAGGAAAATCAACGACAATAAAAATGCTTACAACACTCCTTTTGCCAACATCAGGTCACATACTGCTTAACGATAATAATCCGCTAACGCAAAAAGATAATGCCCGCAAATCATTTGGTATTGTCTTTCAAGACCCAAGCCTTGATGATGATTTAACAACGCTTGAAAATATGCAACTTCATGCTGCGCTCTACAGTGTCCCGCGGAATATACGAGGAAAAAGAATACAGGAGTTGCTAGAATTTGTTGAATTGTGGGATAGAAAGAATAGTCTGGTTAAGACATTTTCCGGAGGAATGAAAAGACGTCTTGAGATTGCCAGAGGCTTACTGCATCACCCAAAAATTTTATTTTTAGACGAGCCAACATTAGGGCTTGACCCCCAAACAAGAAATCACATGTGGCAATATATTAAACGAGTTAACAAAGAGGAAGGAATGACCGTATTTTTTACTACGCACTATATGGAAGAAGCAGAAAAAATTGCAAACCGAATTGCCATTATTGATCACGGAAAAATTATTGCACTGGGAAGTCCAGAAAAATTACGAAAAGATACAAAAACCACTACACTTGAAGATGCTTTTCTTGCATTAACAGGTAATGCAATTCGAGATGAAGAGGCAACTGGCGCAGATAGAATGAGACAAATGCGAAGTGCATGGAGAGGGGGAAAACGCTAATCCGTTCGGCAAGCTCAGGATAAATATGGAAACAGTATATGCGCTTTGGCTTCGCCAAGTTAAAAAATATTTCAGGTCACGGTCTCGTATTATTGGCTCTTTGGGTCAACCGCTTCTTTTTCTTATCGCGTTTGGATTCGGATTTGGCAGTATTTATCAACGTGCAGGAGGAGGCAATTATATCCAATTTCTCGCGCCAGGTATTATTCTGATGAGTGTGTTATTTACTGCAATTTTTTCAGGAATTGAAATTATTTGGGATAGACAGTTTGGATTTTTAAAAGAAACAATGGTTGCGCCAGTGCCCCGCATTCTTATTATGCTTGGCAGAACGCTTGGTGGTGCAACAGTTGCAACAATTCAGGGAGTTATTGTTTTTATTCTTACGCTTTTTATCGGTTTTCGGCCTGAAAATCTTTTTGCGCTCCCCATAGCATTCGTTGTTGTTTTTTTGGTTGCACTTCTTTTTACAACAATTGGTACTGCTTTAGCATCAACACTTGAAGATATGCAAGGATTTCAACTTATTATGAATTTTCTTGTGATGCCTACATTTTTCTTGTCAGGTGCACTATTTCCCCTACAAGGGTTACCAAAAATAATGCAATTTGTTACTCGAATTGATCCGATGACGTATGGCGTTGATGGAATGCGGGCTGCACTTATTGGTGTCAGTGCATTTGGCATTTTTTCAGACATTGCTATACTGATTACGCTTATTGTTATTTTTCTGGGGATTGGAAGTTATTTGTTTGAGAGGATACAGGTTTAAGTTTCTTTATAAATAACGAGTGCTGCGGCAACAAGAACAACATTTTTTGCAACGAATTCCCCGTATACTGTTGGTAAAAAAATATTGCTATTTGTAAAATAAATTCCTGGATGCATAATAAGTCCCGAAAAAATTCCTCCCATGTGGAGGATAAGACAAATAACGCTAAATTTTCTGACCCGTGGAACAAGAAGTCCAATGCCAATAAGTATTTCTGCAATTCCTAATACATGAAGGGTTAATGGTTGTGGAAGTGTCGGAAAGCTGCTTTGAATAAGCTGAAGGACAGGGCTAATGCTAAAAATTTTGAGTATCCCAAACCATACATACACAAAACTCAAAGAGAGCGTAAGGAGTATATGAGCTTTTTTCATATTATTTGTACTCTTCTTTTACATCGTTACCAAATTCTTTAAGAAGTTTTTTGACTTTCGGATCTATAATAATCTGGCAGTACGGAACATCTCTATTCCTATCATAAAAATTTTGATGATGTGCATCGGCAGGGAAAAACGCAGTAAATGGAATAATTTCCGTAACAAGGGGATTTTTATATTTCCCTGAATCATCTAAATCTTTTTTTATCTTCTCTGCTATCTTTTTCTGCTCATCAGTGTGATAAAAAATGACAGAACGATACTGTGTTCCCCTATCATATCCTTGTTGATTAAGTGTGGTTGGATCGTGAGTTGCAAAGAAGATGGTAACCAGAGTTTCGTAGGAAATTATATGAGGGTCAAACATCACTTGAATTGACTCAGCATGTCCTGTTATGCCGCTTACGACATCGTAGTAGTCTGGATTTTCTTTCTTCCCACCAGAGAACCCGCTCATTACCGACATAACGCCTTTCAGTCGTTTGAAAATTGCTTCGGTACACCAGAAGCAGCCGTTGGCAAACGTTGCTGTCTGCAAATCCATTGACTTTTGACTCATGCCGTCCATACTATTTAGTATAGCATGTTATTGTTTTCATGCGCATTTTAGGGTAAAATAGATTCTTCGTTCTATGTCAACAAATACAAAACCAGTCCACGTCAAGCTTAATCAATGGTTTGCAACGGCAATTTGTGGTAATGACATTTTAAGCTCAACATTCTATGTCTCGGGTATTTCTATAGCCTTTGCAGGAGTATTTGCACCACTTGTCCTTCTTTTTATTGGTGTTGTACTTTTTCTTTATAAGTCAGTTTACACAGAAGTTGTTGAAGCGCTTCCAACGAATGGCGGTGCATATAACTGCCTTCTTAATGCATCGTCTAAGACATTTGCGTCCGTTGCAGGGACTATGACGCTTCTTTCGTATGTTGCAACAGCAGTTATCTCAGGCAAAACAGCGATTGAGTATCTTTATTCAGCAATTCAAATTCCCGTTATTCCAGTAACAATCGTCTTACTCCTTGCATTTGCGCTTCTTGTTATTTCCGGTATTAAAGACTCAGCAAAAGTTGCATTGGGAATTTTTCTATTCCACATTCTTGTTTTGACAGCATTTGTTGGAATGGGTGCATGGAATTTTCTGAGTGGAGGTCAATCGCATTTTATGCAAAATATTGTAAGTACAAAGGCGCTTATCGCAAGTATTGGTGGTCTTGTACCTGCACTTTTCTTTGGATTTTCAACATCGCTTCTTGGTGTATCAGGATATGAGTCCTCTGCTAATTTTGTTGAAGAGCAAGCACCAGGGGTTTTTCGCAAAACGCTTCGCAATATGCTTATTGGCGTTGCTATTTTTAACCCACTCACTGCATTTGTTGCATTAAATGTTATGCCATTTGATGCAATTATTAAGTCAAAGGACTTTCTGCTTTCCGATGTTGCTCGCATGATGGGTGGAACCATATTTCAATATATTGTTGTTGCAGATGCATTTCTTGTTTTGGCGGGAGCAGTACTCACCGCATTTGTCGGAGTCAGTGGACTTATCTATCGCATGACAACTGATGGATGCTTCCCTAATTTCTTGTCCTATGAAAATAAAAAAGGGTCGTATCCATATATTATTATTTTCTTTTTTCTGTTATGCACATCGATTCTTCTTATTACAAAAGGGGATCTCCTTTCATTAGCAGGTGTCTATACGATTGCATTCTTGTCTGTTATGAGTTTGTTTGCATTGGGAAATTTAATCATGAGGGAAACTCGTACCGAGCTGAAGCGTACTTATCATGCACCGCTTATCTTTGTACTCTTAGCATTTGCAGCAACAGTTGCCGGAGTATTTGGCAATATTCGTATTCAGCCCCAAAATATTGAATATTTTGCTATTTATTTTGTTCCAACCATTACAGCGGTATTTATTTTTCTTCGTCTTGATTGGTTTTTACAATTTATACTTCGATTTACAAAATATCTTCGCAAAATCGATGATATTGTATTGCAGCACTTTGAAGACATTACCAGTGGAACATTTGTTGTATTTATTCGCCATATTGATAGACTCTATCCAATTCTAGAATATATCAATAATAATGAGACAGGAAGAAATATTATTCTTATCCACTGTAGTAATGAAAAAGTGCAAGATGATAAGAGTCTTGCAGAACTGCGAGAAGTTATCCCAACTTTACAAAAGGCAGGAGCATTTGCTCATTTTAATATCCGAGTTTTGCATAGATCAGAGCAGTTTGGCCCCGAGCTTATTGATAAAGTTTCAAAGGAGCTAAAAATTAGAAAGAATAGAATTCTTATCGGATCAATTCACGAAGAACATCCGTTTGATTATGCAGAATTAGGCGGTGTTAGGATTATCTTCTAAGTTTTCTTTTGCGATGTCTTCATCTCGTGCACGCTTGAGTGCTGTTGCCCACCACATAAATTGTTTCATAATCACAGTAACTCGTTCATTATAATGGCCAGCAAGTAAATTACCTTGTTGGTCGAGCGTTTTTAAAACATTCGTCATATGAATTGCGGCCTGCATAGGTACCATCTGGAGTTCAATACTGATAAGTCTCAATTGTTCGACTGCCCGCATAGCTCCACTCGTACCGGTTGCATAGCCAACAAAAAGCACAGGTTTTTTATTCCATTCCTCATAAACATAATCAAGCGCATTCTTAAGAACTGCTGTTGGTCCATGATTATATTCTGCGGTGATAACAATAAATCCATCCTTCTCGCCAATTTTTTTTGCCCATTTTTCAGCACCCGGTGTTTGGTATCCGTTTTCTAGACTATCGGGTGAGTTGTCTTCTTCAAAAAATGGAAGAGGGTAATCACGAAGATCCAAAAGCTCAAATTCTGCCTCTTTGTAGTTGTTGAGTTGTCCCATAAGCCACTTGGCAACACGCTCACCTCGTCGTACTTTTCGTATACTCCCCAAAATAACACCAACCTTTACCATATTGGTATTATACAACATAAGGGGTCCTGCCACTCGTTCATTCTGCAGATGCTCGCAGGGTGGTTCCAGTAGGTACCAATTGCTGCGCGTCAGCGGGTCCCTCCTGGCTTGTCAAGCCAGCAGCCTCCTTCGCCCCGCTCGGTCCGGCCCCTTCACTTGCATCATCCCTTTTTAGCTTTAAGTTATTAGAAATTTGAAATTAAAAATTAAAAATTGTTATGCTATACTCTGCCTATGGCATTTTGTGTTTTTTGTGAAATTGCAGAAAATAAATTACCTCACCATACAGTTGCGGAAGATAAAGACTTCCTAGCAATTTTGGGTATTTTTCCTAATACAAAAGGAATGACTGTTGTTTTTCCTAAAAAACATTATGGGAGTTATGTTTTTGATTTGGATGACACCACACTTAAAAATCTCATTCTTTTTGCGAGAAAAGTTGCAAAGCAAATTGATGCAACAATACCGACAGTTATGCGAACAGGGATGGTTATTGAAGGATTTGGAGTAGATCATGCGCATGTTAAGCTGTTTCCCCTTCATGGAAAAAAGACAAAAGAGTGGAAGCCTATTGAATCAAGTAAAGATGAATTTTACGAAGAATATCCCGGATATATTTCCTCTCATGATAGTAAGCGTGCAGATAATTCGGAATTAGCAGATCTTGCGAAGAAACTGCGCAAACATACAGAAAAATAATATGTTTGCATTTATTTTGACCGAAGTCATCGTTCTTCTAATCATTCTCTTTCTTTTTCTTATTTTGTCTGCTGTTTGGCCACCAGATAGTCCTTGGGCGCCGTGGTGGCAAATGCCAGAAGACGTAATACAGCGAATGTGTCGGATAGCAAAAATTTCAAAAAAAGATATTATCTATGATCTAGGATGCGGGACTGGGAAAGCGCTTATTTATGCAAGTAAGGAGTATAGTGCAAAAGGAGTCGGTATAGAAATAGATCCAATACGTTTTCTTCTTGCAAAGTGGAATGTGCATCGTTTTGGTCAAGGCAATACTATTTCTCTTTTTAAAAAGAACTTTTTTTCAATAGATATTTCTAAAGCAACAATTATTTTTGTCTATCTCGTTCCAGCGGCGCTAAAAAGATTAACGCCAAAATTCTTAAAAGAATTACAACCTGGGACAAAATTTTTAAGTTACGTCTATCCGATGCCAGAAGAATTATTTAAAGGAAAACTACAGCTAGTTGCTCATGATAAAGAGTTACGAATTTATTACTACCAATTATTTGCGAAGGCGAAGAAGTAACCACCGTACTGTATCTGCAACTTTATATCCTTGATAAAGCAGAGGATTAAGCACTAAATCATAACTCCCAACAAATTCAATGAGTTGTGGTCCATATCCTGATTTAAATCGATGAAATCCGTACCATGGGTCTTTTGTATCTGGATCTGGACCGAGTGATCCCCACATATCAAATACTGTTAGTTCTTGTTTTTTTCCAAACTGAATAACATCCCACATCATAAGATTACTACTCATTGATTCTCTGTTTTTACTGCTTGATGCACCGTACGGATAGTACAATGCGTTATGAAAAGTAAAAACAATCCATGTTGTTAGTGGTTGTTTCTCGTAATACGCAACGAATAAATGTGCCTGTAAGTGGTCATTGCTTAACGCTTTACGCTTTACGCTTGACGCTTTCAATGTTTCCCACATAAGTTGGTGATATTTTTTTGTGTGAGCAAAAAAACCTTGGCGATTTGTTGTTTCTTCTGTGAGCTTAAGATATTCAGCAAATGCTGTTTCAGATATCTCTTCCTTTACAATAACCTTATGCTTTTGTGCAACACGGATATTGTAGCGGGTTTTCTGAGACATATTTTTTAAAAGCTCGTCTTCTGATTTTGTTAAGTCGAGTTGAAATGTGTATTTGGTAAAAAGTGGATGGGCAGATGGAATAAGGTTATGCAAAGAAAGTTGCGCATGGGAGGAAGGAGTGTTGACAACATTTGGTTCGAGCTGGATAAAAATACAATTATTTTGCTTGCCAATATTCTTCAACTCTTCAACAATTTCTTTAGAGGGCAATAGAGATTTTGGAAAATATCCAATAGTCCATGCTGTATGAGGAATCGCATGAATGGTTAGTTGGATGACTTGAGTTAGCTTATTGTCTTCAAAAAATCCTTTTCGAATTACTTTGACCCCTGTTTTTTTACGAAACTCTCCCCATTCATAGCTTTGTAATGGATGAGTAGCTAACTGATTAAATTCGTTTCTATTTTTTTCTGTAATATCGTGCCACATATAATTAGTTTACAATTTTCAGTTGTCTGTTGTCAGTTTGAAAAATGTAAAATGTAAAACGAAAACTGTCACAGATAATCTGGATAGTCTTCAGTACTATCTTTGAATTCAGAAGATTTAATCTGAGATTTTACAACTGTGTCGGGAAGTTCAAGAAGAAATCTAGAAATAATATTACTGGTTCTACTCCCAAAATAGAGACGCTTTCTAGTGTAAGAAAGAAATAATTTATTCTTTGCACGGGTCATGCCAACATAACAAAGACGTCGTTCTTCTTCTAACTCATTTTTGTCCATAAGTGCTCTGCTATGTGGGAATAGTCCTTCTTCCATACCTATCATAAAAACAACCGGAAATTCGAGTCCCTTTGCGCTATGAAGTGTCATAAGGGTAACAGCATTTTTTTGTTCCCCAATTTGTTTGTCTGGCATGTACTCTTGTTCAACCAGCGCGACATTTTCTAAGAAATTTACTAAGTCAGGAAAATTAATAGCAACAGAGCGAAGTTCTTTAATATTTTCTAAGCGTTGTCTGTCTTCTTCGTCTTCTTCATCAAGTAAGTCCAGATATCCTACAGCGCGAAGACAATTATCCAATAAATCTATTGTCACAAAATCTTTTTTTGCTAACCATTCTTCTTGGAATGTTTGGAATTTAAGAAAGCGTCCTTTTCCTAATTTTTCAACTCTCTTCAGAGATACGCTATCTTGAGGATTTAAAAATAATCGTAAATATGAAAGAACATCTTTAATTTCTTTTCTTTCGTAGAATCTGGTTCCACCAACAAGAGCGTACGGGATTCCATGATGGAGGAGTACTTCTTCAACAACGCGGGATTGTGCATTTGTCCGGTACAAAATGGCAATATCCGATAAATGATCTTTATGATAATTTTGAATAAATTCGACAATTCGTAAAATTTCTTCTTGCTCGTTTCTCATTTCTGTAACACTAATTTGTTCGCCAATTCCATTCTGTGTCCAAAGGGTAAGAACCGGGTGAGTTGTATTATGTTTTATAACATGAGATGCAGCGTCGAGAATAGATTGTGTCGAGCGGTAATTTTGTGACAATTCAAACACCTGTACATTTCTAAAGTCTGTTTTAAATCGCGAAAGATTTTGGAAATCAGCGCCACGCCAGGAATAAATACTTTGAGAAAAATCTCCCACAACGCAGACATTTTGTCGATCACCTGCTAAAAGCTTTGTGAGCTTATACTGCACCTTATTTGTATCCTGATATTCATCAATAAGAAGATACTGAAATTGTTCTTGATATTTTTTAAGAATATCTGGCCTATTCTTAAAAAGCGTTACCACTTCCAAAAGAAGATCATCAAAGTCAAATGCATTATTTGATTTAAGTAATTTTTGATATGCGCTATACACAATAGCAACAACTTGTTGAAAGCTCCCTCTTGCAAGATCGCTATATTGTCCCGGGGTAATCATTTCATTCTTCGCTTGAGAGATCATTTCTAAAAGCGCACGAGGTTTGTATTCTTTAATAGATAAACGCAGAAGTTCCATAACTTGCTTGAGGGCATCTTCTTGGTCAGAGGTATCGTAAATGACAAAATTACTATCCATACCCACATTTCGTGCCTCTTTACGCAGAATTTTTGCGCAGAGAGAATGAAATGTTGCAATAGTTGGAAGGTTGGTTACATGAAGAAGCTTTTGCATACGTTCTTTCATTTCGTTCGCTGCTTTATTGGTAAACGTAACCATAAGGATATTTTGAGCATCAATATGCTTTTGAGATAAAAGATACAGTACCCGGTAGGTCAGGACTCGCGTTTTCCCGGAGCCTGCACCTGCCAAGATAATAATCGGTCCCTCTGTTGCAACGACAGCTTTAGCCTGCTCTTTATTTAAATCCTTGAGAAGATCTAGTTCCATGGGTATAATGAGAAGTATACCCTTTGCAATTGAAATTGCTACGGGTATAACTTTTTCTAAACTGATTTTTCCACAATCAGTAAGAAAAAGTACACATACATTTTATCATATGCGCTCACCCAAAATTATCGCAAATTGGAAATCAAACAAGACAGTAAAAGAAACAAAAGAATGGTTTGCAGAAGCGCATTCGCTGTTATTATCCACCCCCTACACAGCAGAGGTTATTATTTGTCCACCCTTTCCGCTCCTTCCTCTTTGTCAGTCACTAATACGCGAATATAATTTAGCATGGAAATTAGGTGCACAAGATGTGTCTGCTTTTTCTGAAGGGAGACATACAGGGGAAGTAAGTGCAAGACTCTTAAAAGATTTTGTCCATTACGTCCTCATTGGTCATTCAGAAAGAAGACGGCAATTAGGTGAGTCCGATGAGTTTCTTTCCGAAAAAGTAAAGCAAGCACAAGCAAGCCTTATTGAACCATTTTACTTTGCACAGACTGTTCATACGCCAATTCCGTTGAGTGTTACTACTGTTGTCTATGAGCCGCCAGGAGCAATAAGTCCCGCGCCTCCAGAAAGAGCGGAAGACGTAGAAAAAGCAGCAACGATTCTGAGGCAGCAAAAACATATTCTGTCTGTTTTATATGGTGGAAATGTAACGCCAAGTAATATTGACTCATTCATGAGCTTGTCACATATTGATGGGATTATTGCAGGAAATGCAAGTTTGGATCCGCAGCTTTTTACCAAGTTAGTAACATATGCGTAAATTTATTCCTATTTTTATTCTGGGAGTTATTTTAGTGGTTGTGGGTATAAAACTCTCGTCACTATTTGGTGATTTTATTCCTCGTGCTGCGCATGTTGTTTTTCATCCTGGTGCAATGCTTAAGCAAACAGACAATAAAACCAATGTGCTTTTGTTAGGTATTGGTGGGGGAAGTCATGACGGCCCAAATCTAACAGATACAATTATCTTTGCCTCTATTGATTGGAAAAAAGATACCGTAACGCTTGTTTCTATCCCTCGGGATCTTTGGGTGCCAGACTTGAATAGTTATGTTAAAAAAATCAATGAAGCATATGCAAGTGGTGGGTTGAGTTTGGCAGAAAAATCTGTAACGCAAGTCACTGGGCAGCCAATTCATTATGGTATTCGGCTTGATTTTCAAGGCTTTGTTGATGCCATAGATCAGATTGGTGGAGTTGATGTAACCGTCATGCGTACTCTTGATGATTATAATTATCCAATAAGCGGTAAAGAAGATGAGGCATGTAATCATACTCCAGAGGAAATACAAACATTTACAGCAACTACATCGGCTGAAACAGACAATTTTGATTTTTTTGCATGCCGTTACAAACATCTTCATTTTGATCCAGGAAATCAGCACATGGATGGAGAGACAGCGTTGGAATTTGTTAGGTCTCGCCACGCTGTTGGAATAGAAGGGTCAGACTTTGCTCGCTCTAGTAGGCAGCAGCTTGTTATTGAGTCAGTACGAAATAAATTAATTTCCTCAGCGCTTTTTAATCCGGGGAAAATATTAGGATTGTATGACATTTTGAAAAAAAGTATCGATACCGACATGACAGACACGGATCTAGGACTTTTCTTAGATAAACTTCCACTTCTCAAAACAGCAAAAGTGATTACTGCAAATGTTGATGTAGGAGATTATACAACAGGGCGCGCAGGACTTTTAGTAAATACCCCGGTAAGTAGTGAGTTTGATTTTTCAGCAGCGCTTATGCCACGAATGGGCAATGGTAACTTTTCAGAGATACAACAGTATGTAGGTTGTGAAATTGCATCTGGAAATTGTACCGTAGCAAAAGTTTCTGGAATTCCAACAGCAACCCCAAAAGCTAAAAAGTAGATTAATTTATTCTATAAATTTTTACGCTTCCTGATGAGTAGATAATCTTCCCAAGCAGTTTAAATTTATTTTCATTGATTTCAGGATACTTGCTTCTTTCCAAATCACCAACATAGACATATTGCACATGATACTTCTGTAAAAGTTTTCTTGTCTGTTCGATAGTTTGTGAATTGTACAGATTTTTTACATCTTCAATTCGTCCCGGGACAATATCATATGTTCCTCGCCAGAGCCATTCATGTACCATCCATCCGAATACCGTTGGTATTCCTGTATTAGCAGAAATCCTTTCGTAATCTGTATACGAATCGCCTTGTGCTTCAAGCATGACTGGTTGATTATGAATAGTGTGATTTATCCATTGGATTGCATTGTAATCATCGTTACTTATGTTTTTTAAGTATAACGTGCCATCAAGCCCTTTGTAGTCCTTTAGATTATTAAAATAAGACATAACTGCAAAATAGGGATAAATGCTTACTAGCGTAAGCAAGCATATGGCAAATAGCGTATAGCATATAGAAAGAACTCTTTGAAAAATATTTTTATGTACTGTTTTGAAGTTACTAAAAATTCGAACAAGGGAATATCCGCTGACTAAGGATAAAAGAATAAATGATTGATAGACTAATTTAAACATTGTATTTGCGCGAAAATACGTTGTGTAAATATCTTTCAAATAGAAAAACTCTGGAATAAGTATTAACAGAAATCCAGTAATTCCCAATCCTGCAACAAAGAGATCAACAGTATGTATTTTTTTGTAAACCTTTTTATGCCACAAAAGAAATGCGAGATAGGAAATAAACCAGAAAAAGAAAAAACCATAAAGAATGCTTAATTGCCATAAGGGACTGTATTGGCAATATCCATGTTCAAAAACCAATGGGCCAATATTGCCAATACGAAGGAGAAAGTCAGGTGCGCAATTTAAGCCAATCTGAGATGCAAATGGTTTAAAGAAAAAGGAAAATGGTAAGCCAATAATTGCGAACGCCGCAATTATGAGTAGTATGTAGTAAGTAGTATGTAGTAAGTTTTTTTGCTTGATACTTTCTACTTGATACTTACTACTTGTAGATATATTGGTTTTAACGTTTAGATCTTTAAAGATTATGAGAACAATACTTACCCCAAGGTAGATTAGTCCGTCCCACGCATTTGTCATATACATAATTCCTGCAAGGCTACCAAGTCCTGCAGATGCAAAAAGAATGTTACGAAGTTTTTTAAATTGTGTTGTTGCAATAATAAGAAGTAACGCAATCATGAGTAAAACCGATGGAATGTCTAAGACGTGACCGTGTAAGTCGGATACAACAAATGAATAAATAGGGAATTCGTGTATGGTGTGGTAAATAAATCGTGTTGCGTTAGGATACCAATACTGATTGGGAAATGTTGCAGGAGAAAACGTGAGTTGTGTTGGGGGTACCGGATTTTCATTTTGATACGGGATAAAAAATGTGTATATGGTATGCAGATTGCCGCCAAAGGTTAAAATATATGCTGTTATGAGACCAGCTATAACGGGTCCTGTCAGGAATTCCCTCCCAATCATGCTCGCAGAACTAGGTCCAGTGGGTCCTAACTGCTGCGCGTGTCTGGGAAGCCCTTCCTTCCTGCCACCCAAATTTATCTTAAGTAAATAAATGAGATTTCCTCCTAAAGAAAATCCTTGAGTAAATGTAAAAGAAAAAAGTGTTGCAAGCATAAGATTAAATGTTATAGTGCTTGGTAGAAATGAGAGCTTGGTTACAACAGCAGTCATAATATGACCAAAATAATAATAGTTAATAGAAAGAGGTGTCATCCACATATCTTTTGCTGGAAAATAATTTGTTCGAAGAAGCGAATTTAAGAATCCATAGTCCATAAATTTTTCCAAACCATGGATATCAGGTTGAAAACTTTTAATAAAAGCCCAAAAGAGGATGCCAACAAAAAAAAGAAGCTCCTCAAATAAAAATACTTTCCATTTGTTTCTGAAAGTATTCAGTGTATTATTTCTGACAGCATATACTATTGAAGCACTACCTAACAGAGCGGTAATGATAAGTAAAGAAAGAGTAGAAAAGGGAAGGATGTGAAGTGTTCCTAACACATATGCACTGTAGCTAACAGTAATAAGGCCAAGAATTTTTGAAAAGATATATCCTTTGTCAAAAAAGACTGAAAAGATTTTTGATGCAACAGGTAGAGCAAGTATCCCTAGGATAAAGAAAATGCTCCACCATGGTACAACAACGGAAATGAGTTCAATCATATGTTATCAATAACAGAAGAAAGACGGGTTATTGCATAAAGATTTTTTTTCAATTTGTCATTGCGTGAAGCATTAAGCCAGAAAAATAGTACATGAGGATGTCGAGTCGCAAGAAATTGTAAAAGAGGTAAATCATCATCGACAAAACGGTCAATGTGTTGCTTGGTGATCATAGTGTCTTTAAAAAGATGAGGCTGTTTATTGGAAAAATTAAAAGATATTTGCGTAAAGAGGTTAGTTAAATGATTCTTTTCCATAATATTTTTTGTTTGTTTTTCCAAAAATCCATACCGACTGGAAATAAGAAATAGGTGTATGTTGCTTATTTTACTCATTTCTTTAAGCATTGCAATATTTTTTGTTATTCCCCGTCTCAAAAATGAGACATGAGATAATTGGCGAATATATTGTTCGAATGTACCAGGAATTCTATATGATAGATGTCCATTCACTTTTTCACCGTAGAGTTTGGTAATAAGCCAAGAGGGAATAAGAGGCGGATGATCAATGAAGATTTTATCTAAATCAAATCCAATATTCATGTCTTTTGATTGTATCATGACTTTCTATTCTTGTGCTTTGTTCCTTCCCAGAATAGAAAGAATTGTGTTGGCAGAAAAATGCTGTCTATTTGCAAAAATAATAACTGGTGGATGATCATAGCTCTGAAATGTTTCGTCTGCAAAATCATCTGGAAAACCGAATGGGTAATTGGTTGCCTGATATATTTCTTTAAATCCCAAGCCACCTGAAAATAGATCTTTGTAAAAAAGAGCAGTTTGCGGATATTGTCTTGCATTAACCAGTATTGACGCATACACACGTCGACTGGATAAAATAATATAATCGGCATTTGCAACGGTTATGGCGATAGAATTAATTTTCTTTTCTGTCTCAACATCATATACGGGAAGAGTCAAATGAGTAAATTTTTTGGTTGCGCTTGGTATTGTAAGTGGCAAAGCATCATCCCAATGCTCTGTTGCAATAAATGATTCATTGAAAAGATTATTTTCTATCCATTGAGACGCGCTGACACGTGTATTTTCAGTAAGATATATTCGAGAGAAAACTAACCCATTCAAACAAATAATTGCAAGAATAATAGCCATATATCTTATTTGCACTTTGCCCACTATGTACCCAGCCCATACAGAAAGAAACGGTAAAAGAAATAGGTAATATCTTGCATATTTTGCGTACCATGCTCCTGACCAGGCAAAGTAGCATACAGGAAAAATAAAAAGAAATAAGAGAATGAGCTGTTTTGTCTTATGACGCAATATATGGTGAATAAGAAAACCCGCACCAATAAGAGAAAGAGGAAAAGATACAAAACCAAAAATAAACGGAAAGACATGAAGCAATTGATAGAGATATGCAGGCGTGTTCTCATAAATAATGACAAATGGAGGCTTAAATACACCGTACGTTACTGCCTGCATATATGATTGCTGTGTTAAAAAATCTTTTGCATCAATAAATTCGTAGGGAGACAGAATGCAATACAAAAATCCACATAGTAAGAGTCCTAAGAGAAAATTAATACCTGTTTTGCGAAGCGTTACCTTTTCTTTAATAAGAAGTAACAATGCCAATAGGGATGATATGCCAAAAAAAATGCCAGTTATTTTTATACTTCCTGCTATTCCCACACACGCGAGCGATGCAATAAGCAAGGATGCTCTCTTTTTTTGTACTGCGAGAATGTCGATACAGGTGATAAGCGAAAGCAAGAATAGTAAGCTGCTTTCTGTCGTATTAAAATGTGCATACTGAATGCTACCAACAGCAAAGGCAAAAATAATACTGCTGAGAAGTCCTATCTTTTTTGAGAAAAGCCTTACTCCTATTGCATAAACTAGGCCGATTGTTATTGAGCTGAAAATTCCCGAAATAAGTCTGCTTGTTATCAGGAAGGAAAATGGTGAGACAAGAGAGATAAGCTTGTAGATATACAGGAGTAGCGAGCCGTAGTAAAACATATGAGGATTAAGGGGAGATAGAGGTGAGAAAAATTGCCATACATTTGTGGGAAGTGATAAATTGGATGCATTAACAAAAAGTCGTTCATCAGGGTGAAGAAATAATCCGTTATCCCACAACGGATTAAGGAAGCGTAAAAAAGATCCGACAAAAAGAATACATAACAACGGCCAATATTTTTTGAAAAATTGTATTATCATTTTTGAAAAATACTCACAAATGGATGATCAAAAACCGTCGCTGTTTCTTCAACACTTCCAGATAGTGGATTTCCCGTATAGATACTCATACACCAGAAATTACACGGTGTTTGATAGACGAGATGGTATCCTAATGATCCGTTATGAAGATCTGTATACAGCATATTTCCTTTTGGAAAATCCTTTGTGTCAGTGAGTCTTGAATGGATGAGTCGTTGACTCGTGGAGAGAAAGACAGTGTGCTTTGCAAGTGCTTGAGAGAGATCTTGTTGGATTAGGGGATCTTTTTCAATATCATAGATATTAATAATTTTTGCATCAGGAAATGTTGTGTTGAATGGTATAGCACCGAGATCATACGGTTCAACAATTGCTTGTTGTTTGGAAAGATGGGACAAGGCAAAGGCATTTGCGGCAATGCGACTATCCGTAGCATATGTCATAGTAATAAACGCGATTGATAGTATCAGCGAAATAGTAAAAAAAAGTGATGTTGTAATAACAGTAATTTTTTTTGGATAGACACCTAACTCTCTCCCTATGAGCAAATAGACAAAGGGTAGGATGGGAATTATATACCTCGTCCACTTAACAAATAAGAATGCCTGAGAAAAAAACGTAATACAAAGGAAAAGAAGAAGAAATATATCAGTCATTTTTTTCTGTTTGGCAACGAATAAAACAAAATAAAAAAGAGAAAAAAGAAATAGTACAAAAACAAATGGATTCAAAAGGAATGGTAAGATAAAGCGCAATTGAAAAAAAACAGGAATAGTATGGATAAATGATTGTGTATAAAAAACAGGAAAGGTCCCAAGTGCAACAGACGACTCATACGAAAGAGAATTAACAAACGACAGTGTGTCGAAAATCAAGAATGGATTTGTCAGTACATAAAACACACCAACAATACAAAGATTTACCATCGCAAAAAATAATAGACGTTTTTTCTTTGACTTGAATGTTAGGAGTAGTATAAGAGGAGGCAATGAAATAAAGACAATACTAGAAACTTTTACGCTAAGGAGTATTCCGATAAGAATACTACAAAGTATAAGGTATTTGAGTGAAGGGTTTTTATAGAGAAGAAATAACGCGTAGAAGAGCCAAAGCGTAAAAAAGGCTAACCACATTTCAAATGTGCCAAAATGGGCAAATTGAATAAAACCAATACTAACACTCGAAAGAATGAATGTAATAAGTCCAGTCTTTTTACCAAACATATGACTCCCAATATAAAAAAGTGAGGGAAGGATGAGGAGTGAAAGAGATGCAGAAATAAAGCGGAGGGTGTAGGCAATTTCAGAAAAAGACGGTTTTCCTAGGCCAACAAGAAAAGAGAGTAGGAATGAAGTATAGATTGGTAGCCCTCCGTACGCAAAAAAATGCGGATTGAGCTGGGAGAAGGACATATGAGAGATTGCATTAGTAATATTATTTTCGTCCGGGTGAAAGAAAAATGGATATCCCCAGGTTAGATAAGAGAAGCGAAGAAAAGCACCCAGAAGTAGAATGACTAGAAAAAGAATGTTTTTTTTGGGAAAGTTCATAGATATTGGTTCATAGTTCATTGTTTCCCTTTCTACAAACCATGAACTCTGAACGATGAACAAATTATTGCGTGACCAGTTTCGTTATTTTTTCGCCAAGTTCTACCGCATAATTTGTACCCCTATCCCATGGATATACCTGTTGCATATTTGCAAGGAAAACATTCGGGAGAGGTGTGGTAAAGGGAGGAATAAGTTTGGAATAATTTGTTTTGATAATCGGTTGGGCAAAAGGAACTCGAAATATATCAATGCCAATAATTGTTGATTTATAATCGGAATTGAGCTCTCGTAAAAACGGATCAAATTCTTTCATAAGCTCTGATTCTGTCATAGAAAAATATGGATGGTCTTTTGCTAAATAGTTTCCTAAATAGACTAGATGTTCGTTGTCATAATGCTTTTTGTCCATAAAATTTGTATGTTCGACAACTGCAGTAATTGGGGCTGATGGATCGCACACATTTAGCCAATAACTTTTGTCTTTGAGAAACGGTTTTTTAAGTCTCATTACAACAGTCATTGCACCAATGCCTTCCAATTTATTTAATTTATTTTTATACTCTTCGGGTAATTGTGGCGCAAGTTTTAAAAAGAAAAAAGAAGGAATCGTAACAATAACTTTATTAAAAGTTTCTTTTTTCCCATCATGGGTGACAACTGTTTTCTTGTCGTCGCTAATATTTGTTATTTCACTGTTGTAGAATATTTCTCCTCCTTGGGCTTTTATTTTTTTATCCAATGCTTTTGCAAACAGTAAGAATCCTCCTTCAGGGTAGGCCAGGCTTGGTGTGCGTTTCGTAATTCGTGCCCAAAACCATGCAAGAGAAATAACATCAGCATAGTCACCAAACTTATTCACAAATAAAGGTTCCCAAATCATTTTATATGCTTTTTCTCCCATAACTTTTGGAAGAAATTCGGTTGCTTTGACTTTCTCCATATGTTTCCAGAATGGATTAAATTTTAACAAAGCTAGTGTTTCTGCCATGCGCAGTCTATCCCAAAAAGGAAGCTTGGGGAAGCGAAGAAGAGTAAGAGGTGAATCGAGTTGGAATGTTTCCTTCTCAATATACACAGATGTTTTAGGGCGTTTAATCAAAACAGGAAAGTTAATTTCTTTGGCAAGTCTTAAAATATTATAATCATTCGTAAACCAATGATGATAATAGCTCTCCAGTGTCCAGTCCCAATTTTTTTTCTTATATCCTAAGGCAAGACCTCCAGGAAGACTGTCTTTCTCAAAGACGCGTACCTTATGTCCCTGTTTGGTTAGTTGGTATGCTGCAGATAATCCAGTAAATCCGGCACCAATGATTGCTATCTTCATCTATCTATACTTCTCCTTAATCTTCCTCTCCTTTTAGGAGAGGATTGTGGTGAGGTTTTTCTCAATGTAAACCTCATCCTAACCTTCTCCTTTTAGGAGAAGGAAACAAAACGGTTAAAATTACAAACTTGCCCCTTTCGTGACGATAAATAATACAACACCAACAACGCTTACAGCAACAGCCAAAAGAGATGAAACAATAAGACTATTACTTCCTGTTGGGGGAAGTGTCGGTTTGGGAGTACCTGACACAATAGGCTTTGTTGGGGTGGGAGTCATGGTTGGTGTGGGTGTTGTTGGTGAGACTGTTGGGATTGTCTTTACAGATTGCGTAGGTGTTGCTGTTGGACTAACAGAGAGTTTCCCGCTTGGGGTTGCAGACTGGGTAACTTGAGATCCGCTTGCAAAAACAGTAAATGATTGTTGAATAGTATGTAAAATACCCGATGCATCTTTTGTTGTAATACTAATAATATGTTGTCCAACAGAAAGCGTTTGGTTTGGGCGATATGTCCAATTGCCATTACTATCAGTTGTCACTGTCGCATTAATTGCATCGTCTGAATGAATCTGTACAGTTACTGGTTGATTGGGAAGTGCTTTTCCACTAAATTGTGGTTGGTTATCAGTAAAGCCTTCATCTTTTTTTGGGACGATAATAACAGGTGTTGCATTGAGATTGTCTGTTGGAAATGCAGGAAATCCAAGACTTGCGCTTGTTGTTGAAAGAGGTTCTCCACTAGAAAGAAAATTATAATTATTCCCCAAAGTAATAAGAGGAACAGGATTTGCACCCGATAAAATAACCTGCGCTTGGGATGATAATTTTCCATTTGTTGCAAGAAGTTGCATAGTTGATGTTGGGTTAAGTGTAAGAAATCCTGATGCATCACTGCTTCGTATTGCATTAAGAGGAATAATATAAATTCCCTGAGACGAAGTGAGTACGGAAAGCGTTTGTCCATTGGTTGTCGTTACGAAGACAAGTGCCTCTGCTGGTGGATTCCCGTTGTCATCTAGCAGCTTGCCGGTAAAGGGCGCAACAGTAGATGGAGTTGTCGTGAGTACTGGCCCTGTTTTGAGAGTAAAGGGAGTGCCATTATTTTGGTATGTTGTTGCGCCGGATGTAATAGAAAATGTATAGTCTGTTTCTGCCTTGGTATTTTTAACAGAAATACTATGCACCGTATACGACTGAGGAACACCAGATTGCTGATCCCGTTCATCTAAAATAGTTTGCGTTGTTGGAGTAAGAAGAGAAATAGTGCCAATGACTTTTGCATCAGTCTTGTAGGTAACGGTAAATGATGTGTCACTTATATTTGTAATACGCACGTCTTGGGGATTGTCGCTTGGGGCTGCTCCGCCGAAAAGAATAACACCTGTATTCACCAAATATGATGTTGCCAAAACAGCGATTGCCAATAAGAGAAGTCCCGCTATCGTTGGAATTCTTTTATTGAAAAATGATCTCATTGAAGACTCCCTCCTCCACTTGCTGATTCACTCGTTAAAGACCCAGGTGTAGGAGAAGGTGTTGGTGTTGGTGCTGATGTAACAATGATTTCTGTCTGCGAAGGTGGTTGTATCGTATTGAGTGGTAGCACAACAGTGCGTTTGTTCATTGCGTCAATAACCTTACTGTCAAAGGTTGATTGAATTGGACTAATGATTTGGTTAATATTTCCAGAAATTGTTGAGGTAAGTGAATTATGTAAAACACTGAATGCAATCCACGCGAAAATGACAATACAGACAGACCCGAGAAAAAATAGTATCTCATTTTGTTTCATTGTGACAGTGCTTTAAAGTATGCCTTTCCTCGAATAGTACTTCGAAATGTTGTATCAATCTTCCCAACTCGGGTAAAATCGATCGTATCAAATGTAATAAGACGATTAAAGCTTCCCAGTGCATCCATATATTTTTGCAAAGATGATAAATCTCCTTGAGCCTCTATGATAAATGCATATGTAAGGTATGGTGCCTTCGCGAAATTAGAGAGATCGACAGGAAGTGTTTGAACGCGATTAATCTGAACATTTGATTGAAGAGCTATTTGGTGAACTTGTCCAGCAAGCGTATCAATATTTGGATTATTTGGCACATTCGCAAAGACAGGATTAAGTTGTGGTTGGATTTGTGCATAGACTGTTTGGAGTGTTGTCAGGTTGGCAATTTTCCTTTGTAGTGCATCGTTAACAAACTTACTGTCATCAAGTTGTTTCTGCAAATCTGAGATAGTGCCTAAGGTTGGACTAATAGCAAAAAGACCAAAAAATGCAACTGTAATAAAGGTAAGTGTAAGTGTGGTGAATTGTTGTGTTTTTTTCTCTTTAAGTGTTGGAACAATAGCCAAGAAAAGCTTACTTTCTTTTGGTCGACTTAAGTCTTTTAAATTAAATGTTGGAAGTTTCATAAGAGGGGTCTTGTCCTTTCTTGTTTCACAAAGATTGTGAGTGAAATACTAACAACGCCTTCGGCTGTTTTATTTTCAATCTTATCCAGGCTTACCCGATCAATGCGTGAATCAGCTTGAAGTTTTTTGACTAAATCGGACAAGAATGTAAGATTAGGTACGTTTCCTTCCATATGGATCGTTGTATCGGAAAAAGACAGCGTTGTAATGGTCATGCTTGATGGAATCATTTTAAAAACGTCTTGATAGAGTTTTTCGCTTGTTGATACCGATGTTGCAAGGCTATTCTCTAGCGTTAATCTATCCTGCAAGTTTCTGTACGTTGCTTCATTGCTTTTTAGTAAATTAACAATAGCTTGTTCCTGGGTAATTCGATCATGCAGGTCAACGAGTTGTCTATCAAGTCCAAAGCGGAATAAAAATGCTCCCAAGGCAACAGCTTCGGTAATAATCACCAAAACACGACCCGTGGTGAGAGCAAATTTAATAACTCTATCCGAGAGATGTTCTCCACGATTTTTGGCCAAGTTTATACTTGGCGTAGGCAATTTTTGCATCCTACTTTTAGTCTAAAGGGATAGCCTCTCTTTGTCAAAGAGGGGAACGTATTTTATAAATATTGTTGAAGCTGTTTTGTAAAAAATGCTTTATGTCTTGGAAAAGACTCTTGTTGTGTGAGGGAGAGGCCCCGTGTAATAAGAGGCATAAGAAGACTAGTATCATTCAAATGAAGAAGGGAAAATGTCTCAAGGCGTGTTTTAATATTTGATAGCTCAAAATACAGTGAATCCACATTGTGTGTATGGTGGAAATGTTGTGCTATTTTTTCTTCCACCAAGAAGGGGTTACGACTCGATCGTAATGTTCGGCCTTTGGTTACTGTTTTGCCAACATGTATTGCGTTCATAATATTTTCTTCTCTTTGGTAAGGAAGAAGTTGTAATGTAAGCTTTTCTGTCTGTACAATTGTTTCTTCGTCAGGAATATAACACGCTGCAGCAGCCATAAGTCGGAGTGATGCTAATTTCTCAGGATGTGTATTTGGGAATAAGGTAAATGCAGCATTAGCATGAGAAATAGCTTTTATGAGCATTTCTGTTTTTGTCTTACTAAGACCATTAAAATACCATGTGTCTGCGAGAAGGACGTGTGCATAACCTGTAAGATTCGGTAAATGGTGGTCAATACTTATTTTTTGTAAAAACTGAGCTGTTGCAGGAAGTTGCTGTAAAATTGTTGTTGCATCTGCTGTTCCTGCAAGAGAACGATTTTTCAATAAGAGAAAATATCCATAGTTTTCGTAGAGAATTTTTCTCTCGTTTTCTGTAAGAGTTTTTGGATTCAGTTTTTCGAACAATGTTTGTATGTAATCATATTGCGCAATAACAGCAAATGAGTTTCCTTGATAAAACAATTGCTGCGCAAGTCTTGTGCGTTCTTGTAACATAGAAATTATTTCTGTATGAGAAATAGAGATATCAAGAGAGAAGTGATCTCTCTGAAGATAATCTTTAGCTAATGCTTGTAAGAGATTGGATTGTTCTTGGGAATTTAGACCTAAAATTTGACAAAAAATAGATAATTGATTTGGAGTAAAAAGTCGCTCTCCTGTAAGTACACGTGAAACTACACTGGAATCAATTTCTTGATATCCCAAGAGTTCCCACATGTGTAGTGAAAGATTGCTAAGGGAGATATCTGTGGCAAATATGACTCTTCTTCCATTTTTCCTGTAATACTTTTTTAATGAATCAGATAGGTATCCCATAGGTTGTAATCACGCATGATAAACGCTTTTGACAGATGTGTCAATGCGTTTTATTTAAATGATATATAGAGTGCTTCGATGGAGCGAGTACGTCAACTTATACGCTTTGAGGTGAGTAAAATTCGTCAAAGACGAAATAAGTCCGGAGAGGACGTTAAAGATGCGGGGGTTTGGAATCATACTCACAATCTTCTCCGATTCATTAGAGAGCAAAAAAGTTCATACAGCATTACTATTAATGGGAATGAGGTTCTTGTGGATCCAGGTGTTTGGCCACCTACAACAGAATCTCGTCTCCTTGCTGAGCACATTCATATTTCTCCTGCAGAACGCTTTTTAGATCTAACAACTGGGTCAGGAGTTGCATCGGTTATAGCAGGCAAGCAAGGCGCAAGTGGTATTGCTATTGATATAAATCCTTTTGCTGTGAATAATGCACGAAAAAATTTTGACTTTCACAAAGTAAATGTAACAGCTTTACAGAGTGACCTTTTTGCCAATGTTCCTCCTGAACGGTTTGATTTTGTCTTTGGCAATCCTCCGTATTATGACGGGAAAATACGTGAGCCACTTGATCATGCTGTTTTTGGAGGAAAAGATTTTATTGTTAGACTTGCTACAAACCTAAGGCATTTTCTTAAACCAACAGGAAAAGCGCTTATCACCTATGCTGCGTGGTCTGATAATCATGAATTCTTTAAGCAGACAATGACAGAAAGCGGATATCAGTGCACACAGGTCGCATCAAAGAAAAGTGAGGACGGGGTGAGAACGTATTATTTATATGAAATAACAAGTAGTTAAATACTCTTTTATTTCTTTATGGATTTTTTTGTTGAGGACTTTTTGGCTTTCACTGTTGGTTTTACTGTCTTCTTCTCAGCTGTTGCAGGTTTCGTTGTTGCTTTGGGATTAAGCATATGAGCCAAACGTGACTTGATTCGCGCAGCCTTATTTGCATGCATAATATGCTTTTTTGCTGCTTTATCAATTAAGCTTACTGCAGCTCGTACTGTTTTGTCTGTTGGCGTCGCAACTGCTTTTTTAATAGTTTCTTTAAGTGTTGCTTCAACCTTTGCTCGTGCAAGAGTTGTCTTTTTGTCTTGTCTCAATTTTTTCTTTGCTGATTTTATTACTGGCATGAGCCTATTTTACCATGTTATACTTAAAATCGCAATCTATGAACGATATCTTCAAAAAAGGCCTCAATCTCCTTCTCAAACAGCAAACCAATATCTTGTCAGCTGCCTTCATTATTATGACAACAGTTATCTTGTCCCAATTTTTGGGACTTATTCGTCAGCGCTTTTTGGTTGGTATTTTTGGTGCATCTAATACATTGGGGATTTATTTAGCCTCAAGTAGGCTTCCTGATTTTCTCTTTCAGCTGATTATTGCAGGAGCACTTAGTAGTGCTTTTATTCCTGTTTTTTCCGATTTTCTCAGACAAAAAAAAGAGGAAGAAGGATATAAATTTGCCTCAACGCTCCTTGCCTTGGGTTTGGGTATTTTTGTTGTTTTGGCTGTTATTCTGGTTATTTTTGCACCCCTTTTCTCACATCTTCTCGCTCCTGGCTTTGATACGAATCAAGTAAATCTTATGGCAAATCTTATGCGAGTTATTATTGCAGGAGAATTGCTTTTTATTATTGGAAGCTTTTTATCTGCAGTTTTGCAGTCATACAATCATTTTTTTATCCCCGGGATCGCTGCAGCACTCTACAACTTAGGAATTATTATTGGCATGGTAACACTTTCACCATGGATTGGAATCTATGCACCGGCTGTCGGGGTTATTCTTGGCGCCGCGATTTTTGTTGCCCTTCAATTCCCACTTATTATGAAAATCGGATTCAAGTTTCATCCGGTATCCTTAAAAAATGTTGCAGGATTAAAGGAAGTAATTAATCTTATGTGGCCGCGTACTCTTTCTTTGGCAATTTTCCAAAGTGGGACATTACTTACCGTTACATTAATTTCTTTTTTAGCAGATCCAGGAAGATCGTATGTGATTTTTGACTATGCCCAGACGTTGGCATTTGCGCCTGTTGCACTTTTTGGTCAGACAATTGCACAAGCTGCTTTCCCTGTGCTTTCTCGCCAGAGGGAAGATTTAGAAGCATTTAAAGCGACATTCATGACTTCTCTTTACCAAATGCTCTATTTGGTGTTACCAATTTCCGTATTATTTTTAGTGTTGCGTATCCCAATAGTCCGTCTTGTTTATGGAGCAGCACAATTTGACTGGCCAGCAACTGTTCTTACAGGACGTGTTATGGGATTTTTTGTCATCTCGCTCTTTGCGCAGGCGCTTATTTATTTAGTATCCCGTGCATTTTATGCGCTCCATGATACATTTACTCCTCTTATTGTTGGTGCTTTCTCAACAGCAGTTATGCTTGTTTTGGCGTTTGCTGCTGTTTTTTGGTGGCATTTAGGAATAACAAGTGTCGCAATTGCTTATTCAGCAGGGAGCATTTTCCAATTCATTGTATTATTTGTGATTTTGCATATTAAAACAAAAGGATTTCATAAGAAAAAACTTTTTATCACTTGTAGTAAGTTATTTATTGCAACATTTTTTACCGGATTTGCATTATACATTCCTATCAAACTTCTTGATGAACTCGTGTTTAATACGATTTATACCGTTAATTTAATTCTTCTGACAGGAATATCTAGTATTATTGGTTTGTCTTTATACGTGTTGCTTACGTGGCTTTTTCAGGTAAAAGAAGCAAAGACGTATTTGCTTCTTTTAAGACGACTAGGGAACTGGAGAGAGATTCTTGGAAAATCAGATGAAGTGATTGATGGAGCACATCTAAAAGTTTAGCTAGTAAAAAATTGTACAATTTGTTCTGCAACTTGAGATGTAAATGGTTCTTCATGAAATCCATGATTGCCACCAATAATAAGACTGAATTTTTTATTTGGGTTTAATAGTTTTTCGAAAACTTCAACAACCGGTTGATGTGCCACCCGCTCATCGCTATCGCCATGAACAATAAGTAAATCATTTTTGTAACGCTCTAATTCTTTATATGGAGTAAATCTTTTAAGCTCTTCAAATAACTTTTTTCCCAATCTAAATTTTCTGCTTCCGGACTCAATATATCCCTGTGTTTCAAGAAGGTGTAGTTGAGGTAAATAATGTTTTGTCACTGTGCGATCATAATCAAGTGCAGGGTTAGAAAGAAGTAGCTTTTTAATTTTTGGATGTTTGACTGCGTATAATACTGCTGCACCAGCGCCAAAACTTGCTCCTGCTAAATAAATTGTTTTTGCTCCCTGGTCTTTTAAGAATTGTATAGAAGTCTCAATATCTATTAACTGCCCAGTAATAGTGAAATCATTTGCTGAATCACCAGATGATTTTCCATGTCCGCGAAAATCAAAGAGAAGAGTGGAAAATCCTTTTTCATTTAGCTCTTCGGCCGCTTTTACAAATGGTTCTTCTCCTTCTTTATACCACCTGAGTCCATGGAAAAATACAATACCTATGCTATTTGTTCCTTTACGATAAAGCGCATCCAAATCAAAGTTATCGGGAGTATGAAGGATAATATGTTTCATAGTTTGGATTATATCATTTAGCCTCGAATTTTGGTAAAATGAATTCATGACAGATCAAAAATTCATCCGCAATTTTGCCATTATTGCTCATATTGACCACGGAAAATCGACATTATCAGACAGGTTTTTAGAAATTACCAATACC
>CAYOZJ010000007.1:0-42353 GCA_964408485.1 uncultured Gammaproteobacteria bacterium
TCGCCAATAGCTACAACTTCATCAGGATTTACTGATTTATTTGGTTCTTTACCAAAGAATTTAGTTACAGTTTCGACAACTTTTCGCATGCGAGTCATACCGCCAACCATAACCACCTCATCAATGTCTTTAATGTCCTTTTTAGAATCTGCAAGTGCTTTCTTAAGCGGCTCAAGAGTCTTTTGAATAAGTGGATCAACAATTGATTCAAGTTTTGCCCGAGTAAGAGTCATCGTAAGATGAAGGGGTCCATTTGCTCCTTGAGTAATAAATGGTTGATTAATTTGTGCTTCCTGAGAGGAAGATAATTCAATCTTTGCTTTTTCTGCAGATTCTTTCAGCCGCTGCAATGCTTGTGGATCCTTACGAAGATCAACATTATTTTCTTTCTTAAATTCATCTGCCAAGTAATCAATAATTGCCTGGTCAAAGTCATCTCCACCCAAATGAGTATCGCCATTTGTTGATTTTACCTCGTAGACTCCCTCTCCCAACTCGAGGATAGAGATATCAAATGTTCCGCCTCCCAAATCATAGACAGCAATTGTATGGGCATTTTTCTTATCAAGTCCATATGCTAGAGCTGCTGCTGTTGGCTCGTTAATAATCCTAAGTACCTCAAGTCCAGCAATTTCTCCAGCTTGTTTGGTTGCTTGGCGCTGTGCATCGTCAAAGTATGCCGGGACAGTAATAACAGCCTGGGTAACTTTGTCTCCCAAGTAGCTTTCAGCATCTGCTTTAATTTTTTGCAAAATCATTGCAGAGATTTCTTGCGGTGTATAGTCTTTCCCACCAACCTCAACAACAGCCATATCATCGCGACCTGCTTTAATCTTGTATGGCAGGAGCTTCATGTCGCGCTGTACAGATGGATCTGAGAATTTACGACCCATAAGACGCTTTATTGAATACAGCGTCTCGAGAGGCTTTAAGACCATTTGCCGCTTTGCAATATCTCCAACAACATGTGTTATTGGATCCACAACAGAGGGAACAACATTACGTCCTTCTGCTGAATGAATAACCTTTGGGCTACCGCCTTCCATGACGGCAACACATGAATTTGTTGTTCCTAAATCAATTCCAATTATTTTTCCCATATTATTAATCTTTCTTTCCTACTACAACAAGTGCTGGTCGTAATATTGTCTCTCCAAGTGTAAATCCTGCTTTAACCTCTTCTAACACCTTTCCCTCATCTCCGCTTCGTGTCTCAACTACCTCCATAAGGAGTGGATCGAATACTTCACCTGTTGTTTTAATTTTTGCGATTCCTTCATCTTGTAATACCTGAAGAAATTGCTGCACAGTCAAAGTAAAATTTTGATCCTTTGTGTGTTTTTCTGCAAGCATTAGTGTATCGAGAATCGGCAAGAGTTTCAAGACTAAATCTTTATTTGAAATCCTTGCCCATTCCCGCTTCTCTTCCTGAGTACGCCTAACGAGATTTTGATAATCTGCTAACGCCCTTCTGTATTTATCTTCTGTTTCTTCTAATTTTTGTGAAAGAACATCTTTTTGCTCTGTCATGCTGGCTTGTCCAGCATCTTCTTCTGATTCTGGAGTCGCTTCACTCCCCAGAATGACGTCTTGTTTTACTGCTTCTTTTTTTTTCTCATTTTTCTTGTCATCCATAATTCTTTATTCTTACTTCTTTATTCTATTCTGCTTTGCAGAATTTTACCACCCTTTTGCAATTTCCTCAACCAAACCGCCAAAATATCTAACTACTGGTACAACCGATGTGTATTGCAGTCTACTTGGACCCAATACGCCAATCTCTCCAACTTCATTAAGTGGTGTATGGTATTTTGTAAAGACAAATCCATATGGTCCTTGAAGACGCGGTGCCAAATCTTCTCCAACCAATACGCTAACACCCTCATCTGCAGCAAAAGCTGCACAAATTTCATGAAGTGTATCAAATTCATCAATTGCTGCAAGTAAATTTTTGGTAATATCTATGTCATAAAATTCCGGCATATCTAAAATATTTGCATATCCTGCTGCATATATCTCTCCATTTTGGGTTGTTGCAATAGCAACAGATTTTGTTTTCTCAGCAAGAGATCTCACAACTTCTTTAAGAAATCTCGCTTCTTGCTCGCGATAATCCCATACACCCTCTTTTAAAGCAACCTCTTCAGCAACGGATAATTCTTTTTCCTTCATGAGTTGCTTTACGTAAAATCTCATTCCAACTGGTGTTGGAATACGACCTGCTGAGGTATGTGGCTTTTTAAGGTAACCTAAGTCAGTAAGTCTTACCATTTCATTGCGGATAGTTGCAGGAGAAGCTGACAAATTATGCTTTTTCTCAAGCGTTTCAGAACCAACAGGTTCTGCTGTCTCAATGTATTCTTCAATAAGACTTTTAAGAATTTGAATCTGGCGCTGTGTTAGCTCATTCATAAGACTTTGAACTTGAATTAGCACTATAATAGCAACACTGCTAATCCTTGTCAATATCCTATAGATTGTACTGACATGTTTCTTACGGACTTTTTTTATTATTTGTGAGATAGTATCTGCACTATGGCTGATAAAATTGTTCGAACAGACTTCTATGCAAAAAGGCATCTTGAGATAGACACACATGAGCCCAAACCAACTCCAACAGGTGGACAAAGACAGAGAAGAGAAGTATATTTTGTTCCTACTGCATCAGTCTTAGGTTTTCTTGATTTTCTTCATAGAAGACTTCCTAGAAATAGGACCGAATAAAATCTTCTTGTTTTTTATTTTTTTCTTTGTTATCCTCTATATATTCTTTCGGGGTTTGGGCGTAAGTCCCAATCGGTGGTAAATCCCGCACCAGAACGGTGCAGGACAAACTCCACGAGTCGCCCAGGCGACACGAGTTGGTGTAAATCCAACAGCGGCCGTACAGTCGGAATCGAGCTCAGCTCGACTGCGTGAAAGCGCAGATTAGAAGGAATTATGAAAAAACTTTTGGCTTTCGGGCCGTTATTTGTTGTTATTGCATCACTCCTGTGGAGTTTTGATGATCTTCTTAGACGAAGTCTTTACGTATTACCTCCATCCGTTGTTGTTTTCTATGAACACCTCATAGGAGCGGTTATTCTCTTATTTCTCCTACCTCTCTGGATAAAAGACCTCAAGAAAATGGGGAAAAAGGAGTGGATCGCAGTTATTTTTGAAACTATTTTTGCTGGCGTTTTAGGGACTATTTTATACACTGCGGCCCTTGGTAAGATTTTTTACATTCAATTTTCTGTTGTTGTTCTTCTTCAACAACTTCAACCTATTTGGGCAATTCTCACAGCATGGCTTCTTCTTAAAGAGAAAATTAATAAAGACTTTTTATTGTGGGCACTTGTTGCACTCGGCGCAGCATATTGCATTACCTTTCCTAACTTACGTGTCAACTTAGCAACAGGAGCCGGAACGGCAATTGCCGGACTCCTAGCAATTGGCGCAGGATTCATGTGGGGATCTAGTACCGCAATCAGCAAAGTTGTACTTAATAGAGTTTCATCTTTAACAACAACAGCTCTTAGATTTTATCTTGCTCCTATTTTTGCTTTTCTTCTTATCTTTTCACTTGGTCAAACACATCAGCTTTTTGCCATTACGCCCACTCAACTAATAACATTACTGTTTATTACCTTTTCAACTGGTGCTTTAGCACTCGCCATTTATAATTATGGTCTTAAGAGAATACCAGCCCGAATTACGAGCGTTCTAGAACTCACTTGGCCAGCATCATCTATTTTTATTGGTTATTTCCTTTTTCATCAAACCCTTACCTGGACACAGATTGGTGGCGTTGTTGTCTTACTAGTGGCTCTCTACTTTATTACCAAACCAGTAAAGGGGAATGTTATCGCAGATGAGTCTCCAAAAGCTTAACACCACGGGGTAAAAAATCTTCGAGCAATAATCAAATCTTCTTGCATTTGTTTTACAAGCTCTTTCTCACTCGTAAATTTTTTGTTATCTCGAATTTTTTTAAGCAGTTCAACTCTTATCATTTTGCCATATAAATCTCCTGAGAAATCCAACAAAAAACTTTCTGCCTTTACTTTTTTTTCGCCAAAAGTCTCAGCCTTTCCGATAAAGGTGAGAGCATTATAAACCTCGTCATTCTGAGGCATAGCCGAAGAATCTTTTTCTACCAATGTCATTCTGGCTTGTCCAGAATCTATCTTATTTTTAGACTTAGGTCCTTCACTTCGTTCAGGATGACGATTTTTATGAACCGTCACTTTTGCCAAAAAAATCCCTTCTTCAATTTGTTTGTGCACTGGAATATTTGCCGTTGGGAAACCAAGATCTCTTCCTCGTTGTGCTCCTTTTACTACTTTTCCACGAAGACTTGTCATTGCCCAATTCTAGCAGATTCGTGCTACACTGAACATGTGGATATAGTAAAAACCCCTACAAAACCATTCGCTCTTCTTTTTTTATCTTTTGTAACTTTTGTAGCACTTGGCTATATCTTGCTTACCTTTCCGCCAGGAGCATCATTTGGTATTCTCAACTTTCAGATCTCATACCTTCCAATCTTTTTTATTCTGTTGTTTCTTACTACGTATGGGTTGATAGCATTTTTCTTAAGAAGTGCACTTCAGGGAATTGTTGTCGCAGCAACCGTAAGTTGTTTTTTGCTTTTTAGACTATTCAATTTAACCAACCCATTTTTTACTATTCTTCTTTTTATTTTGTTTCTTTGTATTGAAGGAGTTTTGTGGAAAAGAAAATAAACTTGTAAATTCATCGTACTCATGATAATTTTATGAAAATATGACTAAATACACAGGGCGAGAGCGTCAATTGAAATATATAGAAGGCGTCAGTACGGCTGCAGATTTATGGCATTTCAAACTTGGTGATTCTAGACGATCAAAAGCCGAATCAGCATACGTTGAAAGCCTTGGAAGAGAAGCTTTAGAAGACGGGCTTCCTTTTTCAGAAGTTGCATCAGCTCCTCTTCGAGGTCTCGATCGAGCAGTTAGAGTTGTATCTCGACAAAGAACCTCAAAAATGGATACCTCTCAATGACATTAGCTTCATTTTTTGCTACAATAGCTATATGGCAAATTATTACATTACAACCACTATTCCCTACGTAAATGCAGATCCGCACATTGGATTTGCCTTAGAAATTATTCAAGCAGATACATTAGCTCGGTATCACCGTATGCTAGGTGACAGTGTGTTTCATAATTTTGGATCTGACGAACATGGCATAAAGATCTACAAAAAAGCGTTAGAAAATAAAAAGGATCCGCAGGCATATGTTGACGAATATGCAAAAAAATTCAAAGACTTACGAGAAGCACTTAATTTACAATATGATAGCTTTGTCAGAACTACTGATCCACATCACATAAAAGCAGCACAAGAATTTTGGAAAATATGTGACAAAAATGGAGATATTTACAAAAAGGCCTATAAAGTAAAATATTGCGTTGGCTGTGAGATGGAAAAAACGGATTCAGAACTAATAAATGGGTTTTGTGAATTTCATCCTGGATTACCACTTGAAATTATTGAGGAGGAAAATTATTTCTTCAAATTTTCAAAGTATCAAAAGTCACTTTTAGAATTTTATAAAAAAACTCCTCAATTTGTTGTACCTGAGAGTAAATACAATGAGATTAAAACGTTTGTTGAAGGTGGCCTACAAGATTTCAGTATTTCTCGCCTAAAGGCAAAGATGCCATGGGGAGTACCTGTTCCAGGAGACGATAACCATGTTATGTATGTTTGGTTTGATGCATTGGTTAATTATATTTCTGTTTTAGGTTGGCCTGATGAATTAGAAAACTACAAAAAATTCTGGCCTGGTATTCAGACAGCAGGCAAAGACAATCTTCGTCAACAATCAGCAATTTGGCAGGCAATGCTGCTTTCAGCAGGGCTTCCAAATTCCAAGCAAATTTTTATTCATGGATTTATTCAATCTGGTGGACAACGCATGTCAAAGTCACTGGGAAATGTTGTTGATCCAATTGCGTATGTTAAAAATTACGGAACAGATGCACTGAGATACTATCTACTGGCAAAAATACACCCTACTGAAGATAGCGATTTTACAGAGGAAAAATTTAAAGAAACCTACAATGCAGATTTAGCAAATAATTTAGGGAATTTGGTTGCCCGCGTTGCAAAATTATGCGAAACAGCTAATTACGCAGAAATGGGAGCAGACCAACCAGAAAGAGCACATATCATTGAGCTAGATGAGTACAGTAAAGCCTTAGGTGAATATCGATTTCACGACGCAATCAAATTTGTTTTTAACAAAGTGGTAGACCTGAATCATTATATAGATGCACAAAAACCCTGGGATTTAATAAAAAATAACAGTACGCAAACAGAAGGAGTTTTAGCACATTGCGTTGATCAACTGCAGGAAATTGCCGCACTTCTTGCTCCATTTTTACCAGAGACAAGTGAGAAAATAACAAAACAATTTAAAGGTCCAAAAATTGTCCCAGGACCCTCTCTTTTTCCTAGAGTTGCATAAACTATTTTGTGCCTATTCAGGCACTAAGCCCACGGTCTTCCCTCTTGATTTATTCTTAGACCTATATTAATATAGGATATTCAATTTTTGAATATAAAATTATGGCATTTCCCGATATAGCAATCAGACCTATAAGGGTCGCTTTACAAGAAAGATTAAGAAAACGAACAGCTGAGGTCAAGGGACCTGATGTGGACGTTTTCATTGTTGGTGGTGGACCTGGCGGTTTGGGGGCAGCGGCTAGTATTCTTACTAAGGCACAAGAAACACATATGCGTGCACATTTAACTATTGTCGACCCAATAGGATTAGGGGGAAGAATAGGCGATTATGATATCGTAGCTAATTCGACAGCAGGAGATGTTATTGATGGTTTCAAATCAACTGTACTTGCCTCAGCATTACAACATCCAAGTGGACAACGTCTTGTAGATATTGATGCAATATCCAAAGATACAGCAGCAACGCTTCCTGAAATAGGACGCTTTTATCGATATGGCCTCGCAGAAGCTATAAGAGACGAGCTAGAACCAAACGGAGTAATTGCTAGCAAGGTAGATAGAATTGTACGCGAAAAGGATGGAACATTTACCGCCTTGGATAGGATAGGTAGGGTGGTTGTCAGTGGACGAAATGTTGTACTTGCAGCAGGCGCGCATGAAGAACTTATGCCTGAATTAACACAATATGGCAATAAAGTTATGCTATCTATGGATGTTCTCAGTAGAGTTGCAAACCAAGAAATAGAAGCACTATTACATGCACTTCCTTTTTCAGAAAGAAAGATTACTATTGTTGGCAACTCCCATGGAGCGTGGTCTGCTGTAGATAGGCTTTTGAAAGATTTTGGATCAGAGCTTCCTAATGGGGGAATTGAGGTACTTGAGCGAAAACCAACAAAAATAGCATTTAGGAATGTGGACGAAGCAAGAGCTGCAGGATACGAACCAGCTCCAGGAGACGTTTGCCCTATTACGGGAATTGTTAACAGATTTGGAGGAGTACTGTTTGTTGCAAAAGAGAGAGCTCTCCAAGCGATCAGAGGTGAAGAACCTCGAGTAACAACGGTGTTAATTAAAGATTTAGGGGAAGAAACTGAAAGACTTACTAAAACAACTGTTATTGTCCAGGCAACAGGACTTAATGCAAATATTGTCCCTATTGTTGATACTGATGGAAATATTATTGGTCCGATGCTCAAACAAGGGAGAGTGCAATTAACAGAGGGGGCAAATGTTTTGGATATGTCAGGTGAGCCCTTGAAGGGAGTATTTGGATCGGGAATTGGCACAGACGCTGTTAGACCAAACCCATGCCTTGGTGGAGAACCAAACTATATGGGATATCTACAAGGTGCACGTATATATACTACCGAGGTAGGACCTAACATTGCAAAACAAGTCGTACCTACTCAAGAGACTCCTCAACCTCGAAAGAGAAGACTTTTTGCACGCAATTAACCAATTAGCTACTCAACTAAAGATATTGCAACACAAGATGCGCTAAGCTTTTTGGAGTCTCAACAGGTGGCATATGTCCTGCACCCAAAACAATATCAAGGGTAATTCGAGTGTTTAATTCCTGGAATTTTTTTGCCTGCACAGGATTAACAAGCATGTCTTTTTCTCCATGAAACACGTGAATCGGCATGGTAAGTTTTTTTACCTTGTTATAGTCAAATGTTACCAAACTGCTCCAATTCTTCTCTACCACATCTTCATCCTGAAATTGTTGTCTTATACTGTTATGAAAAATGAGGGAAAGTTTTTTCTTGAGACTTTTTGTCTGAATAACAAAAAATCCTAAAGGAATGGCAAAAATTCTACTTCGGAAAAAGAAAAAGAAAGGACGAAAAAGCGCAGGGACTTTTCTTGACTTCTTTGCTAAATGTTCAAAAAGGTTATCGCTTAGTGTCCCTTCTAAGTACGGAACGCCGATCAAGAGGAGTTGCTTCACTCGATGAGGGTAAAGAAATGCAAATTCTATAGCGACTGTTGATCCCATGCAATGTCCAGCAAGATACATAGCATTTACCTTAAGAGAATCTGCTACATCTGTTATAAATTGCGCATATCCTTGTATGGTCGGGTGATATGTTCCTTTTGGAGAATCTCCCCATCCGGGCAAATCAGGAATAATAATAAAAAACTTGTCTTTAAATTCTCGTGCAAATTCAAGTAAATCCCCATGGGTTCCGGTAAATCCTGGAATAAGAAAAAGAACAGGATTTTTTTCATTACCTTCTACCCAATAGGTGTATTTGTACTTACCATCTGGAGAAAAGGCTCGTGATTCTATTTTTTTCATCTTACAAAAGTATAACAAGTTTTTTGTATACTAGAGGAGATGATTGATGTGCATTGTCATTTAAATTTCCACGCTTTTGCAAATGATTATAAAGAATGTATTGCAAGAGCATATGACGCAGGAGTTACAAAAATAATTAACGTCGGGACAAAGATAGACTCAAGTGAACGTGCTGTTTTACTGGCTCAAGAATATGACAATCTCTATGCAATTGTTGGTGTCCATCCACATCACGCAGATAAAATAGAATTAGGAATCAAGAATTATGAATCAAGGGGTGGCGCGAATGGGAGCCCCTCATCGAGTGCCGTACCCGAAGCGATGCCGTCGGATGAGGGTGATGAGCGACAGGACCCCGAGGAGTGGACAAAAAAACTTAAACAGTTAGCAAGGCAACCAAAGGTTGTAGCGATTGGTGAGATTGGGTTAGATTACTATCGATATCAATCAAATGGAATCGTTGATACACCACTTCAAAAAGAATTTTTTGAGCAGCAACTCCAGATTGCCCATGACGCGAATTTACCGATTCAAATTCATAATCGTCATGCAGGAAAAGATATTTTGGAAATTCTCAAAACACATAGAAATTTATTAAAAACAGATTATCCCGGTATGTTTCATTGTTTTGCGGGGAGTCCAGAAATACTGAAAAAAGCGCTTGATTTAGGTTTTATGATTGGATTTGATGGCAATAGTACATATCCTGGTCTTGCACCTCTTGAGACAACAAGTCTTTCTGATCTGGCACGCATGACGCCACTGGATAGAATGGTAACCGAAACAGATAGTCCATTCCTTACCCCAATTCCCCATCGAGGCACGCGAAATGAGCCTAGTTATGTTATACTTGTTGGTGAATTTCTCGCAAAGCTAAAGGACGTGTCTTACGACGAATTTGACCGTCAAACCGAGCTAAACGTTACTAACTTGTTTCACATTGTATGACCAGCTTTTTTAATACAATCTTCACACGCTATCCTATTAAAACAAGACGACTTCTTGAACTATTTCCAGGTTTTGTTTCATGGACACTTATTCTTTTTCCATTGTGGGGTGGCATATTCTTCCCGATTTTTTTGGCATATTTTATTGTCTTTTTTGATGTCTATTGGCTTTATAAATCACTCTCCCTTACGGTTACTGCATTTATTGCATCAAATAAAATCCGCGAAGCGGAAAAAGTTAATTGGTTAGAAAAAGCAAAGCAACAATCCCATTTCTCTGAGATGTCTCACGTTATTGTTATCCCTAATTTTAAAGAACGTGTTCATAAATTAAAAGAAACACTCCAAACAGTAGCAACACAATCATTCTCAGCAAAACGAATTTATGTCGTCCTTGCAATGGAAGACAGAGAAGAAGACGGTCGTGAAAAAGCAGATATCCTCATTAAGGAATATAAAAAAATCTTTGGCGATATCTTTGCAACATTTCATCCGGATATCTTAGGTGAGGTAAAAGGGAAATCGTCAAATGAATCATTTGGTGCAAAGGAAGCATACGAGAGGCTTGTTACAACAAAAAAAGTAAACATCGACTATACAACTATTTCCTCTGTTGATGCGGATTCTATTTTTGACCGACAATATTTCGCATATCTTACGTATGGCTTTTTAACTAATCCCAAACCACATAATTATTTCTGGCAATCGGCAAATGTAAATTATAATAATTTCTGGTCTGTCCCATCCCCTATTCGTATCCTCTCTTTCTTTGGATCTTTATGGCGAACTGCACTTCTTGTCCAGGGAGACAGACTTGTCTCTAATTCTACCTATTCTCTTTCTTTTAAGATGCTGCACCAAATAGGATTTTGGGATACTGATGTTATTCCTGAAGATTATCGAATTTTCTTTAAGGCTTTTTACAAATTACAAGGAAAAGTTTGGGTATCACCAATTTTTCTTAAAACATCTATGGACGCACCGCTTTCCGGTAGTTACTGGAAAAGTTTGGTAAATAAATATGACCAGGAACGCAGGTGGTCATGGGGAGTATCCGATGATCCCCTTTTTATCAAATGGTGGTTTACCGTTCCGGGAGTTCCATTTTTTAGAAAAACACTTATGTTATATCACGTGTTACTCGACCATTTCCTCTGGCCAGTGAATTGGTTTATTATTACTGTTGCTGCAAATATTATTCCGTTTGTGAATCCTGTTTTTGCTCGCACTTCGCTAGGATATAGATTGCCAAGCTTAGCAGGGACAATCCTAACACTGTGTCTTTTCTCAACACTTATTATGATTGGTATTGATTTTCGCAACAGACCGCATAATAAAAATGTGAGCAAATTAAAATACTTTTTATTTCCTCTTGAATTTATGCTTCTTCCAATTGCGGGATTTTTCCTTTCAACTCTTCCTGCACTTATTTCCCATACCCAACTTATGTTTGGGAAACGAATCGAATATAAAGTAACAGAAAAGCTATAAATACCACCAATTTTCAATCAATTCTGGATTCTTTAATTATCTCAATGAGTGAAGTTGTCTATTTTTCGCAAGTACGAAAGTGACCCTGAAGTGAAGGAGCAGATAATGGTGACATACCAAACCGTAGATAATACTAACAAGACAGTTGTTGGTACAAGAAAAATAAATAACGAACTCGTTGAGATTGAGATTTCTCGCCTTGCTCGAAATGACAAAAATAGATTCTGGACAAGCCAGAATGACAATGAGACAATAAGTTTATGAACTTTTTGAAAAAACTTGAGAGGTCAAGTAATTTCTGGTTTCTTCTTATCACCTCTGTTGCATTCTTCCTTATGCGTCTTCCTTCCTTTTTTGAACCATACTGGTATGGAGATGAGGGCGTTTATGAAGTGCTCGGATTTGGAATGCGGCATGGAAGACTCTTGTACCAAGGCGTATGGGACAACAAACCGCCTCTCTTATATGTAATCTATGCGCTTTTTGACGGCAATCAACCCCAGGTACGATTTTCCTCTTTTATCGTAGGTCTTGTTGCAGTATATTTTTTCTTTGCTCTTACAAAACAACTTTTTGAAAATAAAAGAAGTGTCTACATAGCAACAGGATTCTTTACGCTTTTCTTAGGTCTTCCATTCTTGGAGGGAAATATTGCCAATGCAGAAAATTTTATGATACTTCCCGCTGTTGCAAGCATGTATTTTATAACGAAAATGATTCAGGAAAAGAAATATCATGTCCTTTCGCTTTTTGGAGTAGGACTTTTACTTGGAGTTTCTTTTCTTACTAAAGTTGTTGGTGTCTTTGATTTTGCATCTGCATGTATTCTTCTTTGTTTTGTTGAATTTGCACGTAATAAGAAAGCTATTTTTGATCTAATAAAACAACTCGTTATATTTAGTATTGGTTTTTTTATTCCTCTTAGCGCAACAGTTGGATTCTTTACCTATAAAGGAATCTTGTCGACCTTTATCCAATCAGCATTTTTAAGTAATGTCGGCTATGTCAATTACGGCAATCAATTTATTATTCCTCAGGGATTTCTTATCTTAAAACTTCTTCTCTTAACAATTGCCCTTGCTATTATTTTTATCTACCGACACAAACTTTCTCTTGCACAATTATTTGTATATGTTTGGCTTCCATTTTCTTTATATAACGCATTTTTTTCAGGACGCCCGTATACCCACTACACCCTTGTCCTTTTAGGTAGCTTATCGTTATTCGTTGGGATTATTTTTGAAAAACGATTAAAAATTCTTCATACAATTTTTCTTATTGCAGTCCTCATTCTTCTTGCAAAAAGTTTTTGGTTTTATGGAAAAGTTATATGGTATTACCAAAACTTTGCGCAATTTACTCTTGGGCAAAAATCAATTTCTCAGTATCAATCATTTTTTGACAAAGGAGTACCACGAGATTATGCAATTGCACAGTATTTAAACTTGCATCTTGCGCCCAGCCAACATGTCTTTATTTGGACAAATAGCGCACAGATTTACTATCTCTTGCAAAGAAATCCAATCGGCAGATATACTGTCGCCTACCATATGGCACTCAACAAAAATACCCTTATGGAAACGGCAACGGCAATGCAACAAACTCCACCTGATGCAATTGTTGTTTTACCAAATGCGCCAGCATTTCCATTTTCAGTAAAAGATTATCGACTCCGCGTTGGAATAGACGGAGGACTTATTTATGAAAAACTTTTTTAATCAAGTCAAGAAAGATAACGCACTTCTGTGGAGTTTTTGGATAACAATTATCCTTCTTGTCATTATGACGATTATTATTCTTTTCGTGTACGCGTCTCTTCCTCCATTTCTCCCGTTGTACAATCACATGCCGTGGGGATATGCCCGACTTGGCAAAACATACGAGTTATTTTTTCTTCCCATTTCTCTTGCAGCAATATGCGCAATCAACTGTCTTATCGGACTACGACTTATTAATACGTCACCCCTTCTTGTCAGATTTCTCTTTCTTACAACAGCGATCCTTGCATTATTTACCAGTATTTTTATTGGTCGACTTATCTTTCTCACCATATGAATGCTTCAATTATTATCGCGCTGGTTGCATCGTTTACTACAACTGCTATTCTAACGCCTCTTTGTATTCCTGTTATCAAGCGGTTAGGCCTTGTCGATGATCCAACCAAACATAAACATCCAGCAATGCTCCATACCCAACCAATTCCTCGAGGTGGCGGTATTCCTCTTTTTCTAGGAATTTTTCTACCTGGATTTTTTTTACTCCCCAAAACGCCAATTGTTTATGCAATTTTTTTTGCAAGCTTGGTCGCATTAATTATTGGAACATTGGACGATAAGTATGACATCTCGCGCTACGTACGACTCGCTATTAATATTGCCTGCGCATTAATTGTTGTCGGTGCAGGCATTGGTATCCCTTTCGTTACGAATCCATTTGGAGGCATTTTACACTTAGATACTATCAAGCTTTCTTTTCAAATTTTTGGAGCGCCAATCTCTATTCCCATTATCTCCAGTCTTCTTGCTACGGTATGGATCGTCTGGACAATGAATATGCTTAACTGGAGTAAAGGCGTTGACGGACAAATGCCAGGGGTGGTTGCTATTTCTGCGGGTGTAATTGGACTCCTTAGTCTTCGTTTTCCCTTGTCGGACCCACATACATATCTTGCATCTCACTTATCTTTTCTTATTAGTGGTGCTGCACTTGGATTCTTACTCTACAATTTCCACCCAGCAAAAATTTTTCCTGGATATGGTGCAACAAGTGTTTACTTAGTTCTTGCTGTTGTTGCCTTACTATCTGGTGCAAAATTAGCAACAGCAGTACTTGTTATGGGAGTCCCAATGGCTGATGGTCTTTTTACTATTGTCAGAAGAATCGTGAGCGGAAAATCACCATTTTGGCATGATAAAAAACATCTCCATCACTTACTTTTGCAACTTGGCTATTCCCAACGGGCAATTGCATTGTTTTACTGGGGTATTTCTGCTATATTGGGTTTTGTTAGCCTAACACTGTCAAGCGCGGGAAAAGCATTTGCTCTACTCATGCTCTCAGTTATCGCAGGGGGAGGACTTCTTTTCCTGCATCGCTTATTACAAAGAAGAGATGAGAAAAATTCTCTTTAAAACACTAAAGTTAATCCGCCCCAAGCAATGGATTAAAAACTTTGCTATTTTTGCTGCCATTATTTTTTCTGGTCAATTATTCGATCCTCTTTTATTTTCTAAAGTTATATTAGGATTTGCTGCTTTTTGTGCGGGATCAAGTGCTATTTATATCGTTAATGATATTTTTGATGTAGAAAAAGATAAAATCCATCCATTTAAGCGCTTTAGGCCTCTTGCTCATGGCGATTTGTCTATACAATATGCAATCTTTCTAGCAATTGTTTTATTTACAACATCTATTTTTATCGCTCAACTTATTAGCTCGGGCTTTGTCCTTCTTATTCTAGTGTATTGTCTACTCCAACTGTCATATTCTATGTTTTTAAAAAATCTTACAGTTACTGATATTTTGCTTCTGGCAACAGGATACATGCTTCGTGTCTATGGAGGAGAGGTAGCAACCGGATTTCATATTTCTGTCTGGCTCATTCTAACAACTGTTGCTCTATCTCTTTTTCTTGCTGTTGGAAAAAGAAAATCTGAATTAACACTTATCTCTCAAATGCCTGGATCTCAAATTGCAACCATTCGAAAAACGCTTTCCCATTATTCGGAAAGTCTTCTTAACGTCTATGCATCTATTTTCGCAACAAGCGCATTTATTTTTTATTCATTGTTTACCTTTTTGGAAAATCCGCAGGGGCTAAAGATTGGATTTAGCCTACTGTTGCCAGATTTTCTGCCTCCATATTTGCAGAGAAAATGGCTCATGATTACGATTGTTCCGGTGGTATACGGCTTAATGCGCTACTTACAAGATATTTACGAAAAACACGAAGGAGAGTCTCCGGAGAAAGTACTCTTGTCCGATATTCCACTTCTAAGTACTGTGGTTGTCTGGACACTACTCGTTATTGGAATTATTTATCTCTTAGGTGGGTAACTATTTCTTTTGTGCATATTGCGTACTAACCCAACCATTTTTCCCACTTACGGCAATCTCATACCACCCATCTTGCTCGTCAACAAAATCAAACGAATCTCCCGGCTTAACTTGTGCTGTTTCTGATGCATTCAGACTTGGCTCTGCTCGTACTCGAAGAAATCCCGTCGGGGTGTCGAGAATAACCACTTTCACTTTTGCAACAGGAGTAAGGGATGCATTCTCAAAATTTGCTGCTTCTGTTGCATTTTTTTGCGCTATACCAAGTGTTATTTGTGCTTTTAGCTGATAACCTGCAACAGTGTGGACATGAACAGTTTTATCTGCATATCCAGTTTTAGACAAGAGTAATTCATGGTCTGACTCCGTTGCGGATTTAATAAGAAGAGGTGTTACGCCAGACGCATTACCATCAAGACTTACCTGTACACCACTAGGAAATGAGGTAACAAAAATTTGAGCTGTTTTTATCTGAGGCAAGACAACAAGCGTAATAATACTTCCTGTTGAAAATTCACCTGCGCCAAATGTTCGGTCAACAACTGTTAGTGTCCCTTTTGTAATACTCACGCTATCTTCATAGGGCTGCAGATTATCACCTGCTAAAGGCACAAGCTTAATAGAATACGTACCTGTTGCAACCATTGCTTTCCCTTCACAAAGACAAAGTGGTGTTTTACCCATGAGTTTACCATTAAGATACACATTACTAACTGGCACTGCTGTTACTTGAAGAGCACCGTTGCCGCTCTTACTACTTGAGTAAAAAAATAGGAAGGTTAAAAAAACAATAAGACCCAAGAGAATTGGTGCCAAAAAAAGAATCAGTCGTTTCATGGACATGTAAAACTATACCAAAATAGGGAGATGAAGAATAGTCTATTTTCGAGGTTGTTTTTTCTCGTTACGCTCTTTTTCTTTTCTGAGTCGCTCTCGTCTTTCTTTGTCGATTCGCTTTTGGCAATCTTTATCCGAACACTTGTACTTGATGATGGTTATAGGGAATTTTTGACCGACAATTTTCTGTGTTTTTTTTGCAATGCGGATCAACTTGCTACCGCAAATATTACACAATGGGACAGAAGATGGAGAAGATTTTGTTTCCAAAGTAACCTTATTATAGCACAAATACGCATAATTCTCAATTTTTACCCCGATTTTATCGGGGTTTTAGCCTTGATTTTGCGCATTTTGACTCCGATTTTATCGAAGTTGAGGCTAATATCCCGCTACACAAACTTGACAATAGTCCTGTAGTATGATATAGTTACTTACTCAGGTATTCTCCTTACATCCTCAAAAAGTATCCCAAAAAGTATTTCGGGCTACTTTGAGGAAGAGGACTTGATAAAAAATATGTTTCCAACACTTATTATTGCTTTCGCGATGCTTGCATCGATTTCAGCAACCAATCTTCCTATACAAAACCCTATCCACACTCTTGGAGAGGCTCAATTTAGCCTGAGCAACAGATACGCTGTGCGTTCTGTAAGTGATGTATTTGCGGATAATATCCTTCTCACCTTAGGCTACATGCGAGGCATTGTCAAAGACAATACTGTTGACTGGGGAGAGATAGAAAAGCCTTTTATGTATAGCTTTACACTTAAACCTGGCGACGTATTTGCTTTCCATGAAGATGTGCTTCCTGAATTTGAAGGAAAGGTTGTCAAAACAACGAATGCCCATTTTGGATCACAAGAAGGCTTTAAGTCTGATGGATGGTTGGTTGCTGATGGCGTATGTCATTTAGCATCTCTTATGAACGAGGCTGCAACTCGAGCAGGCTTAGACGTTGTTGCACCAACCAATCATGATTTTGCCGTTATTCCTGAAGTTGATAGAAAATATGGAACAGCAATTTACTTTATGCCTGGAGAAAAAGGAACAAATGCTAAGCAAAACCTATATATTACCAATAATAAGAATAAGCCTGTTACCTTTGTTATTACCTATAAGGACAACAAGCTTGATATTCGGGTTACCGAGGACGAGCAGTAAATCTACTCTTTTGGCTTAAACTTAAGCGCGCAGGAATTAACACAATAATGCTGTCCTGTCGTCTGTTTTGGCCCATCGTTAAATAAATGCCCTAAGTGAGCCCCACAATTTTTACATACCACTTCAGTCCTATGCATTCCAAAACTATCATCATCTTTTAGCTCAATAGCATCTTTGCTAACTGGATCATCAAAACTTGGCCATCCATAATTCCAGTCTGACGGGTCTAATTCAAATTTTGCATTCGAACTAAACAATTGGTGTCCGCAATTGGCACATGTGTACATACCTTTCTTATCGTTGTTCCATGTACCAGTAAATCGTGGTTCTGTCCCTTTCTCAAACATAACGTGATATTGTTCGGGGGTTAACTTCTTCTTTGCGTCTTCATTCATATTTCTAGTATAGCAGAGGTGTCAACTCCGATTGAATCGGAGTCAAGAATGATTTATACTAAATTTATGCCAGCAGATGAAAAACTTAATATAAAAGATACAAAAAAAGGGACAGGTGAAAAAGTTAAAGAAGGAGATACGATTATTGTTCATTATAAAGGTTATTTTCCAGATGGCAAGCAATTTGACAGTTCGTATGACCGTGACGAACCATTTGAAGTCCAAATCGGTGCAGGCTATGTAATTCGCGGATGGGATGAAGGTATTCTTGGCATGCAAGTTGGTGGAAAAAGGACTCTTACTATCCCATATGAATACGGGTATGGAAAATATGGAACAGGTGATATCCCTGGATTTGCAACGCTTATGTTTGATATTGAGCTTCTGAAAATTAAATAGTATAAAGCAATTAGTATAAAGTATTAAGCAGAAACGAAAGACTCCTTTATACTTAATACTAGCCCCTTGATACTAAAATTATGATTGTGAAGAAAAAAGACGGATATTATGTCATGTCTGAAAAAAAGCATAAGAATGCTCAGGGCAAAATGGTAAAACGCAATTTAGGTGGACCGTATACAACTCGTGAAGAAGCAGAGAAACGCCTTCGCCAAGTGGAATTTTTCAAACATCAAGGCTAAATTATTTCAGATGGAAAAATCCATTAACAAGCCACGACCAAAAATCCTGGTGCGTAGACGCCCCCTGGACAGATTGACTAACAGTAGGAAAAGGAGTGTTTCCTTTCTGTTCTCCAGTTTGCTGAGAAGTACCACTTGGGCGTGGCGTTAACAATTTATTTTGACTTCCTGACTGACTTGAAGTATTACGGTTATCGCCTGGGCGAATACTTGGAATTCCTGAAACAGGAGGAAGCCGTTTGCATTTTTCCGGATGCTCGCGGCAATCACTGGTATTTTCTAGATGAGCCGCCGAAGTTGCACTTGGAACAGATTTACCAATAGGATTTACATGGCAAATCGTCGGATTTTGGTCACAAAAAGATTTACATGCGCTTTCTGATGCACATCCACCTGGTCCAGTAAATGATTTTGCAGAACTAGACGCAGAACCTGAGGCACTTTCTTTATGCTCAACAAATTTTTGACATGCAGTAAAATTATTGGGATTAGAGCAAAACGTCTTACATGAGCTTTCAGACGTACATCCTCCAGGACCTACTGCTTGATTTCCTCCGTTAAGTCCATTTTGTTTTGCAAAATTTGCGCATGTCGTTTTATTTGCACTGTCCTGGCAAAACGCTCGACAAGAGTCAACGCTCGTACATCCAAATGCTGCTTCTGCTTTTTGGAGCGTGACATTATTTATTGATGTTTTTCCACCTTTTAGATTATGTTTTTGGGCAAAACTACTACAGATATCTGCATTTACTGCTTGCTGACAAAATGTCCGACAAGAATCAAGTGTGTCACATCCGAGTGTTGTCTTTGCATCTTCAAGAATTGTATTTTTTTGACTATCGAGTGCTCCTTCTTTATAGAATCCTTTTTCTTTTGCGTATGCAACACAGGCATCAGTATGCGTTGGGTCATCACAGTATGTTTTGCATTCTGCTGCCGAATTACAATTGCCAAGCTCTGATATAGGAAAAGTTAAGTGAGAAGTTGTCGCTGATTGACTCGATTCCTGTGCATACAAAACACCCGCTCCAAAAAGGAGAAATAAAAATACAGCGATACCGATAATAAATATTCTTTTCATTGAGTAAATTGCGCAAATGGATTTTGTGACGTGGTAAATGGATTACTATACTGGGCAGTATCAGAAAAAGGATTCACATATTCTGTAGTCACAGTAATATTGGGAGACGATGCAATTTGCATTGTATTTGTTGTTACTTGAGGAATTTGTGTTACTTTTTTCTTATTAATCGGTACGACAAGTAACACAATAACCGCCGCTATTGCACCAACAGAAATACCAATTGCAGCAAGTAAATTAACAACAACTGATGTATCTTTCTCCTGCTTTTCAGAAAGTACTTTTGGTCCTGCTGTCCCATCTGGACTAACTTGTTTTTCTATTTCCTGAATCTCCTGTACTTGTTGCGGCGATAAATCCATATATTTAGTATTCCAGAGATAAAAAGAGGTGTCAACTCCAATTGAATCGAAGTCAAGAAAGCTGTTTTTTATATTCCATAAGATCTTGTGTTGTAATGTAGGAAAGTGGAGTTGGAAAACTATCAACCGCAAACCACCCAATTGCATCATGCTTATCTGGCTCAACATTCTTGGGAGTACTTCCTTTTGCAACTTTCACCAAAAATGTTGTCGGAACCCAATGTTGTTTATCTGCTATTAAAATTTCGCTCTTTGCTGGAAACTGTTTGATAATATCGATATCAATCCCTAATTCCTCTTTCATTTCTCGCCGAATTGCATTCTCAAGTGTTTCACCAAATTCCACTGCACCACCTGGTGCTTCCCATTTCCCTTTTTCATTTTTTGCATTTTGAGAACGCTTCAATAAAAGCACTTCACCTTTATCATTTAAAATAAATGCGCCAACACTAACACCAATATAATCAACTCCCGGTTTCATTACCTCCCCTTTCTGTTTTCTCCATTTCTCGTAGTTGTCTTTCAACTTCTGCTCTATCTAGAGAACGTATGTTTGCACCGTTTGCTTCAGCACTTGCTTCTGCTTGATTCATTGCCCATTGAAATCGTTGAGCTGGTGAGATTCCCTCAAGCCGCTCTTTTTCTTGCTCGGTTGGATATGTATAGAAATTTCTTACAGTTGTTCTATAATCCAAGGTTCGTCTTGGAAGAAACGGGTCACCTTCTCCAAATATCTCTCTTGCCTCTTGAGGAGTAAGTCGCAATACTCCCTCATGCGCCCGCGGTCGCCCTCCCCTATTATTACTAGAGCTACCCTTTCTTCTACTCATGGTTACGAGTATAAATCCCCTTTCTAAAAATGCAAGAGGAATAATAATTTATTCTACAGATAATGCGCCAATTGCAGCTCCGACTAAAGCAACATCCTTACTAACATCACTTGTCTTTAGTGTCGTCAAGCTAACTTCTCTTCCTAATTTTTCTTGTAAACGCTTTGATAAAATCTGCTCAACTCTTTCTCGAAATCCTGGTATTTCAAAAATGCCACCATGCCATGCAAGAAGTGTTGTCTCGGGACTTGCGAGTAGCTGTCCGTTATATGCTTTGTCTATTCCCTCAACAACATGTGCAACAACATTTGCTGCATTATCCAAAACAGTCAAAATTGTTTTCCTTTCTTTGTCAGAACCATTTTCAACGATGTCAATCATTTCATGTCCACCTATCTGATGATCCTTTTTAAGAAGTGATTGAAGAATTCTTCCCATTGCTTTTCCTCCTGCAACATTCTCCACACAAGTATAATCATGTGGTACTCCACCGAGTTCGCATCGTTGCTCAACAATATATCCCGGCTCAATTTCACGAAGTGCACCAACTGCAGGAATATGCCCCGGCTCTAAAGCAAAAATAGTCCCATTTCCATTTCCTGTTCCCAAAAAAACTGTTCCGCCAAGTCCACCACCAACTATTACTTCTACTGCATGGGTAACAACGGGATTTTCTCTAACTACTTCCATAAGGGTTGCCTTAAGAGGTGGGGGGGCATCGTTTTCTAATGAAGTAAGTGTTGGAATAAAACGTTTCATGTCTCCCCCATACTGCCCATCAATTCGCTCAACCAAGTGGGAAATGTTGTACGTTCCATCTAAATGGTCATTTCTCACAACTCCTGCAGTTGAAATACCAACAGGTAATCCTAATTCTGCTGCCGCTTGTCCTAAACGTACCAATGGCTCAAGATATGAATATCCCAATTCATTATCTTTTGATTTAACAACCACTTCTGTTCTGGCAATATGTATTGCTCCATCATCCCCAACAATAGCTTCTCCAATTTTTACTTTATCCCCTCCAATATCACCTACAAGTGCTTTGGCTCCCCTGTGACGCAAGAGGTGAGACTGCACTTCTTGGGGATTAAATTGTCCGACAGGATTTTCTAGAAGCGCTTCCCTGCTGTATGCAGCGACTTGGTCTGGGTAAAAATGAGGAATTTCCCTGCTAAGAAAGTGCTCCCGCAAGGAGACCCGGGGAGCTTCTGCAAATGAAGGTACTGCTCCTTTTATCATAGAAAGAATTTATTATATCCTGAAGGAAATATTTGTCAAAAGAATATATGTCTGAATCCTGTCAGGCAGTATGTTGGTTGGGATGAACTTCTTCACGTAGCTTTTGAACAATTTCTATTTTTCTCACAATGTCATCTAAAAATTTCTTTTCAAGCTCTATAAAAATATCCTTTGCTTGCTGAGCACTTACGGTTCGTGCTTTTTCTCTTTTTTTCTTCCACTCATACCATGTTGATTTCCGAAGTACTGCCAATTCTCCTTCTGTATCAAGAAGTGCTTGCTCAATTTTTTCTACATTTTCCTCAAGTTGTTTTATTGATAATTCAATCATTTGATGCACATCTTGTGTTGCTTCAAATTGCTTGAGCGCTTCCAAATTATTCTCACTATATGCTTTATTAATTTTTTTCATAACATCCTCTCGTCGTGTTTTTTCTACAGGGTCAGTCACCAAATCCGGATGAAACTGACGAATAAGCTTTTTCCAAATTACCTTAATTGACTCCATTACTTCTTCAGATACATCCTGAATATTGTCTAAAAACTCTTGTTCTTCGTTAAGACGTTCTTGTTCTTTTTGCATACGAATGGTCTCTGAATAAAATGCATCTTCTTCAAATTTCATTGCTTGTCCATAGGACATACCACCCTTTATCAATTCTTTAAGATTCTTTAATTGCAGAATTTCCATATCTAACTGATTATCTTTTAAAAGAAGCCCACCGATTCTCACATTGTATTCATGGGAAATAAGCTCTAGCTCTATTTTTAAGTCCTCAACTTTCATCATCAGGTCTTCCAGGACTCGTGTTCTCCTTTCAATAAGACGAAGAAGCGATTGGCGTTTACGCTCATCTTTTGAGGCCGTGACACGGAGAGTATTTTTCATAATTCCAGATATTTTAACACAAACAACCCATGGAGTCTAAAAATTAGACGTGTAAGCCCACTGTCAGGAGGTCCTTTTTTAGCTTCTCTACTGACGTAAATACAATGCCGTTGATTCCAAATTTTTCTGCAGCCTGCGTATATACATCTCTGTCATCGATAAAAACCGTCTCGTTAGGGAGCACATGAAGCTGCTCCAAAGCACTACGAAAGAACTCTTGTTGGGGTTTTACACTATGCAGTTGTGATGAAACAAAAATTGCATCAAAAAAATTATCTAAATGAAATTTCTCTCGGAGTTGAGCAAACCATTCATTGGGAAAATTAGAAAGAATTGCTGTTGCTATATGTTGCTTACGAAAAGACGTCACTATTGCAAACACTTCTTTGTGAAGAATGTAACTTGCAAGAATCTCGTGATCTATGTCAGAAGGCTTGCGACCCGTCATCACTGCAAGAAAGTCATCATATATCTTTACTGGCAAATCACCTTTATTAACAGCATATTCCATATCGCTAATTTCTTGTTCAATACTTTTATATGGCGCAATATGCTGGGATATATAATCCTGAAATTTATCATCTACTAATACTCCTCCAAAATCAAAAATAACTGCTTTGATTTTTTGCATAAAAAGAGTATACCACTTGCAAAGAAATAAAAACTATGGTTTACTTATGTCTACATTCAGAGTGGTAATGAGAGTTTTGGCTCGATGATTTACCCGGCAACCTTTCTAGTAGAGGTGCCAAACCGACAATGAATGTGTCTTAACAAGAAAACTATGAATCAGTTTATTTTTACTGCTCCTTCGAAAAATTCGAAGCATAAAAGTAAATCTTCCTTGGCAGAAAGTCGAGAGCAAACACTCTCGATCTTTACTTCAGAATCAGTTTGTGCAGGTCACCCCGATAAAATTGCAGATCAAATATCCGATGCTATTGTTGATGCATGTCTTGCACAAGACCCCCATAGTCATTTAGGTGTTGAAACATTGGTGACTGAAGAAAAAATTATTTTAGCTGGGGAAATAAAATCATCTGCAAAAGTCGACTTTGAAAAACTTGCAAGAAAAATTATTAAAGACTTAGGCTATACAGACAAACGATTTAAGTTTACTCACCAATCTCCAATAGTAATCACTATTCATCAACAATCTCCAGAAATTGCATTGGGCGTAGACACCGAAGGCGCAGGAGATCAAGGTATGATGTTTGGGTACGCATGCAATGAGACACCTGAGTTGATGCCTCTTCCTATTACTCTTTCCCATAGACTTGCCGAACAGATAGATAAAGTCCGAACAAAAAAAATTCTTCCCTATCTTCGACCCGATGGCAAAACACAAGTGAGTATTCTTTATAAAAATGGCAAACCGAAAAAAGTAACATCGATTGTTTTAGCAGTTCCACATACTGAAAAAGTAAAACTTCAACAAGTTAAAAAAGACTTATACAAAAAGGTTGTAGCGCCAATACTTAAAAAGTATAACTTGTCATTTCCGGAAAAAGATCTTATCGTTAACGGGACCGGAGTCTGGCATATTGGCGGACCATCATCTGATACAGGCCTTACCGGCAGAAAAATTGTTGTTGACGGATATGGTGGATATGCAAGAGTTGGCGGAGGCGCATTTTCTGGAAAGGATCCAACAAAAGTAGATAGAAGCGGTGCATATGCAGCTAGGTATTTGGCAAAAAATATTGTGGCAAAAAAATATGCAGACAAAGCAGAGGTACGCTTAGCGTATGCAATTGGTCTTAAAAAACCACTCATGCTTGATGTAGAAACATTTGGCACAGAACGAATAGATAAAGAGAAAATTCTTGCCTACATGGACAATTTACTAGATACATCTGTCAAGGGAATTTTAGACGCGTTAAAACTTCGCCGCCCACTCTATTTTGCAACAGCTGCATACGGCCATTTTGGAAGATCCCAATTCCCCTGGGAAAAAGTAGTAAAAAAATAATCTATCGTACTCTACGATTAATCCTTTGTGGCAACTTACCTCTAATTCCTTCAACAGCAACTTTTACTCGATTAAGAGGTCTATTGTGAAATGTCTGTTCAACTTTTCTTGGTAATGCAGAAAGTCCATATGCTCCCTCTCCTTGCCAAACAACAACAGGATAAAATTCAGCTTGTCTTTGCCCATCTTCTCCAAAACGAATGAGTGGTCCTTGTAGGAGGATATGGGGTTTATTTTCTAAATGTGGTTCTGGCTGATACCTTTCTCCAACAGTTAAATCAAGACCAATAACTTTTGAGAATGCATTTTTTTGATCGGGACTTAAAATAGCCCACCAATTACCAACCTTATCTGCAACGCGAGCTTTTTCTATCAATTCAGGGGTAGCGGATAAACCGGTTGCTTCATCTAGTTCTCCTGCTTCATATTGAAAGGCTTGTTTAGGAAGTGGTTTGGTAAGAAAACTTCGTGCAACATCATCTATTGGCCAAACCCATGATGCAACTATTTCTTCTGTATTTAGACGTGGCAAACCATGTCTGAGACGAGTAACATTTGTTTGAATTCTTCTCCAAAAGCCTGTTTCTTGCTCTACTGTTTGAGAAATAAAATTCAACCCATTATAGAAAGTGTCTTTAATATGCTCTTCTTTTTCTCGTGCTTGAATTTGCTCGGAAGTGAAATTTTTAACTTGATCTTTTAACTGATTCTCTATAGCTATTTCTCTAGAAATTTCTTGCTCGTTCACAAAAATATTATAGCAAATAGATTAATTATTTTGTGTTACTTCTGGATAAGGACATCCATCATTTCGTGCTTTTTCCCTTATCTCTTGGATGTCTTGTGCTATTCGTCGTTCGTATCTTTCTTTCTCGCTAGGATCTTGAGGAGTATCAGCATCAAGCGAACCTAATCCAAAACGTATTCCTTCTCTACCCATACATCTCTGGAATACTTGACATTGAGAATCTTTACAAAATCTTCGTGGTGGTAAATGTTGCGACATATTTATTTGCTTTTATGCATTTCTCGTAATTTCAATACTTTGCGCAACCTCACTCAGCCGATGTTGATCTAAATTCCGTACTAAATGCTGCTCATCCTTTAGAGGCCTTATAGTATAACATACTAAGGCACTATTTTCTAGGAAGTTAATTTAAAATTCTAAGGTCCTGCCCTTTTAGTGCACCTCTTCTTCCCCGCTTATGAAGAGCCATTTCTGCATGGTCAAATTGCAGACTTTGAGCAAATCCCGGACGATCAAATCGCTCATCAAGTGCCTCTCCTTGCTTCCTTACTTCACTAGTATGACTTGGGTAGGTAAGAGGATATTCATCGTCGAGATGACCCAAATTTGCATGAAATGCATCGAGAAATCTTTTATCCTCATCGCTCAGTTTTTGCTGTGGAGAGAGTCCCAACTTTGCTCTTGCTCTATCATGGAATTGTTTTCCTTCTTTAGGCATAGAATAATTATTCCAAAAAATGTAAAAATTAAGAAAAAGAAATATCTGAATTGTGTAAGAATCAAAAATGAAGAAGCGCAGCATTATCTGCTAACCATTTCCGATGCTGCTTATAGGCAGGAGTAAAAAGTCTCACTCTACTCCAAAAAGGCGCTTGATGGTGTTTTTCTGTTGTGTGAGTTAACTCATGAATAACAACATAATCTATTACCATAAGAGGCGCCATGATAAGTCGCCAATTGAATTGCAACGTATTATCAGCAAAACATGTTCCCCACTTAGAGCTTGTATCAGAGAAAAAGACATCTTTGTAATATGCTTTCATTTTTTTCGCTTGGTATATAACTCTCTCTGTGATTATTTTTCCTGCTTGGGTTTTATACCATGCTTCTAACTCTTTTTTTATTCTAAATTTTGCACCGAGAGGAAAATACAGTTTTCCATTTTTAAAAATGATTTGTGTTCCTGAATGAAAACTTAATTTGTGAATAGTACCTAAATATAAAAATTCTTCTCCTTCTGTATAGGTTCTTTTTTTAGGCAAACGGACAGATATTTTTTGAAGCGCTGAATCTATCCATTCTTTTTTACTTGCAATGAATTGATTAATAATAAATTCAGGGACAAAACGAGGCGCTTTAATAACGACTTCACCCTGTCGTGTTACTTGTAGCGAGATTGACCCACGAGACTCACGGACAATTGTATATTTTTCTGCCATCCTTATATTTTACCAGATGGTGTATACAAGGAACGAAAAATCTCATATGATTGGGACATGCTGGACCAAGAGCTTAAAAAAGATCTACAACAAGCAGACCTACGCTACGCATCAGACGCAACTCCCGGAATAACACGCAAAAGCGTCGGTAAAGATTTTGTTTATTTTGATATTGAGGGCAAGAAAATAACCAGTGAAACAATTCTCGACCGAATAGAAAAATTAGTTATTCCACCAGCCTGGGAAAATGTTTGGATTTGTCCTTCCCCAACTGGCTACTTACAAGCAACAGGAATAGATGACCGTGGACGAAAACAATATCTTTATCACCCAGATTGGGTCAAGAAATCCCAAGAAAATAAATTTTCAAAAATGATTGATTTTGCCAGTGTTCTGCCAAGAATCAGACGAAAAATTCAGGAAGATATGGATAACGACGAGTTGGATAAAGACAAAATCACCGCAACCGTTATTTGGCTCCTTGAGCATACGCTCATTCGTATTGGTAATGAAGAATATGCCAAAACAAATGATAGCTTTGGTCTTACCACACTCAGAAATAAGCATGTACGTTTAAGGGGGAAAGAAATAACATTTGAATTTAAAGGAAAAAGCGGTGTCGAACATACTGTCAGTATTAGTAATCCTAAAATTGCAAAAATTATTAAACAATCACTAGAGCTTCCAGGATATGAAATTTTCCAATATGTCAGTGGTGACGAGAAATATACATTGGATAGTCAAAGTGTCAATGACTATTTGAAATCGGTAAGCGATATGGATATTTCGGCTAAAGAATTTAGGACCTGGGGTGGGACTGTAATGGGCGGAGAAACGTTATTTTCTCTTGGAAACGCTGCAACAGAAAAAGAAATAAAACAAAATATTACACAAGCTGTAAAAAAGGTAGCACAGCATTTGCGAAACACAACTGCAGTATGCCGCACCTATTATATTCACCCTGTTATTTTACAAACATACGAAAAGAATTTATTATTCCCTCATTACGAAAAGGTGTATGCAGATTTTGACAGAAGTAAGACACAACTTACTCGTCCTGAATATGCAGCCGTAACACTCCTTGAGAAATATTCCTAAAGCTGCTGCACCATTGTGGAGATTGTTGTAATTAAATCATCTACTCCTGTTGTATTTTTTGCCGAGAGGAAAATAGGAGAAAAAGCATGATATTCTTTCGTAAGTATTTTCTCGTCTACTCCACCTAAATCCGTTTTATTAAACACATATATCTTTCGCGTACTCGTAACCTGTAACTGTGTCAGGATAGTTTCTACAGTTGTTATTTTTTCTCTCATATCTATATCGTTGGCATCAATAACGTGGAGCAAAATATCTGCATGAGCTGATTCGGAAAGTGTTGATGTAAATGCCTGAATAAGATGTGGTGGTAAATTTTTAATAAAGCCAATTGTATCACTTACTAATATTTCTTTTTGTAATTCAGGCAAAAAAAGTCTTCCCACAGAACTATCGAGTGTTGCAAATACTTGATTTGCTTCCAATTTATTTTTCCTTGTTAACGCATTAAAAAGAGTTGTTTTACCTGCATTCGTATACCCAACAATAGAGACTGTTATAAGTCCCATTCTTTTTCGCCTATCTATTTGGCGTTCTTTTTCATCTGCCAATTTTTTTAATTGGTCTTCCACTTTTTCCATTGCCTTTGCCCAGTGACGCTTCATGAGCTCGGTATTTGTTTCACCAATTCCCACTGCGCCAATACCTGCTGCCTGATTGGATAGAATTTTTCCCATGCCATAAATGCGAGGACCCATATGGCGCATTTTTGCCAAATCAATTTGCAGCTTTGCTTCGCTTGTATGTGCATGCAAAGAAAATATTGCCAAAATTAAATCTATTCTGTCCCACACTTCTATGTCTAATTTTTCCGGAGATATTTTTTTCTGTAAATTAAATAATTGTCCCGGCTTGGCAATACTATTTAGCACAACAACATCTATCTTTTTCTCTTTTACTTTCTCTATTACTTCCTCTACTTTCCCCTGTCCGATAAATGTTGCACTGTCAGGGTGATCTGCACGCTGGACAAGTGCATCTACAATCTCTCCATTGCCCAACGTCATCACCAAAGACCACAATTCTTCCATTTCCTTCATGACAAGTGCATCTGTCATATGCTTTTTTGGCAGAACCCCAACAAGTAAAAATCGTTTTGTACGTCCTGTCTGCTGCATGAGGGCATTATATCAGACAGCGCTACTTGAAAGAGAGTATACGAAGACACTTCTTTCGTTGTATAATGACAATTCATGGATACCAAACAACAAGAAGAGGTATTAACAGTTTGCCCTAAGTGTGGAAGCCCAATGGGCGAAGTCACGACAACCAAAACAGGCCGAAAATTGCAGCGATGTAGCACAGGTAGTTGGGACGCAGAGACAAGAAAAAACATTGGATGTGATTACGTGAAGTGGTTTGAGGTTGGACCAGTTGAGTTGGATGAGAATTGCCCGAAGTGTGGCAACAAGCTTATCCTTGCAACAACGCGATTTGGAAAGAAGATGAAGAAATGCTCCACCGGTGGATGGGATAGAGAAGCAAAAAAAGCTACTGGGTGTGATTATGTAGAGTGGATAAATGGTACAACAGAGCCACTAGATGAGGAGTGTCCTGACTGCCAAAGTAAATTAGTATTATTCACAACTGCATCTGGTAAAAAAATGAAGAAATGCAGTACAGCAGGATGGGACAGAGCTGCCAAAAAAGCAACTGGATGCACGTATGTTCAATGGCTTAAGCCAAGCGAATACCCAGAAAATATTGATAGCGGTGGCGAAGAATTTTTACCTCCAGAGCCGGAAGAATAAGACTTATCTCTTGCTCCGTAAAAGAATCAGGGTAAGTCTTGCTGCTAGAGAATTGGCACCGCCAGTACTATTTATTAATTTTCGCAAGCGAGATCACAGTGATCTAAATCATTTTTTCGTAAAAAGCAGTTGTACGATATTCCTCTTTTTCCTCTCCGACTAACATAAATCCTAGATGTAAATATAATTCTCTAAGCTTTGTTTCGTCTGCATTAGTGTCAACTCGTAAAACAGAGCAGTTATTTTTCTTTGCTAGTTGTATCGCAAACTTTACCATTTCCTTAGAAAGATTTTGTCCATGAAACGCCGATACAACAGCAAGCCAATGAATATACAACGCTTTTGGGGAATTCCCTTTATCTATGCTCTCCCAATCCTGACCATTTTGATTTATTTGCAAAATCGCAGCAGCAGCTGGCTTTCCGTCAAGTAACAAAACATAAAATTCATCAGCCTTGGCATACTGAAGTAAAAATTCTTTATTAAGATTTTTTAAATCCCACCATTTACTGACTGGTTTGCCACTTTCCTTCATCCATTTCCCTGCATCTCGCAGTACTTCAATTGTCTTATCTATATCTTGAATAATTTCCATGAAGCCATTATAACAAACAATTTCTCGTGAAGTCGTGTTCACTAGACAAATACAGAGAATCTCCTACAATGAGTGTATGAAACTAGACATTCATCCTATTCAGGCAAAAATCTTACTTGCTCTCTTGTATTCTCCGACTGCAAAATTTAGTGAGCTCAACTCTGACAAAATATCATCTGATCTTTTTTCATTTCATTTGAATCACTTAATAGAAAAGCAATTGATTGAAAAAAATCAAACACAGTATATCTTAAGTAATAAAGGTAAAAAATATGCAAATACATTAAGCCAGGACAATTTAGAATTACACGAACAGGGAAAAGTCGCGGTCTTAGTAATTTGCGAAAGACTAAACGGAAAAGCAAAAGAATATCTTATTCAAAAACGTTCTAAGCAACCATACAGAGACTCCTTTGCATTCATTGCTGGAAAGATTGGAAAAGGAGAAAAAGTAGCATCCGCTGCAAAAAGGCAACTTCAAGAGGAAACTCATTTGTCTGCATCAATGAGTCTTTTGGGAATCATTCATAAACTTGATACGGATATTACGAATGTTCTTTTGGAAGATAAGTATTATTTTGTATTTGTCGCAAGAAATTATACAGGAAAATTACTGGAAGTCTCCCCTGATGGAACTCATTCATGGATGAGTCTATCTCAAATAAAAAAACTTCGCCCAACTGTTTCCGGAACCAGTGAAGCAATTGCTCTTTTGGAGAAAAATACATTTTCATTTATAGAAAAAGTATTTCGTATATCTGACTTTTAATTATGCGTATAGACTTTGTTCGCCACGGTAAACCCGAAGACGACAAAGAAAAAGGACGCATATATTCTCACCGTGCAAATTTATCGCCGGAAGGACATCGACAAGCAGAAGGTTTAGCGCAGGAATACAGAAGGCGAGGAACTGTTTTTGATGAAGTTTATTCTAGCCCTCTTCCCCGGGCAAGACAAACAGCAGAACATCTTCCAAGAAAAAGAAAGAGGATTCGTATTCGCCGAGATTTAGCAGAACCCAATTTAGGAGATCTTGTGGGGCAACGCTTTGATGATCTCAGAAATGCTGAAGGTGAAGTTGATTTATATGCAGTGCCTCATAAAGGACAGGAACCCTTTCAAAAGACTGACCAACGAGCAAGACGTGGAGTAAAACAAATTATCCACGAGACACAACCTGACAAAACAGTTGCTGTAGTCTCTCATGGGCTTATTGGAAAGTCAGGAATGGATTACGTACGGAACCCCAACGGTCCTTTGCCAAATACAGAGCACGATTTACGAAAAAGTGATCAATTAGGAAATGCAGAAGCAAACTCCATGATCCTTGATAAGTCAGGAAAGGTAATACGAGAAGAAAGAATTAATGGAAATAGCTAAGCATATTGTATAATAAATAGTGTATGGATGATGCATTACAAGAAAGTATTCAGAGAGCAAGGGAATTTTTAAAAAAAGTCAGAAATGCTGCGATGGCAACAGTCAACGAAGACAACTCCCCACACAATACGCCTTTCTTTTTTATGTACAACCCAGAATTTACAAAAATTATCTGGGGATCTCATCCTGATTCTCAACATTCAAAAAATATTATCCGTACAGGACAATTATTTATTGCTATCTATGATTCATTCGGAAGAGATGGATTTTATATAAAAGCAAACAGAGGGCATATTGTCGAAGGAGATGAGCTTACTGAAGTACTTACTATTCATAATTCATTTCGCGCAAATGAAAATAAAAAACCTTTAGAAGAAAGTTATTATGAATCTCCCAACCCTCAACGAATGTGGTCTGCAGATGTAGAAAAAATCTGGGTACTCGTTAGCGAGCGAGACGAAAATGACTTACTTATTCAGGAACACAGAAAAGAGATAACTCCACAAGACCTTATTGGATAATAATTTTGTATAAGGAGATTGTAAAGATTTATTGTTCGTGTGGATGACTATGTAGACCTTGACGCTTATGAACTCGTCTAGCAGCTCGACTATATTCAGGACCATAATTACCATCAATTGGCTTTAATGCCGCATTATTTGGTTCGCGACTCATACCATCAGGCCCATGAAAGTCTTCATCGTGGGATACCCCAAGATGTCTTTGTACTGCTCGCCTTGTGCATCATTTTTTGGAGGTACTTCAACCAAAACTTCTCGTGCAAATTCTCGACCTGCTGGTGATATTTTCTTTGACATAGAAAGTAATTCTAATACTTTTTAATTGAGAAAACAAGCTAAAATATACGTGGAAATTGGGAAAGTAATCTACGTGACCATATTCCCTTGCAAAAATACATATTTGATGTAAAATACTATATCAAGAAAGGAAATAATACTTATGCCGAGAGGAAAAGATACGAGGGGAAGGATCAGAGAAGTTCCAGAACCTGGAGAAGGGTCAGAAAGAAAAAAGTTTACCAAAAGTAGAGATCGCAAAGCAGCAAGACAGAAACCAGCAAAATCAAAACCAACTAAACAATCAGGTGAAGATTTTCGCGAAACCCATGAAGGTACAAGCCCACAAGGACCCAGATCGGAAAAAGAAGGCGAAAGACATCGAAGACATGCCGAACAATCCGGACAAAGAGGAAGTAGACGAGCACAGCAAGGAAGAAGAAAGAGAACTGACATGCCAAAAAATACCTAATTCCTATTTTAACAATTAAGAAACATCCAAAAAAAAGTTAAAAAGTTTTATGAGAAAATAGCGCGATGTCTATTTTTCTAATCATATCTTCACTGTCTACATATTCTAGAAAAACATCAGTTAATTTACTCAAGGATTTTGAGTACTTTGCATCCTTTTTATAAATACAAATTATTGGAATATCAAAAACATCTGCCCAGCCGAGTTCTATCCCTTGTCCTGTTGATGGATAAGATACTTCTGCAATAACAACATTAGAATTTTTTATAATATCTTTTGTTATTACTTCGTCTTCACTTTTTTCTTTTGGAAGAAAGACTTTATGCTCTTTTAGCTCTTTCGCATTTTGTATTGGCTCATACAATTCTTTCTTATAATCATATCCACTTGAATGAGCAACAAAAATTTTCATGAGTTATTTGGGGAGCTTGGAAACATCGAGAAGTTCCATGATTAAAAGCACTTTTACCACTTCACTCTTTGGCCAAAGATTATATGTTCCACTTGGAGGAATGGCAACAGTGTCATCCTTCTCTGCAAGAAATTTTTCTCCATTTACTTCAAATTCTGCAGACCCATCGAGAATGTAATAAATTCGTGATTTTTCTCCAATAGTACGCTGTCCGTGTTCGCCTCTAAATTCCGCATACGCAACAGTTGTCCCACTATTAATTTCTGGGAGCTGATAATACCGTCCATACACGCCGTCTCTGGAGTGTTCTACTGCATCTGATTTAGAAACTTTAGTCATATCTATAACCATTGTGCCACGCCACCATGGTGGGAGCAAGTACCGGACCTATGTAGCGAAAAGCTATATGTTCCATCACCACAAATTGCAGTTGCCCCTGCTGGTGCAGTATTAGAATATGCTGGAGAATGAACTTCTGTTCCATTTGAATTTATATATGTATTATCGTTACTTAATCCGCTTGTTGGTACTGCTGTTGGGTAAATATATGTTGTTGGAGTTGGTTTGAGTGTTGGTGTTGGCGCTTGAGTTGGAGTAGGTGTTGCTGTTGGGACAAGGGTTGGGGTTGGAGTCTCAATTGATGAAACCACTGTTGATGCACCCTTCACACTAGGGGTAGCCTGGTGATTTACAGGCACATGAGTAACAATCCCAACCAAAAGAGCAACGATAATAACAATAAGTGCTGGCATAAAAAATCTTTTCGAGGCAGTCGAAGAAACTGGTGGTAAGTATATTACTTTAGGATATAGAAGTCAAAAAAGAAACTTACTGCGTCTGGTAGGAGAGAGTTACACTTACCGTAATTGTATTTTCTCTACATTTTAAGAAAGACAGTTTTTAGAAGTTTTCTTTTATAGATGGCATCCAGTGCTCTACCCTGTTTTCCGGCAACATAAGGACTCTATTAGGACTTAGTCCTTCGACAAATTCTTCTGTATGACTTACAAATAACATGGCTCCTGTATAACTTTTTAATGCCTCAAGAATTACTTTTTGGGATTGTATGTCCAGATATGTTGTCGGCTCGTCCAGAATAAGTAAATTATAATTTTGCAGCATAAGAAGTGCTATGGAAAGCCTTGTTTTCTCCCCTCCGGAAAGAGACCCTACGGTCTGATGAATTCTTTGGCCGAGAAAATTAAATTTAGAAAGAATGGGACGGATCTTATCCATTGGTAAATTGCATTGGTCCTCGACTGTTTGCAAAATGGTTTTGGCGAAATTAAATGTTTCAAATTCTTGAGAATAATACCCAATAGATAACGCTTCATCTTTTATTACCTCGCCAGAATCCGGCACCAAGCGTCCCATGAGAATTTTAATAAAAGTAGACTTTCCCGCACCATTTGGTCCGTACAAGACTATTCGCTCACCCCTGCGGATAGACAGAGAGACGCCGGATAAAATAACATCGTCTCCATAGCTTTTTGCTATGTCTTTTGCACTAATTGGTATTTCTCCAATATGAATTGGGTCAGGCAAGACAAATTTAATATTTCGAATTTCCGGAGGCAATTCCGGTAAAGCCTCTTTTATACGTTCTATTCTATTCTGCACATTAGACCGAGCTCTTGCTCCTTTTTCCGAGCTCATGCGAGCCATTTTGTGAAGGCTTTTTTTCATTCTTCCAATTTCATGCAGATCATTTTCATACTTTTTCTTTAATGCCTCATCTGCATTACCTTGCAACTGCAGATACTTTGTATAATTGCCCCTGTACTCCTGAATTCTTTTGGTATATGGATTTATTGCCAATACTTTGTCTATATGGTTATCTAATAAATTAATATCATGAGAAATAACAATAAGCGTATTAGGATACTCGCTTAAAAATTCCATAATCCACCTCTTTCCCTCTACGTCTAAAAAGTTAGTTGGCTCGTCCAGTAATAATATGTCCGGCTCGTCCAGAATTGCTCTGAGAAGTGCTAATTTCGTACGCTGTCCGCCACTTAATGTGGCAGGCTTTGTCTCCAATTCTTCACCAACTTCCAGCGAATGAAGCATAACCAATAATTCCCACTCTTCTTTTTTTTCTTGCGGGTCTAAATAACTTTTTATACTTACTGCGCTTTCTAGAACAGGATCATGCTTAATTTCTTGCGGCACATACCCCACCTTTCCTGTTATGTGCAATTTACCATCGGTAATAATATCTTCTCCCATGAGTAACTTAAAAAGTGTGGATTTGCCTGCACCATTTGGACCCACCAGCGCAACTGTTTCCCCTTTTTGAATAGAAAAACTTGAATCTGTATAGATAGTGTGATGAGAATACGCGTACGAAATATTTTTGGCAATAATCATAGGACTGAAAGAGGAGGACAAGAAGCAAGCTTTTCCCCAATTTTGTGCTCTTATTATACCAGATGCTCTGACGAGTTACCAAGTTTGGTAAGAGAGGGTTACACTCACCGTTATTGTATTTTCTCCTGGTTGGATTTGGGTTGGAGCACTCCCTACTGCACTGTCTTGTGTCTTAAGCATTAGTGGCTGGACTTGGAACGGTGTATTTCCCTCCTGGACATTTGTTATTCTTCCAAGCCGTACTCCTGCTGCATTTGCGAGAACCTCTGCTTTCTTTTTTGCATCTGCAATTGCTGCAAGTCTGGCTTTTTGTGTGAGACTATCCTGCGTACTTTGGGAAAAAGTAAGATTTGGTCCGGAAACATTTTCCGCACTGTCTTTTGTGAGTACATCAATAACACTATTTGCCTTACTAATATCTGAAAGCGTTATGTCTACATTTTCACTCACTGTATAGCCAGTAATTGCTGTACCACTTGATGATGGTATGGTTCGAAGTGGCATTATTTTTTCACTTGTATCGTAATTTGGATACGAATTGTAATTACTTGTCTTAATATCCTTTTCTGCAATACCCAACTTTTTAACATCCGCAACCATCGTATTGGTTGATGTGTTGGCCTGATTTTGTGCATCCTGCAAAGTATTTGCTGTTTTGGTAATAGTAAAGGAAACAGTTGCGCTGTCCGGCTTTTGAGTAACACTCCCTGTCCCCTGTACAGTAAATGGCTGACTAGTACTTCCTACGAATAAATTCCATGAATGATTGAGGAGAAAATTTGTGAGAAGAAGAATGACAAGGGTAAAAAGAGAAGAAAAAAGTGCAGTAACTAAAGACTCTTTAAGTTGAGGAGAAAGCTTCACCTTTCCATAATAGAACGAATAAACGAAAGATTCAAGATTTAAGAGGAGGGTACTTTTGATTTACTTTATTCACTCAGAAAATTACGCTCATTCTCCTTCAGGATTGGAAGACTGGTGAGTTATTGCTTTTTTTGAACCTGAAGGCCTACGCATTAAACCTTCCTTTGGCCTAACAAATACTCGCGTACCCATATCTGCTAAAGAATCTGTATCTCTTATCAAATCATCATCTGTAATTTTTCCACGACTACTTTCATTTCCATAAAGCTCTAATACAATTTTTGAACCCTGTCGACGTTTGGAATTTCTTACGCCCTTTGCTTTACTTTGAATTTTAGGTTTGTCTTGAGGTTGCCTGAAAGCCATAGACTTATTAGTACATTCCATCCATGCCACCTGGGCCTGGCATTTGTGGTTTTTCTTTTTCAGGAATATCTGTCACGAGCGCTTCTGTTGTTAATACCATCATACCAACACTTGCTGCATTTTCAACAGCACTTCTGGTAACTTTTGCTGGATCTACAACGCCTGCTGCAACTAAATCTCCAAAAGAATTGGTCATAACATTGTACCCATAATTTGGGGTTGCGCCTTTAAAATCTTCAACTGTTTTTACAACCCATCCCTCGTCTACTCCTGCATTTTTAACAATTGCTCGCATTGGCTCAGCGAGTGCTTTCCATAAGATTTCTACACCAACTTTTTCATCATCATTCATTCCTTTTTTGATGAGTTCCAAAACTTTTCGTGCCTTCAAAAGCGCAACACCACCACCGGGGACTATTCCTTCTTCAAGTGCTGCTTTTGTTGCTGCGACAGCATCGGTAACTCGCTCTTTTTTATCTTTCATTTCTATTTCTGTTGCTGCGCCAACATTAATAACCGCAACGCCACCAGATAATTTTGCGAGACGCTCTTTTAACTTATCTTTGTCAAAATCAGATGTTGCTGTATCAATGGATTTTTTAATTTGTGCAACTCTCGCATCAATTGCTTTTTTACTTCCTTTACCCCCAATAATTCGTGTGTTTTCTTTATCTGCCCAAACTTTATCTGCTTTTCCGCAGTCATCCACTGTTACTGATTCAAATTTCATTCCTGTATCTTCAGAGATAACTGTTCCGCCAGTTAGTGTGGCAATATCTGCAAGCATTTCTTTTCGTCTATCACCAAATCCTGGAGCTTTTACAGCAAGTACATTGAATGTCCCTTTCAATTTATTAAGGACGAGTGTTGCCAATGCTTCGCCATCTATATCGTCACAAATAATAACAAAGTTTTTAGTAACTTTAATTAAGTTTTCTAAAAATGGCAATAATTCCTGGAGATTACTCACCTTTTTATCGGTAATAAGAATATAGGGAGATTCTACTTCAGCTTCCATTCTATCTGGGTTAGTAACAAAATATGCCGATGCATAGCCTTTATCAAATTCCATTCCTTCTTTGTAATCAACAAACACATCAAGTCCTTTTCCTTCTTCAACTGTTACCACGCCGTCTTTCCCTGTTTTATCCAACGCTTGTGCAATAAGACTTCCAATAACACTATCTTGTGCCGAAATTGTTGCAACTTTTGTTACGTCTCCTGCCTTAACAGGCTTACTCATTTTCTTAATTTCTGCAACAACTGCATCAACTGCTTTTTCCATACCAGACTTAAGTACCATTGGATTTGCACCAGATGTAACATTTTTAAAACCAAAGTTAATAATAGATTGTGCAAGAAGTGTTGCGGTTGTTGTTCCATCTCCGGCAACATCATTTGTCTTTGAAGCCGCTTCTTTTACCATTTGCGCACCCATATTTTCAAATGGATCTGGTAATTCTATTTCTTTTGCAACGGTTACGCCGTCATGAATAACAGATGGTCCACCCCATTTTTTATCTAAGGCAACATTTCTGCCCTTTGGTCCAAGCGTTGTCACAACAGCTTGTGCCAATTTATTCACTCCTGCAATAAGTGCTTGTTGTGCGTCTGATGAATATTTAATTTGTTTTGCCATATTACTTTGTTTTTGAATGTTGTTTAGCTAACTCTCTTGCTAACTCCATTTCTGTTTTTTCAACAATTGCTAAGATATCTTCTTGTCCAACGAGTGTCATGTCTTTCCCATCTACTTTTACTTCGTTACCGCCCCATTTTTTATACATAACTGTATCGCCAACGGCTACAACTATTGCAATAAATTTCCCATCTTTATCTGTTTTCCCTTTTCCAACTGCCATTACTTTACCCATTTGTGGTTTTTCTTGAGCTGAATCGGGCAAGATAATACCTGAGGATGTCCTAACATCCGCTTCTAACGGTTCTATTAAAACATTATCGAATAACGGTAAGACTTTCATATTGGTTGAGGCAGGAGCGAATCTAAATATAGCAGACTCTCGTACATTTTTCAAGGGAACATTTACATTTGCATTTTATCACGCACTCAGTATATGCTAAATCTATGATCAAAAAGCTGATTTTACTCGGCTTTGGTTTAACCTTGCTTATAGGCCTGCCCTTGGCAATTTTTGTGTTGCAAAACCAGACCCAAACACAAAGTGGTGCTGCTCCTGTTACCAAATTCTCTTTTACTGGTCCAACCACTGTCACGAATGGACAAAACTTTGATGAAACAATTACTGTTGATCCAGGTGGAACAAATCAAGTAAGCTTCGTCAAGTTTAGTTTTACGTATGACCCAGCTTTTTTAGACAAACAATCAACACCAGTTACTATCGATACGACGAAATATACACAACTTGAAGCACCTGCGGTAAATTGTACAGACACCCTTTGTACGGTAACAGGAACGATTTCTATTGGCAGCAATCAATCTGCTGTTATTAAATCTGCAACGCCGATTGCTGTTGTCCATTTAACAGCAAAAGCAAATACTGACAGTACAGGTACCAAGCTAAATTTTGTCACAGGGCAAAACCAAGCATTGTCTGTTGGTAATTCAGACCAAGCAGCAGAAAATGTATTCCAATCAGGAACTCCAGCAACTATTATTATTGGCGATCAAAGCAGTGGTGGCACGACACCATCTGTTTCTCCAACAATAAGCGTTAGCCCAACAGATACCCAAACACAGGATAATGGCGGAACTCCAGGAGGTGGAACATCAGGAAGTAATACTGTTGTTAGCTGTAGTAGCTTTACGGCTGACTCAACTTCCGGTAATGCACCACTCATTGTTACCTTTACCTCGGTTGGTACGTCTGCAACAGATACGATTGCCCGACTAGATATTACGTATGGAGACGGCACATCAGATACGATTGCTTCTGGCTCTGGAATTGCAACAGGGGATGTAAATAATCAAGTTACTCATACCTATAGCAATAATGGTACTTTTACTGCACAAGCAATCTTTACTACAGAAGGCGGCGCAACGAGTGACAACTCAACATGTAAGCAAACAATTTCTGTTGGTGCTTTAGCACAAGCTGCTTCCCCAACACCAATGCAAAAACTTCCTCCAACAGGCCCTGGAGACAATTTGCTTCTTATTGGTGTTGCAGGCATTGCTCTGACAATTGTTGGCATGCTAACTGTTGCAGGTCTGTAATTTTCTCACCATTCTTTTACCTCCCTTTGCTTTACTCCTTACGGAGCTGTAGTTAACTAATTTCATATGGCAAGACTAGTAGAACTACGAAACAGAGTAATGGATGGGGTAAAACAATCCACTGCAGCCGATCAATTCCGTACATGGAAAGAAGGAGTAAAACAAGAATTAGGAAGACGCGGACACAAAGCAGTTGAAGAGCATCTTCCAAGAGCAGGAGAGGCGGCACATGAAGCACTCACTCGTGCTTACGATGCTGCACATGGCGCCGTTGACTCATTGCAGCCCCGATTACAGAAAGGGCTTCACAAAATAATCGAGAGAAGAACGGGAATAAAACATGAAGCCAATGAACCACTTCCTGAGCAAACAATGGATATGCCCCGACAAGACCAGCTTCCCGCGGCCTAACTACTCCCCTTTCATCATTTCAAAAAGAGCTTCTTGAGGAACTTCAACTTTTGAGATACCAAACATTTTTTTCTTTCCTTTTTTCTGTGCCTCAAGAAGTTTATTTTTACGTGTTATGTCTCCACCGCTCATTTTTGCTAACATATCTTTTCTATAGGGAGATATTTCCTCCCTCGCAATAATTCGTGATCCAATAAAACACTGAATAACCTGTTTATACTGCTGCTTAACAAGATTTTCTTTTAATTTTTGTGCTTTAAGTCGTGCCATATGCTCTGCATCTTCTCTGTACGTTAGCTCAGACAACACGTCGATTGGCACATCATTAATTTGCACTCCAACTTCAACCAAATCTGCATCTCGGTAATCGGTTAGCTCGTAGTCAACACTCGCAAACCCACTAGTCACCGTCTTTAAATCATTTGATAATCCGCGCAGAAACATTGCATATGGCATATCATATTCCATAACAACATTCGTATCTTGATATTCCATATGTCCTAATTGTCCTCGTTTTTTCTGCGCAACAGTCATAACACCACCAACATATTCCTGTGGTACAAAAATAGTCAGATGCATAAATGGTTCTTTATACGAAATCTCCGAACCATTTTTTATTTCCTCATAGGATACATGAGGAAGGGTAAAAAGAGGATCTAGGTTAAATTCCCGCTGGAGTCGTTGTTTAAAAATGTCTGCATGCAACAGTCCTAAAAATCCAACACGAAATCCTGACCCTAAGAATGCAGAATATTCTTCAGTAAATGCAAGCGATGCATCAATAAGTGCCAATTTCCCAAGTGCTTCCCGCAAAGGGACAAGCTCATCTGTTGCTTTCGGATACACACCAAAGAAAACCATTGGCTTAGGGGTTGTATAACCCGGCAATGCCTCAACTGGATACCTATTAAGCGCAACGGTATCGCCAACACGGACAAGTCGAATATCTTTAACACCGGTTACAATATAACCAATTTCTCCAGCAGTTAGACTACCCGAGCTGACCAATGTTGGCGTAAAATATCCTACATCAATGGCATTTGTTTTTGTTTTGGTCTGAACCATTTCAATTTGACTATTTGTTGCAACTATCCCGTCAAACAGTCTCACAAATGCAACAACACCTTTGTGCTCATCAAATACTGCATCAAAAATAAGTGCTTTGAGACTCTTGTCTATTGAGCCTTTGGGGTGAGGAATGGTTTTTATCGCATGTTGCAATAGCTCTTCTACTCCTTGCCCTGTCTTTGCCGAAATAAGAGAAATTTCTTCTTCTTTAAATCCAAGTGTATCCAGTTGCTTGAGCGTTTTTTCAAGTTGTGCACCCTGCATATCAATTTTATTGATTGCTGCAACAATAACGAGTCCCTGTTTACGGCTAGCGCGAAGATGGGCAACAGTCTGCGCCTGGACTCCTTTTGTCGCATCAACAAGTAAGATTACTCCTTCACATGCAGCTAAAGTACGACTTACTTCATAAGAAAAATCTACATGACCCGGAGTATCTATCAGATTTAACATAAATGTTTCACCTGCAAAACCCTTCGACTCGCTTTGCTCGCTCAGGGAAGATGTTTTTGCTGAGCTTGTCGAAGCATGAGGAACGGTATACATCATCCTTACCGGGGCTAATTTAATCGTAATACCCCGCTCACGAGAAATAGGATTTTGATCCAAAAATTGCTCCTGCTTACCTAATACATCTTTTCGAATGGTATTGGTAATTTCTAAAAACCTGTCTGAT
>CAYOZJ010000008.1:0-41094 GCA_964408485.1 uncultured Gammaproteobacteria bacterium
AGCTAAATGAAGAATATGAGAGAAATAAATCTCTAAAATCTTTGAATGTGAGCCGGCTGGGATTCGAACCCAGAACCTAAGCATTAAGAGTGCTTTGCTCTACCATTGAGCTACCGACCCATTTCACTTATTAACCATTTGATATATTTTTTACTTTTATACGACTTTAATTTCTTCTCTCTTAGTCTTGCTTCTATAGCTGTATTATAAAACTCTTTATATATTAATTGGTACGCTTTTAATACTCTCGTTGTTCTCGTCTTACCAGAAATGTGCTGCTTAATTCTTCTTTCAAGATCAACTGTTGAACCTATGTAATATCTATCTGTTTCTTTATTATTCAGAATATATAACCAAGGCATATTCCCTTTTACGTTTAGTCTACTCAAATAATTACCGAAGCTCTACCGTTGACCCCGATTTAATCGGGGTTGAGCTACCGACCCGAATGAAACAAAGTATACCACAGATTTTGCCTCAAAAAAACCTGTTTTATCTATTTTCTTACTACAAGAAAGCGAAGCCACGAACGATAGTAGTGGCTGATGCGCTATATGTAACTTTTCAGTGCGTAGCAGAATTTAAACTAAAAGTTTAAATTCTTACAGTAAGAATCTTGCTATAGGCCATTTTTTACTTGACTCACTGGTATAGCCAAGCTATAGTAAATAGTGGTCATGGTTTTATCAGAACAAAAAGATTTATTACAACTAAGAAAAAAAATTTATGCTCATTTACGTGATTTGGAAACAACTGATGGGATTAATGCTTCAGGAAAAGATGAGGTTTTTGGCTGTATCTTCGGTAGGGACAGTTTTATAACAATTTTAAAACTTCTTAAAACATATAGGACGAAAAAAGATTCAGATCTTCTTGCCATTTGTCGCAAGACACTCCTAACTCACACAAAACTTCAGGGAAAGACAATCAATATAGAAAGTGGCGAACAACCTGGAAAATTTATCCACGAATATCGAGTAGACAAATACGAACGTCTTATTAATAGACCTCGTCCATGGTATGTCTATCCAGACAAAATCCTTCGCAACTACGACAGTATTGATGCAACACCTTTGGGTCTCATTGCTATTCATGAGTACTATCAAATAACCAAAGATGAAGCCTTCCTGCGAACTGTTTTGCCCTCAGTACGAGATGGTCTTCAGTGGATTATGCGCTATGGGGACATGGATGATGATTATTTACTGGAATACGAGCTGCCAGTATCAAGAAAATTTGGTGGACTTGTTGTCCAGTCATGGACAGATTCCGTTGCAACACTTGTGGATAAGAGTGGCACAATGCCTCCATACCCAATTGCTCCTGTTGAGGTGCAGGCCATTGCCTATATGGCACTTACCCTATGGTCTGATTTTTTCATGCATGAAAAACAATCTGAAAAGGGAGCACAAGCATTGGATAAATTTGCGAAGGAGTTGAAGAAAAGCTTCGAAAAACAGTTTTTACTCAAAGACAAAGGAAAATGGTATTTAGCACAAGCATTGGACGGGAAAAAACGTCCTATACCAACTATTACGTCTAATCCACTTCTCTGCTTATGGGCCAGTTATAGAAAAAATGGAAAAACCATAGGCATTCTTCCAGAAGGAATAGTTGACGATATCGTTGCAAGAGGATTCCAACCCGATCTTTTTGTCTCCCATGCAGGAATTCGGACAATGAGCAGTGAATCTCCAACATTTAACCCTTCAGAAAATTCATACCATAATGGCAGTTTTTGGCCAATGCTGAATGGACTTATTCTTGAAGGTTTAGAAAACTACGGATTCCTAAAAGAAGCAAAAATGCTAACAATAGCAATGCTTGAGCCAATTTATCACTTTGACAGTCCTATCGAACTCTACATTGAAAAAGAGGGAAGTTATATTCCATACAAAAGTATCTACGGACAAAGTAGTTGCATGAATCAAGCATGGTCTGCTGCAGCTTTGTATGATGTTTTACTTACCCTAACAGTCTAAGTTTCTCTTACTGAATTTTTACATACTTTTCATTTTTATGTCACCTAGAAACCGTATCTTGCTCACATGAGAATTGGGATGATTGCACCCCCAATAGAGAATGTTCCGCCAAAAATGTACGGAGGGACTGAGCGCGTTGTGTCAACTCTTACCGAAGAACTAGTACGCCGTGGCCATGATGTCACACTTTTTGCAAGTGGACAGTCAAAAACATCTGCAAAATTAGTCTCTGTTTTCCCGAAAGCACTCCGTGACGCATACCCAGATCCCAAAAATATTATGCAGCGAGTAAAAATAACGCTTATGCATTTGGGAAACGCCTATGCTCTTCAAGATCAATTTGACATTATCCATGACCACACAGGATTTTTTGGATTGTCTTTTGCACAAGGATCAAAAACTCCAGTGGTTTCAACAATGCATGGGCTTATGACACCAGATATTACTACTGTGGCAGAACAATTTTCCAAACCGTATCTTGTAAGTATTTCTCACTCGCAGCGGCAATCGGCAACCCATCTAAATTTTATTGCAAATATATATAATGGTTTGCGCATGGGGAGTTATCCTTTTTCCCGAGTTGATAAAGGATATCTTCTTGCTGTTGGAAGATTCAGCCCCGAAAAGGGAATTCATAACGCTATTACCATCGCTCGGAAAACCAATTTACCTCTTCTTATCGCTGCCAAACTGGAAGACAGCAATAGAGAATATTTTCAAACCCAAATTAAACCATTTTTAAATGAAAAAATTCAATGGATTGGAGAGGTAACAGAAAAACAACGTAATGCGCTTATGAGTCATGCCTTGTGTTTTCTTCATCCCTTAGAATGGGAAGAACCATTTGGACTAACCATAATAGAAGCAATGAGCTGTGGTACACCGGTAATTGCTTTTGATAAAGGCTCAATGAAAGAGATCATTCGCCACGGCAAAACAGGATTTATTGCAAAGAATGTTACTGATGCAATTTCGCTCATAAAAAGAATTAGGACTATAGATAGAGAATATTGCAGAAGGTATAGCCTTACTCACTTTAGCGGAGACATTATGGCAACTGAATATGAAACAGTCTATGAAGAAATTCTCTTACAGAATGCGCTTCAAGGAACCAAACAAAAGAACAAGCAAATTTCGCTGCAAGATGAGCTCGTAGACTAGCTATGCGCACCTGGAGGGACTCGAACCCCCGACCCTCTCGTCCGAAGCGAGATGCTCTAATCCACTGAGCTACAGGTGCAATACTTTCTATTTTAGCAAAAATGATACTCCCTTGGCTACTTTCATAAGTCATCCCTGTTCAGGCATGTCAATTTTTCGTATAATACCATCATGGACTTTCTCCTAAAGTTACTCTCCCTTCCCAAGAAAGGATTTCTTTGGCTTTGGCACCACAAAAGAATTTCTGCAGGAATCTTGATTCTTTTGATTGCTTCAATCATTTTTTGGCCGAGGCCCAAACCAGTTATTGAAACGCAAAAAGTAGCACGTACCAATCTTGTTCAGACAGTTTCTGTAAGCGGAAATATAAAAGCAAAAAAATTTGTTAATTTAACCTTTGCTATTGGTGGACCTATTGTCTGGGTTGGTGTAAAAAAGGGAGATACAGTTAATGCCTACCAAACAATTGCAACACTTGATCAGCGTACTGCACAAAAAAACCTAAAAGCTGCACTTATTGCATATTCACTACAACGCGACACCTTTGATCAGACAATCTACAACAATAATGGTATACCCAACGCAACACAAGCACTTAATTATCCAATGCAAGTTTTGCTCCAAAACAATCAATACAATCTCGATCAAGCAGTTAATTCAGTTGAGCTTTCAGACTTGGCCAAACAACAATCTGTCTTAACAACTCCAATAGCTGGAATTGTTACTCGAGCAGACGTTGAATACCCAGGTCCTATCGCAATTGCTGGCTCAACAACATGGACTGTAACCGATCCAACCTCTGTTGTTTTTGATATGGATGTTGATCAAGCAGATATAGCAAAGATCGACAATGGACAAAAGGTAAATATGGTCTTTGATGCATATCCAGATAAAACAATTTCTGAGAATGTAACAGCAGTGGATTTTGTCAGTCATACCACAACTGATGGCAGTACTGCATTTACTGTTGAAACCTCGCTTCCAGAAAATAGTAATTATTTCTATCGATCGGGCATGAGTGGCAATGCAGACATTGTGTATGGAGAGAAAAACAATGTCCTTACCGTACCTCTTTCTGCATTAGTAAATGATCACTATGTCTACGTAAAAACACAAAAAGGATTCGTAAAAAAGTCTATTGTCCTTGGCGCCCAAAATGATACAGATAGTGAAGTCGTATCAGGACTTACAGAAGGAGAAGAAATTGCACTGGATCCAACTGCAGCAGTCAAGCAAATAGTAAAATAGCTTCATGAAAGTACCAATTATTGAGCTTCAAAAAATTACCAAAGAGTATAGGAGTATTGATATTGTTACATCAGTGTTAAAAGGAATTAGTCTCACAATTTATAAAGGGGATTTTATTGCTATTACCGGACCATCAGGAAGTGGAAAATCAACACTCATGAATATCATTGGTCTTCTCGATGTGCCCACAAGTGGGAAATATATTCTTAACGAAAGTGATGCAACAGGACTTTCTGAAGACGAGTTAGCGTACGTCAGAAATAAAGAAATAGGATTTGTTTTTCAATCCTTTAATCTTCTCTCCCGTGCATCAGCACTCGATAATGTTATCCTTCCGGCAATTTATGCAGGAATGGATAATAGACAGCGAATAGAACGAGCAAAAGAACTACTCACAAAAGTGGGACTTGGGGAGCGAATGCACAACCATCCCAATCAATTGTCAGGTGGACAACAGCAACGAGTTGCAATAGCACGAGCTCTTATGAATAATCCGGAAATAATCTTAGCAGACGAACCAACAGGGAATTTAGACACAAAATCAGGAGATGATGTAATGAATATTTTAAAAGAGTTGAATGAACAAGGCAAAACAATTGTTCTTATTACTCACGAACATGATATCGCAAAAAAAGCAAAAAAAATAATACATGTCAAAGACGGACAGCTAATTAGAAGCTAATATGGAACTTAAAGGAAGGAGAGCAGTCGCATTTTACTCGAAGAGTAAATGGAGCTTTGCTTCAAGCGACTTTGAGAGGAAACTTTAGTTGCCTCTCAAGAATTATTTATTATGGATATTGCACAACTTCTTAAACTATCCCTTAATGCACTTGTTACCAACAAGCTTCGAAGTATTTTAACAACATTAGGAATAATTATTGGCGTTTTTGCAATCATTCTTCTCGTATCATTAGGAGCAGGGCTTCAGACGTATATTACCAAAGAAGTTTCAGGGCTTGGATCTAATTTACTTTTTGTTATCCCGGGTAGTGTCGGTGGTGCCAGGACAGCAGGTGGAGCTGTAGCAAATAAATTACTTTATTCCGATGCAAAAACGCTTGCATTTCGTCTTAAGAGTGTTGCAAGTGTTGCGCCAGTTATCCAAAAAACAGCAACGCTCAAGAGACTCAACAAAACAGATAAGGGCGTAACGGTCGGAGGAACAACTTATGATTATTCAAATATTGTTAACATACAAGTTATCAAAGGCACAGCATTTACTCTTTCTCAGCAAAATTCAGGAGCGAAAGTAGCAATTATTGGTCAGACTGTAGTTGACAAACTTTTTCCAGATACTAACCCGTTAGGTAATTCATTTTTTATTGGTTCTAATAGATTTACCGTCGTTGGCATTGCAGAAAAGCGCGGTTCTGTTTTTGGACTAGATCAAGATAACTCGGTCCTTATTCCCATTACTGTTGCCCAGCAAGCATTTAACATAACAAATGTTAATGCCATTTATCTTTCTGCAAAAAGGCCGGATTTGGTTCCTTTTGTCAAACAGCAAGCAGAAGTGATACTTCTAAAAAGACTCACGACAGATGATTTTAATATTCAAACACAAGAAAGCACTCTTTCCACAGTGACAACAATTACGAGTGTCTTATCGATTGCCCTTGGTGGTATTGCATCAATTGCACTTCTTGTTGGTGGCATTGGCGTTGCTAATATTATGCTTGTATCGGTAACTGAGCGGACACGTGAAATTGGACTTCGTAAAGCATTAGGTGCAAAACGGTCAGATATTCTTAATCAATTCCTCCTTGAAGCAGTAATCTTATCTGTAAGTGGAGGCATTATTGGAATACTGCTTGGAGTTGGCGTTTCGCTTCTTGTTTCAATCTTCTTTGTTTCCACAGTAACGCCGTGGTCTATTTTTCTTGCATTTTTCTTCTCTGTTTTGGTCGGTGTTGTTTTTGGTGTTGCTCCCGCTGTAAAAGCATCAAAATTGTCACCAATTGAAGCTCTGCGATACGAGTAGTCATTTTCCATTCATGCAAACATCTTTACACTAATACAATGAAAAAAATATTGACTTTTATTAAATATGTTTTTGGTTGGCCCCTATCGCTTATTGCATTATTTTTTGTTGGAAGACTTCTTATTGGCAAAACAACATTGCTCCAATTGCACACACTCAACGTACCACTCATTGTCCTTTCTCTTTTTTGCTTTGTTGTCTTTTTCTTTTTGCGGGTATTCTTTTGGCAAAAACTACTTCTGGCAAAAGAGATGGAATTTTCTTTTAAAGAGACAGCATCAACCTGGGGATTTTCTGAGCTTAAGCGCTACATTCCTGGTGGTATTTGGCCTATTCTTGCACGAAGCAGTGCTTACAGTAAAAAGGGTGGGGAGCAAAAAGCGCTTCTTGCAAGTATTCTTCAAGAAGCAGAATTTTTGGGAATTGCTTGCATAACACTTTCTCTTCTTTCCCTTAATTTTCTGCTTTTTGGTATTCTTTCTATCCCATACAGTATTGTTATCTCTGTACTAGGTGGTATTTTTATTACTGCCTGTATTGGTATATTTATATTCCACCAATCTATTTTTCCTAAGCGATTTCAGTTTCTTAAGCATCTTCTCCCAGACTTTTCCCCGGACAAAATGGTTTATTTACTCTCTATCATGGCAGGAGCTTTCTTTTTCTTCGGACTCGGCACTTTCTTTGCCATTGATTCGCTAACAACTCTTTTCCTCCCACACATTCTTTCTTTATCAGGATTTTTTGTGTTTACTTTTCTTGCAGGATATGTATCCTTTTTTGCCCCCATGGGACTTGGAGTAAGGGAAGGAATTATGACCATTGGACTTTCCAAATATATCTCTCTCGCAGACAGCGCATTGGGATCTATTATTGCACGCATTCTTCAAACAATTGCTGAAGTCATCTTTTTACTTATCTGTATTATTTGGCAAAAAATACCAACGAAAAAGATACAATCTGTTGAGACTTTTGTTCTTCAAAAAAGGCATGAAATATTCCTTATATTTCTCACAACTTGCTACATCAGTTACTTTACGCTTGCAAGCTTTTTGCGATATATCAATTTCTTTACAGGAAGATTTGACTTAGGAAATATGGATCAAACCGTGTGGAATACAATTCATGGAAGAATTTTTCAACTTACAAATCCTGATGGAACAAATATTATTACCCGTCTTGCCTTTCACGCAGATTTTATGTTGGTGCTTCTTTCTCCATTTTATTTACTCTGGCAGGATCCGCGGATGCTTCTTCTTCTCCAAACTATTGCTATAGGAATTGGAGCACTTCTCGTCTTTGCCATAGCACATAACACACTTAAGAATAAGTCTCTCTCGCTTGCATTTGCAGCATCATATCTTCTCTATCCAACTCTTCAATACGCAAATCTATTTGACTTTCACCCTGTTACGATTGCTATTCCTTTTATTCTTGGTGCATGGTATTTTGTGCAAAAAAATAAACTTTGGTGGGCAGCGTTCTTTATAATTATTGCTGCAACAACCAAGGAAGAAGTGTGGGTTGTTGCGGGACTTTTTGGACTGTATTTTCTTTTTTGGAAAAAAAAATACCTGTTAGGAAGTATGCTGAGCATATTTTCATTTAGTATTTTTTACTATCTTTTTTTCAAAGCTATTCCTCAAGCACATGGTGGAGATCATTTTGCACTATCTTACTATTCAGACTTTGGCTCAACGCCGGGGGGAGTAATTAAAAATATTTTTCTCACACCCTTTAAAACCCTCGGAGTACTTTTTGGCAAGGGACAATTATTTTATTTAACTGCGCTCTTTGGACCAGTTATTTTTCTTCCTCTTTTTGCCCTTCCTTTTCTTATCTTTGCTGGACCAGATTTAGCAATTAGTCTTTTATCACAAAATGCACAACTTCATTCCATCTACTACCACTATGGTGCAATTCCAACACCATTTATCTTTATTGCAAGCATATATGGATTTGCATTTTTATATAAACGCGTCAAGTATTTCTCAAAAATAGGAGCGTGCATTATCCTTATTCCAGCAATTGTGTTTGCCTACCTCTTTGGCCCTCTTCCCGGGGCATATCATATGAGTGGATCTATGTTTACTGATCAATTACCCTATGCTACTCTTATCGATAACTTCCTTTCCTCAATACCTCGACGGTACAGTGTTGCTGCAACTAATAACGTAGGATCTCATTTATCTCATAGGCAAAAAATTTATACTATTCCTGTTGGGCTAAAGGAAGCAGACATTGTCGTCTTTTTACTCGATGACTCTTTTGCCCAACCATCCCTTTTACAGCAAAGACAAATGGCAAAAGATTTAGATACAGACCCAGCGTACGTAAAACTTTTCTCGTATAAGGATTTTGTTGTCTATAAGAAAAGGGATGTTCCAACATACAACCGAATACGAACACGTAGTATTCTTCCGCTCTTTAAAGGTAATTAATTCTTGTAATTTACTTTGCATCATCGTACGATAAATTTATGGTCTCTATTATTAAGGCAACAGGGGAGAAAGAAGAATTTTCAGAAAATAAATTGCGACAGTCAATTCTTCGAGCAGGCGTTGCCAAAGAAACTGTTGATGAGGCAATTAGTCACATTAAAGATAAGCTCTATGAAAATATTCCCACCTCAGAAATCTATAAACACATTATTGAATTTTTAGACACTCCTAAGACTCCCTTTGCCAAAGCGCGATACAGTTTAAAAAAAGCTCTTATGGATCTTGGTCCTACAGGGTATCCATTTGAAGACTACTTAGCAAAACTTCTCAGTCAGGAAGGCTATACAACAACGGTAAGAAATATTGTCCTTGGGAAATGCGTGAGTCATGAAATAGATATTATTGCAACCAAGGGAAATGAAAAGATTATGGTTGAGGCAAAATTTCATAATAGTGTTGGCATAAAAACAGATGTCCAAGTCGCACTCTATACCAACGCACGATTTGAAGATGTTAGTGCCAAGCATAGCTTTACCAAACCGCTTCTTATTACCAACACAAAAATTACAACAGATGTTATTACGTATGCTCAGTGTGTAGGAATGGACGTGCTATCATGGGATTACCCAGAAGGAAATAATCTTCGCGATGTAGTGGAAAAATATAATATGTTTCCTATCACAGCACTTACTCATCTTCCCGCAACCTATAAGCAAAATCTTCTTGAGCAAAATATTGTCTTATGCAATGATGTTTGCCTAAATCCATCTCTTATCAATACACTTTCCTTGTCTAGTGAAGAAAAGAAACATATTCTTGAGGAAGCTAAGGCACTTTGTAATAAAACAAACTAAATTTCCTCTATTATTGACAGATTAATAACCCTTTCTTATAATACTCAAATTATGAGTTCTGAAGAAGTTCATGACGAGCAACCACCTTCCCGTTACAGTAGAGCAAGGGAGGCATATGCTACAACAAAAGCCCATGTTGATAACAATACAACCCAAGGAGGAAATGCATCGTCACCACAAAAACGAGCAGATCAGAATGCGTATTTAGATCATTTAGCATTAAAGTATGATGATTTTGATCCTGAAAGACAAAAAGGCATACGTGAACGAGAGAGACGCTCTCGAGCAATTTCTCGCGAACTGGGAATAATCCATAGAAGAGGAATTGTTTAGTATAACTTTGTTAGCTCTATTCGATTGAGTCTATCTGCTAAAAATCCATTGGGGACTGTTGTTAGCTTTTTTGAATATAGCAAGAATCCATTGCGGATTGTGTGATCGCCAAACGTATCGTTAATACCATCTATTGCCTTCTGAACCCGCTCCTGTTTGTGCGCTATATCAAATAAAGACAAGGGGATTGTGTTACCATCTTTTAAGAATCCTGCCCATACAGAAATTTGACGGATATAGTCAACAGATCCTAAGGAAAAAAGGATTCCTGACGATCTAATAATGTCAAACATTTCTTTTCCATTGTCTGTATAGAAATCTGTTGTCTTATGCCCCCCCAAAGATACGTCACCTCGTAAATACACGCCAATACTTCTAGACTTTTTACCTAACTTTCTAAGTTTTATTGCAACTTCTTCCAAAAGCTCAAAAATAGTCTGCAAAATAACGCGTTTATTTGTTTCATTTCTTGGCAAACAGTAATTCCGTCCAACAGACTTTGTCTCAATACTATTTCCAAAATGGACAACTTCCGCAGCGTCTTTTGCCCATGCAACATTGGTAAGAAATTCTGCTTCATGCGGACCAAATTCTGCAACAAGAGCAACATGGGGAATACTTCGTAAATCAAGAAGGTTTCGCACACCAATCATACCAAGACGCCGCGCTATACGAAACCCAATACCACACACATCAGTAAGCGCAGCTTTTGCAAAAATACTATCAACATTTTCCTTTGTTATTTTTGTAATACCGTTCGGCTTCTCCAACCCAGATGCCATTTTGGCAAGCATTTTGCTATAACTAACGCCAACAGAGACCGTAATAATGTCTCCCATTTCTTGTCTAATATGATTCTTTAAGCGAGCAATAAGATTATCTGTCCCGCCAAATAACTTTTCTGTTGCAGTAATATCTAAAAATAATTCGTCAATGGAAAATACTTCCAGGTATGGTGAGTAGAGTCGGCAAATCTGAATAAATTTTTTAGAAATTTCAAAATACTTTGTAAAATGGGCAGGTGTTGTAATAATCTCAGGACACACTTTTCTTGCCTGCCAGTAACTACTGCCACCCACAACTCCCAATTTTTTTGCCTCCTTGCTTGCTGCAATAATAGCAGTCCTACTATGTGCGGCAGTAACACCAACAGGCTTGTTTCGAAGCTCGGGGTGATCCTGCTGTTCTACCGATGCAAAAAAACTATCAAAATCGATATGAAGAATTGTTTTCATAAACTGCAATCAGCAAATGGACTACAGTCTACTGCTGTAATCTGTAGTCAGAAAGCTATAAGCGTCCTTAGTACGATCGTACTATTAACATTGGTAAGAAACAAGAAGACAAACTAGATCACACATGTGAAAGATTTATCTGATACGAAACATTGACAGTATGAAAAATTTATTTATAATAAACTCATGACAATTCCAAGGCCTAGCAGACCAGAAATACAAGACGCATTACGCAGACAAAGAATCGGAAACGCACAGAGAAGATTTCAAGAAGATACCCCAGAAGGAACATCCATAAGTGACATAAGGAAAGCTGCTCAAGAGTTTAATAGCGTAGTAAGAGAAGAAAATACCGATCGCCTTGGGCAAATCACATCACGGTCAAGAATTCTTTAAACTTATAATCCATACGCACTCATTGGCGCGTTACCAATATGAATTCTAGGAAGCGCCATAATATTTCCTTCGCATTGCCAAACGCCAGGCAATGTTGAAAAAGCGGCAATATACCCATTATCTTTTAATAATTGATTTACCCATGGTACCGTTGCACCACTTCCATACGGATACACGAAAATTGGTTGAGCAGATCCTAAAAATTGTTGTAGTTGTTTTTGTGCTGTTGTTATTTCCTGAATATCTTTCTCCTTAGGACCTGCTGCTAAAGAATAGTGGGACCATGTATGATTGTATGCAAATATGCTCCCGCTTCCAACCATCTGTTTTAAATTATCCCATGTATAGTATGTATTTGTCCCTGAAGTAACACCAAGAAGCCCTGTTGGAACCATTAGATTACCAATAAGGTGATACTTCTGTAAAGAAGGATATGCATACTGATAATTATCCAAGTATCCATCATCAAGGGTAATGACAACAGATTTTACTGGAAGGGAGGTATGGGAAAGGATAGCATTGACAAGTGTTGTTGCAGAAATTGCATTGTATCCGCTTGCAGCAAGATATGCCATTTGTTGATCAAAAATACCACTGTCCACACTTAAACTTGTCTGTCCTTTGGTCACCGCATCTGTTTGGGGCTGTACATGATGATACAGCAAAACGGGCACAGACAGACAGTATCCCTCTGGTTTGGTATTGGCCGTATTATCATCTGGCAGAGGAGGTTTAGAAAAAACACTAAGAGGTCCTGTAGCACACGCATTCTGACCAAAACACATAGCTACATGCTTTTGAGATGCATCTGATCTTTTTGTGACATGGACCAAAGAGAGCGTGATACCCAAGACAACCACAGCAAAACCCAAAAAGGCAATCCAGGCGGATTTCATAGTCTTATTATACTAAAACGGCAAAATGACAAGCAACGTGGTATAATATATAGGTAGCGCTCAGCAACCTCTCCTTTTCCATTCCTCTCCTCTCAGGAGAGGAAAAATAGGTGAGGTATTTTTTAAAAAGCGATTTTTATACCTTATGGATCTTAAACCCGATAAAATTCGAAATGTTGTCCCAGAAGAACGCTCGTTGTTCGCATGGTCTACGTCCATGCCTCATGATGTCGCGTCTACGGGACTTCCATACTATGGATAATCACAATAAAATAAGGAATGTCGCAGTTATTGCCCATGTAGACCATGGTAAGACAACGCTGGTTGATTTTCTGCTTAAGCAGTCACACACTTTTCGTGAAAATGAGTCAGAAATGCAACAAACAACCATTTTAGATAGCAATCCTCTTGAAAGAGAAAGAGGCATTACAATCCTGGCTAAAAATACTGGCATTGTCTACAAAGACTATAAAGTTAATATTATCGATACCCCAGGTCACGCAGACTTTTCAGGTGAAGTAGAACGTACGCTTAATATGGCAGATGGGGCACTTCTTATTATTGATGCACAGGAAGGTCCTATGCCTCAAACAAAATTTGTTTTAAAAAAGGCAATGGAGCTAGGGTTAAGAATTATTGTTGTCATTAACAAAATCGACAAAGCTCTGGCAAATATTCCCCATACAATCGAGCGTACCCACGATCTCTTTTTAGAGCTTGCAACAAAAGACGAGCAATTGGACTTTCCAGTGCTCTTTGCTATTGGACGAGAAGGCAAAGCAGGCCGCACAGAGATTGATGCGCGAAATAGCACCAATTTAGAGCCTCTTTTTGAAGAAATTATCTCCTTTATCCCATCTCCTCCAGTAACCGAAGGGCCTTTCCAAATGCTTGTTACTTCCCTTGACTTTGACTCTCACAAAGGCAAGCATGTTATTGGCAGAATATCGAGAGGGTTTGCCAAAAAGGGAATGAGTGTTGTGCTCACCAAAGCAGACGGCAATAAAACAGGAAGAATAGATAGTCTTGCAACAACATTAGGACTTAAAAAAACAGAGCAAGAAAGCGTTGGACCTGGTGAAATTGTGGACATAACCGGCATACCGGATGGTGACATTGGAGACACAATTACCGATCCAACACAAGTTGAGGCACTTCCACGAATTCATTTAGAAGAACCAACCATTAAAATTGCTATTGGAGCCAATACATCCCCATTTGCCGGAAAGGAAGGGAAATTCACAACAAGTAGACAGATTCTAGAAAGACTACAGAAAGAACTCGAAACAAATGTTGCATTAAAATTAGACACAACAGGAGACAAATATATTGTTTCAGGACGAGGAGAATTGCATCTATCTGTTCTTATTGAAACACTCAGACGAGAAGGGTATGAATTTGAAGTAGGCAAACCTCAAGTAATTACAAAAGTCGTTGATGGACACGAAATGGAACCAGTTGAGGATGTTATTATCGATATTCCTGATGACTATGTAGGGTCAATTACGCAGGAGCTGGGACTTCGACGCGGCACGATGACCAATATGGAGTCTGACGGAAAAGGAAACACGAGACTCGAATACACCATTGCATCTAAAAATCTCTTGGGTATGCGTAGTGATTTACTTACTCAAACAAAAGGAACAGCTGTTATTAATACCATGTTTAATGGTTATCAAGACCTAACTCCACCAATTGAAAAGATACGAAATGGCGTTCTTGTTGCATCAGAGTCTGGAAATATTTTGGCATATGGACTGGGTAATGCACAGGAGCGAGGAATTACCTTCTTTGAGCCAGCAACACCTGTGTATGAAGGTATGATTATTGGCTTGAATACTAGAAGTGATGATATAGAAGTAAATGTTACCAAAGAAAAAAAGCAAACCAACATGCGCTCAAAAGGAGAAGGTGTAAAATTGGTCCTTACCCCTCCAACAATTATGAGTCTAGAGCAGTATTTAGATTTCTTGGAAGACGATGAATTATTAGAAGTAACGCCAAAAAATCTTAGGCCAAGAAAAAAGTATTTAACAAAAGTAGATAGAGTTAGGGCAAATAGATAATTACTTCTTAAGAAGCATTCCTCGAAGCGTCTTTACCGTAAAATACACATCAAAAAGAAAAATAAGCATAAGTGTTTCTGTAGTAAAGAAAAGTAAATTTACAGCGCCCCTTGTACTCACAACAAAAATTCCGTGCAGCCCAAAAAATAAAAATCCTGCAGAGGCAATTGCAAAATCAAATAGCGAGACGATTCGCAGTTTTGGATTCGTAATACCTGCAAATACAACAACAGCAAAAGCAATAATAAATCCTACATAAAAAGAAAATGGCCACTCATTATAAAGCCAAGGGAGCGTAACAATAAGAAGAATACCCGCTGACAAAAGAAGTTTTCTCACAGCATCTCCGTAATAATGTCGTGGTGGTACTTCTCCCGTAAATAAATCTTCCATATGAAAACTGTAACAAACCACTTTCAACAAGTCAATTAAGTGTACATATCTGTTCTTGCATTTCTCTTACCAAGACCCTACACTCTTCTTATTCATGGGTTGGTTGTCTAAAGACAATCCCTCTCCTGACCGCAAACCAAAATCTTCTCAAAGCGGTGATTTTTCTCGTCGAGGACTCTTTCGTGGAGCACGAACAGTAGCAAAAATTGTCGCAGTACAAGCAACTGCTGAGGCACTTGCAGGCGGAGGTACTCTTATGGAAGTTGGAAAAAAGGGGTTAGGAGCAGGTTTGGATGCAATTGCTAGTTACGACGAACCAGTTCCTTCAGATCTCCAACAACCAACTACGTTCACAAGCGAAGGATTAAATACAGTACGATCCTTTGGGCATAGTCAGATGGCAGGAACAAGAACAAATAAGCCTTATATTTATCGCGTCAAGGACAACTTACAAGCGGAGGGACTCCAAGTTGAAGCAACTTCAGAGGCAGTTCCAGGAAGCACCGTTAATGAACTAGGGGATCAGTGGAATAGTGCAAAAAGAAAAGGCCATGTTAAACCTAAAAAACCAGGAGAAAGACGAGTTGAAGAGATATGGACAGGAGGAAATGAAATTGACCAAGATATGGTTGCAACAATGAATTCACTGCAGCATAATCCCTGGCAGAGAGATAAGTGGGGGCAGTTGCGTGAAGGACTAGACAAATTAGCAACTAATTATAGACAACAATTTACAAGACATACGACAACAATCGTAGAAGAAGATGAAGCAGATTCGCTGCTTGCCTATGGGTATCCCGATTTAACAGAAGCACGAAGAATTGGTCAAACAAATGTAAAAACCGGAGAGTCTCAAACAGTTATGGTTGGGGATACACTCGCTGCAAAAGCAGTCAAAGCTGCAGCAAAAAGAGGGATGAATAGACTCAATGAGGAACTGTACCAGAGCGTACGAGATGTGAGAGATGCAACAGGTGTTGAGGCAACAGTTGTTGACCCAAACCATGTTATTACTCCGGATAGCTTCCACCATGAAAAAGGTCCTGACGATCAGCATATTAACAACAAAACAGCCGATGATCTTGCGCGATATCGTGTAAAACGTCGTTCCAGGATTAGAGACAATATTCGTTAACTCCAGGTTTCTTGACAAGACCTCTCACAAGTGCCTTACTTAAATTAGGAAAAAGGAAAGGGGGTGATTACAAATGAAATGGCTTCACGTTGTAGCAGTTTTACTCCTCGTTGTTGGAGGTCTTAATTGGGGTTTAGTTGGTCTTTTTCATGTTGACTTAGTTATGTGGCTCCTTGGCTCATGGCCAATGGCAGTACAAACGGTATATGTATTAGTTGGACTTTCAGCAGTTTGGGTATTAGTAACTCATAAAGCAGACTGTCGAGTTTGCAATCCAAAAGGCAAGTAATTTTTGCTTTTTCGTCTCGCCCTCTTTATCCGGGGGCGAGTTGTTTGTATACGTCCTCTTTATGCTACAATTTCTTCATGGAGAAATCTCAATTCTATAAACTCCTTATTCTTCGCTCGATAGGCAATTTTATTGTTTTGTTTGCAATTTTTGGCATTTTTGCAACTATTGGACCTGCACTCTTTTATGAAGTTAGGTTTCAAATAGACAATATTACCGGCACAAAATATGTAGTCTCAAATACAACGATTCCAAGCCAATTGGGAAAGGTACAAAATAATCAACACATCCTTACCCCTCCTGATACCTACTTTAGCATTGTCATTCCAAAAATTGGCGCTGCATCCAGAGTTATTATTAATGTTGACCCGTCCAATGAAAAAGAATATTTAGCTGCACTTCAAAAAGGTATTGCCCACGCAAAAGGAAGTGTTTTCCCAGGAATGCCCGGGACGAGCTTTTACTTTTCTCACTCAACAGACAGCTTCTGGGATGTTGGACGATATAATGCAGTGTTTTATTTATTAAAGGACATGCAAATAGGGGATGATGTGTATATTTTCTTTAAAAATTATCGGTACAACTACAAGGTTACCAAAACAGAAATTATAGATCCAAATGATGTGAGCTTACTAGTAAATGCACAAAATGACAAAACAGAAAAAGTTGTCCTGCAAACCTGCTGGCCTCCAGGCACAACATGGAAGAGATTCATTGTCATTGCACAACCTGTTAAGTAATTTACGATTTATTCTTTGATTTATTAGATCGAGGCAGTGGAGGCAAACCTTGGCCAATTCTTTCACGCCTTATTACCGATTTTAATCCTTGAATAGCGCCCCGCGTAGCTCCTGTGCGTCTTTGTATTTCAGGGGTGCTTACTCCTTCTTCAAGAAGTTTCCTTACTTCATCGTTTCTGTGCACTCCTGAATAGGAATCTGCGGATCTTCTGGGATTTATACCTGATATGACTGATGGTTGTCTATCGATGCGTCCCCTAGGGGATATAACACTTACCTCTCTTGTTTTTTCCTCTGGTTGCATACTAGGATCGTATCTAGCTCGTATTGCTTCTATTGCCTTTATAACCGCTTCTTTGTATCCTGAGTCTCCTGGTTGAATATCGTCTTCAGAACTTGTCATAATGTGAAAACAGTAGAGTATATGTTATTATTGCACATTCTACTAGAAATTGATATAATATAGGACATGACAGAATCTGAAAACAAGATTGTTGGAGGTATTTTTTCGATACCTGGTGAAGAACCAAACCTAACATATGCTATTGACATAGAGGTAAAAGAACAAGGTGGCAAGATAGGAGAAATAGTTGGTTTTAGGGATGAGGGTAGTCCTGATGCTTCAATAATATGTGCATGGCCTCCTAGACGTCCACGTCCTCAAAGAGGAAAGCCAAGATTTCCATCTGGCGGCAACGGAGCTGCCTAACTTATTCGTTATTTTCTCCCCAAGCGGATAATTTATCAAAAATACTTCTAAGACTTGCTCCTTTTTCCGTAAGCGAATATTCAACATGAAGTGGCACCTCAGCAAAAACATGTTTTTTGACAATCCCTGCTTTTTCTAGCTCTTGAAGACGAATAGAGAGTGTTTTAGGACTAATTCCAACCAGTGCGCGCTGCAACTCTCCAAATCGCTTCTTTTCACTACAAAGAGAATGAATAATAAACATCGTCCACTTTCCACTCATCAATTTAAGCATCTTTGTTACCCCTGAATGGGCAAGGTACTGCATTTCTGTTGCATTCATGTCTTAATTATATCATGATACTTTCTTTTTTGTAAGTACTTTACATAATGAAGTAAAGAGTATAAACTAAAGTCATGAATAACCAATGGAACCAACTCCCAACTAATGAATATCTCGATAAAACAGTAAAAGCACTAGAAGAAAACGGCTTTAATCCAATAGTTGTTGACTCAGAAGAGGAAGCAAAGGAAAAAGCACTTTCCCTTATCCCAAAAGGTGCAGAAGTAATAACGATGACTTCAGAAACTCTGAGAAGTCTTGGATTGGAAGAATATATTAATACGTCCGGCGAATATGATGCTGTAAAACCAAAAATATATAAGATGGATAGAGCAACGCAAGGAAAAGAAATACGTCACTTGTTTACTACGCCTGACTTTGCAATTGGCAGCGTCCATGCAGTAACAGAGGATGGACATGTTCTTATTGCATCCAGGACAGGGAGCCAACTTCCAGCGTATGCATTTGGTGCAGGGAAAGTGATTTGGGTCGTCGGAGCACAAAAAATTGTAAAAGATATTGAAGAAGGAAAAAAGAGAATTTTTGATTACGTTTTAGACCTTGAAGGAGAAAGAGCAAATAAAGCCTACAATATTACCGGTGGAAGCAAAGTAAATAAATTAGTTACCTATTACCAAGAAGAGACTCCACAAAGAGTTACTATTATTTTGGTGAAAAAATCCCTTGGCTTCTAACCTCTTGCAAAATCCTTACCAATTTCTTACCATCTAGATTGTAATGGGAATCTCTGACTTGTGGCGAAGAAATGATATCGCAGCTCTGTTTCACGAAGCTCGTGTTGCAACAATAGAACATAGACCTGCCGACGCAGGAAGACTAAGGGGACAAATGGGTGGACATCGCGCTCGTAGAGTTTCATATCTAGAAGAGGGTAGACAAAATGGAGATGAAGGAGATATTGATGGACTTACCTATAATGGATTTATGAACGGCGGCATGCCAGCGAAAGAATATGTGCAAAGAGCGCGCAAAACAGGCATGGTACAACCGAGACGCGGCGAAGATTCATAGCTTTTTTTCTTTGTGTGCATGCTTCTGCATGACTCCATCTTCATCATAAAATTCTTCACCTACTACTAGTTCATCTTCATGATATGGTCCTATATCTTGAGGATTTCTATTTCTCTTTCTTGATTTTTCAATTGCTTGCCTCTTGCCATCTGGCGTATCCGGAAATTGTTCAAAAACTCTTCTCGAATCCCTATGTCTTACGACATTGTGAAATGACATTCCTTTTCTCCAACGCCAACTCATAGACTAATAGTGAAATATTCTTATAAAACTGTATTAACTACCAAAAGAAAACCTTTTTTGAGACTGATTTTTGCATTTTCTCTTGTAAAGACATTACTTACACCACGCGGTCTACCGAATAAAAGTTTTTCGTTTTTTAGTTTCCATTTTAGATTTTCTGTTGTTACTCCTTCTGCGTCAGTAGAGAGGGGGATAAGAGAGATAAGGTCTCCTTTTTTACTGGTAACCAAACAAGATGCGGGTCCCTGAAGGACTTGTGATATCTGGTTACCGTTAATAAAGTTTATTGGAACAGTACTTACAGTAGACAGAAAAAGATTGGCAATAACATGGTCAAATCTGTCTCCCTCAGTCCCACCAAGAATAGTTATTTTTGTTGCACCGTTTTTTATTGCATAGCCTAGTGCAAGCTCGGTATCTGTTTCGTCTTTTTCATTAGGGTAGGGAATAAGCTCTACACCTTTTTGTTCTAATTGTCTTTGAACAGTTTTACTTAATGAATCAAAATCACCAATAACAACTTCTGGGACAACATCCAAGAGAAGTGCTGACTTTGCACCTTGATCGGCAGCAATAACACGATCTGCCTTTTTAATAACATCTAAAATCAAGGGACTTTTCTGTACAATCCCTCCTGAAAAAATAACAACGTGCATGTGCTAATTATACAAGGATTTTTATGAAGAAACAGGATATTATTTTCGTTCAAATAACTGCACTTCGACTTTATTGAAAAATTTATCATAACTTAGCGTATAATCTTTATGCATTACTTTTTCAATTTCTAACCATTGTGTTTTTTTCCCAAGTTCTGTTGTATTATTATTTTCAAGTACTAACCAAACTCTTGAATAGTTTTTCGATAATGAACTCAATAGAGAAAAATTTGGTTCGGGAATTTTTGTTCCTCCTCCTAAGTCATACGATCCAGAAGATATTTCCAAAATCTTTGGGTGATTATTTCCCGCTTTCATGGAGTAATAATACTCAAAAGGCTCATGAACATAATATGCATAAAAGATAACAGCATCTGTTGACTTTCCTTGTTTTAAAACATACTTCGCAGTATCTCTCCAATCATCTGGAAAATTATTCTCTAAGATAACATAATCTGTTAAATAATGATTTTCTCCTGTATACCATTGAAAAAGACGAACAAATGAAAGGAAAAAAAGAAATCCTAATAAAAAATAATACAGTATTTTTTTATTTTTTAATTCCTCCAAGCCCAAAACAACAAGTAAAATATAGGCAGATAAGCACGCATTAAAGTATTGAGGTTGGTAAATTGGTTTTATAAATACTGAGAAAAAGAAGGTAAAAACAATAGGAAATCCTGCCCAAAGAAATAACCATAAAAGGATAAAACGTTCTCTATTTTTTTGTAAAAAGACTTGTCTTTTTTTCCAAAAAAGATTCAAAATAATTAGTCCTCCAATAATCGTCAAAGGCAGAGAATCTCCTGCAAGCGTTATAATGCCAAATGGCAAAAAGACAAAAGGGTGAACTCGTAGCCAATCTAATTGATGTCCGCTCCTAACCGCTGGGGAGAGAAATAGAGGCAAAATACCAATAAAAATTCCAGTCCCAATAAAAAATATTTTTTTCCAGGGAATCTGTCCAGGAAAAGTAATTAGATATATATATGGGGTCACTAATGCAAAAATGGCTAATAGGTGTGTATACGCAGCCATCACACTCACCAATATGTACAAAAAGAGCAAGAAACCAGAAAATGAATTCTTTACTAATTTAAGAAAGAGATAAGAAGAAAGCGTAACCAAGAGAAGAGAGAGACCATACGACCTTGCTAATTGTGCATAAAAAATAAAATAGACGCTACACATAAAAAGTGGTGTTGCGATTCTTGCAATTTTTTCATTTTTTACTTCCTTTGCGAGCAAGTAAAAAATAGGTATTGTAAGCGTACCAATAAGAGCAGAGAGGCTTCTCACAAAAATTACACTTGTTCCAAATTTCATCCAAAAATGAAGAATTACAAAATACAACCACATATTGCCTTCTTTTGTCCAAAGAATAGGCAACATACTCTGCCAATTTTTCGCAATAAGGATGCTGGTAACCTCATCAAAAGTAAGGCTATTTCGGGTTAATCCCCAAAAACATAAAGTACCTGCAAGGATAGTAAAGCAACAAATAAAAAACCAATTTGAAGAAAATATTTTTTTCACTACTCCTCCTGAAAAAATAATAGCGTGCATACATGCATTATACTGCATAATAGTTGACATTTCTATGGGACTACTTTATACTTTCTCAATGGCAATTTTCAATGCACAAGAGCTAAATCGCACACAGTTTTCTGAAACACTTACATTACAAACGAAAGGCAGATTTTCGAAAAAAACACATTTTACTACTTACGAAAATCGATCTGCTGCAGTAGAGGCAACAACTCGAAGAAAAATTGTTAATGAAAGACTTCTTGCAACAGGAGAAATGGTATTGGGATTTACCTTTCAACTAGGAGGCATTGGAGGAATTCTGAGTGCTGCTGCTGGATTTCTTCCTGGTGTACTTATAGGAATAGGAAGCACTGTAGGCGGAACAGAACTTTTTATTGAAGGCGCACGAAGATACGGCGAAGCAAATTTATTAGCAGCGCAGGGAAGATATCTTCGTAGAACCAAATAAACTACTCATTTATCAAAAATGGAAACAGGAAGTTAGATCAACTCTATAAATAAATTACGTACAGCAGTATCAACTGGGGTAGCTTGAAAAGGGATACTTTTAATTTTCACTAATATCTGTTTGCAAATTTTCAGGATGTACGCCCATAGCAAATAATCTACTTGATCTTGCTGCTTCAATACTTGCCTGATTAGTATTAGAATTTGCAGGATCTTGATATTCACGAAGTCTGGCGCTATTCACCTCTTGAGCCGCACTCCATCGAGCAAATTCTCGTCTACCTGGTCGCATACCTCTTTTCAAGAAGATTTCGAAAGCTCTATCTACTGGTTGTTGTCTATCTATTGCCATAATAAATAAATTATATCAAATCCTGTCAATAAAGTCAATACTATGGGGTGGCCAACGGGACTCGAACCCGCAACCCTCAGCTCCACAAGCTGATGCTCTAACCATTGAGCTATGGCCACCAAATTGCCTCCTAGGCTGGTCTATTGTATCAAAAATGAGCGTGGGTTTCTAGGAAGGCTTGGCAATCACGACAAATCGCTGCAAGTCAGCAAAACCGTCACAAGTATATAAAATAAGTGTTTGTCCTTTTTGTGAAAGAAGAATAGATACATCACTAGGGGAGACTTCCACTACCTTTTCCACAACATACGTGTATGGCTTATTAGTTCCTGCTGTAAGTGCAATTTTGTCCCCAATCTTCAGCCAACGGATAGGTCCAAAACGGTCGTTGGTATTATGACCATAGAGAATAATTGGGCCCGTCTCTCCAGGACGCGCTGAAATAGTTAAATGTGAAATACCATTATCTGCAATTCCCCAAACGCCACTATGTATTGCTGTCTCAAAAATTGGTAATTCCATTTGTACCGCAGGAATACTAACCCATGTTGGCGCAGGCAAAATCTTTTGTACAACAGGTACAGTTGGCGTAAAAAAGGCAAGTTGAATTCCTTCGTTAAGGTAAAAAAAGAAAGGAATAAGAATAAAAAGAACACCTATAAAAAGAAGGGTTTTTGTATGAAAAGATGCTGCGCGAAGCCGCGTAAGAAAACGCTTGAGAGGGGACTTAGTTATTTTTTTCCTTGGCATAGGATTTGATTCCTGCTCCAAGAATTATTGTACCAAGTACTAACATGAAATTCATTACTGTTGTTGCAAATGTACCTGTTCCTGCAAAGGTAGATGCTCCAAGCACTGCTTGTGTTGGACCTGTACTTGCTCCTAAGACTGCTTGAGAATTACCTCCACCAACCTGATTTCCACTACAATCGTGTGTTGCACAGCCTAATCCATCTCCAGGTCCACCAGATGTTGATCCACCATTAGATGGTACAACTGTAGGTGTAGGAGTTGCTGTTGGTGTAACTGTTGGAGTTACTGTAGGTGTTGGTGTAACTACGACTGGAGCAACATATACACAGTTGTTTGCGAGGATTGCTTGTCCTTGTGCGTCATAATTTTTCCCTGCATAATGATGCGTTACTAATCCATAATCATTTACAACAACTGGCTGTTGGTCTGGCTTGTTATTTTTCTTACAAACATTACCAACTAATGTATAGCCACCACCTGTACAGTCTAAATGTGTACCCACAATATCGTTTGTTTGGTAGTCAAATGGAGGAATAATATCTCCCCATGCTACTGTAATACCACTAAACCAAATTGGACCATTGTGTCCGTCATGGCCATCAACATCTCCTGATTTATTAGGCTGATTGGATACATACGGATTGGAATTGCTTGCAGTTGCATGACAAATAGTAACTTTGCTATTACTGTCTGCGTGGACTCCTGTGAGGAATACCCCAGATAAAAGGGCGATTGCTGACAGAGCGATGAGTAATTTCTTCATTTTTGAATAAAAATAAGCTTTTTCCAAAGCTATATCCGATAGTATAACACTATTGGCCTAAATGTCAAGAGGGTAATATGCATTTACCAAGCCTACATAGTATGTATAACAAGACTTACATACAAAGTAGAACTTTTTATATATGCCCTATAGGTATAATAATGTGGAAATATCTATCCCTTATGTAGAGGGTAGGAGGCTCAATAAACCTACAGCTTGACACAGACATTATAATAAAAGAATGGGAAGCAACTTTGGACAACCAGAAATGCCAAATAGACCAACAAGAGAAAAGCCGCCTGGCGTTACTATTGTGAAGAGTCCCAAACATGATGAAAAGGAGCAATTGTTAAGACGGGCCAGGGAAAATGATAAAAGTGGCTGGAGAAGATTCCTTCCCCCATCTATAAGACGACACATACCACAGCATCGCTAACTATTTGCAGTTTGCTTATCTTTTCTCATAAAATAACAGTATTGTGCTGAGTCATGCTTTCTAATTTTACTATTTTCTTTATTTTATATATCTTATAGCTTTATTATGTAGGCCTTACCATGCTCTAACTACCCCTTTAACTTCATCTTACTGTTGTGTTATAATCTTCACATAATTGCCTCTTTCTTTTCTGCCTCAAGGGAAGATGAAAGGAAATTCTATTCTGCCCCATAGTTGATTTCTGCAATCCGGCCTAATGAAAGACATATCAATTGTTGTGCCTGTGTGGAATGAGGAGGGGAATATTTTACCCCTACTTAAGCGTATCCAAAATACATTCAAAAATACCCCCTATAGCTTCGAGATTCTTTTTGTCGACGACCACTCTTCCGATACAACCACTTCTCTTATTAAGAGATATAGCAAAACTTATTCAGCAAAATTACTCATTAAAGAAGGAAAAAAAGGAAAAGCATATTCTCTCCACGAAGGAATTCAAAATGCAGAAGGCGCCATTATCGCAATACTTGATGCAGATCTCCAATATCCTCCGGAGGCAATTCCCCAAATGGCAGAAAAGCTTCATTCTTCTCATGCAGATATTATTGTTGCCAATAGAAAAGTTGAAAAGGAAAATTCTAAATTAAGACGATTTTTAAGCACGTCATTTAGAAAGGTTTTTGGTCAGTACGCATTTGGTCTTAAGGCAGATGTACAATCAGGCCTAAAAGTATTTAAAAAATCAGTATACCAAGCAGTACAATATGCCCCAAAATCTGGCTGGACCTTTGACCTGGAATTTTTACATAAATCTTTTCAAGCAGGATTTATCATTACCGACTTTGATATTGCCTTTACTGCAAGAAAAAACGGCAAATCCAAAGTGTCATCTATTGCAACAAGTTGGGAAATAGGATTTAATGCACTCCAGACTCGTCTAAAACCACTTACACCGCTTCTTATCCAACCCACAGAAAAGGGGTCTATGCGGGGAGCAGGGGTTGGGTACAAAAGACAAAGATACATTACCCATTCAACCCTTAGTCACACCCAATCCGCACTCACCACAATTACCACACCTCAAAGAATCGTTATTTTTAGCCTTCTTTTGATTGTCGGAATAAGTTTGATTTTTACCCCTCTTCTTGCTATGCAGGTGATTATTGGCATATTAAGTTTTGTTTATTTCCTCGATACTGCTTTTAATTTTTTCTTGGTTATGAAAAGCCTTCATAGTCCTCAAGAAATTACCTCAACAGATGAAGAGATTAAAAAATTAGACACGCGCCTTCTTCCTGTCTACTCCATTCTTTGTCCCCTATATAGAGAGGCACATGTTATTCCGCAATTCTTAGAGGCCATAGAAAAATTGGATTACCCAAAAAATAAATTAGATGTCCTTCTTCTTTTGGAGGAGGATGACGCAGATTCTGTTGCCAAAGTAGAAAGAATGTATCTTCCGTCTTATGTTCGCGTTGTTGTTGTACCCCATTCTATGCCAAAAACAAAGCCAAAAGCATGTAATTATGGCCTTAGTTTTGCAAAGGGAGAGTATTTAGTTATTTACGACGCAGAAGACATGCCAGACCCATTGCAACTTAAGAAAGCATATTTAGGATTTCAGAAAGTAGGGGAGAAAGTACTTTGTCTTCAAGCTAAATTGAATTATTATAACCCGCACCAAAATCTCCTAACTCGGTTTTTTACTGCAGAATATTCTCTTTGGTTTGATGTTACGCTAACAGGTCTTCAAGCTGCAGGGACAAGTATTCCACTTGGTGGTACAAGTAATCATTTTAGGACAAAAGACTTATTCTCACTTGAAGGATGGGATCCATTCAATGTTACTGAAGATGCGGATTTAGGAATTCGACTTTTTAAGAGAGGCTATAAAACAGCTATCATTGATTCCGTAACACTTGAGGAAGCAAATAGTAATGTCTTCAACTGGATTAGACAACGAAGCAGATGGATCAAAGGCTACATGCAGACCTATCTTGTCCACACAAGAGATAATGCATCATTTATTAAAAAGAGTTGGTACCACGCATTGTTATTCCATTTAAATATTGGTGGCAAAATAGCATTTATCCTTATTAATCCCTTTCTTTGGACTGCAACACTTTCCTATTTTATTTTGTATAGATTTGTTGGACCAACAATTGAAAGCTTGTATCCTTCATGGATTTTCTACATGGCACTTACCTCTCTTGTTTTTGGAAATTTCATGTTTGTGTATTACTACATGATTGGCACAGCAAAGCGAGATCAGTGGAGTCTAATTAAGTATATCTACTTAATTCCTTTGTATTGGCTCCTTATTTCCTGGTCAGGATTTGTTGCGCTGTATCAACTTATTTTCAAACCTCACTACTGGGAAAAGACCATTCACGGACTTCATCTTAGCAAACTTATTACCCAGGAAGCAGTTGTTGTCGATGAACAAACAGTTTCATCAAAAATTCCTGCATTCTTAAGAAGAAAAATTAGTGCATTAAAAGAAAAAAAGAATTTATATCTTGGTGCGCTTGTACTTATTGCAATGACTATGGGAGGAAATGTTCTTAACTTACTGTTTAATGTCTATCTAGGAAGAAAGTTGTCACTTGAGGATTTTGGTGAGTTGAGTCTATTTACTAGTCTTTTATACCTTACGTCTGTACCATTAGGGTCAGTATCTGCAACAATTGCACATAAAGTTGCCTATTTATATGGAGAGAAAACAAAAGCATATGCGCAGGGATATTTAAATTATATTTTATCACGATCTCTTGCATGGGGAATTGGAGTAAGTCTTCTTTGGGTTATTACAACGCCACTTCTATCACGATTTTTCCAAACCGAATATATTCCCATGATCGCATTTGCTCCTCTTTGGGCAATTTCATTTGCAAGTTCCAATTTTTCAGGATACTTAGCGGGTACACTTTCCTTTGGAAAAAAGGGAGTTGTCTTAGTAACCGAAGCGATTCTCAGACTTTTGATTGCACTTCTTTTTGTATATACAGGTCATGCAAATATAGTCTTTTTTGCTATTACAATTTCTATTACCACTTCTGTTATTTTGAGTTGGGAACTTTCAAAAAATAAAAGCGTTGAACGCATCAGTAAAGAAGATAAAGAATTTAACTTTATGTTTTTTATTACATCAAGTCTAAGTGGCATTTCACTTATTACCTTTCTTACCTTAGACGTTATTTTAGTAAAACATTTTCTTACTCCCGTGGCAGCAGGTGAATACGGCATTCTCTCTCTTGTCGGAAAAATGACTTATTTCTTAGGATCCTTGTTTGGTCCATTCATGATTCCACTTGTTGCTCATAATATGGGTGCCAAAAAAGATAGTAAGAATACCTTTTTCTTTCTCATGATTACGACTTGTCTTTTCTCCCTAGGATCTTTTATATTTTTAGGTGTATTTGGTTCTTATTTTGTTCCTCTTATTTTTGGAGCAAAGACTATTCCTATTGCGTTTCTTCTTTTACCATTTGTTGCGTCGATGGCAATTTTTACAATTTCTCAGCCTATTGTTAGCTATTTTCAAGCTAAACAAAATTACTCCTTTGCCATAGTAGGATTTTTTGTTGCACTTCTTCAGATAGTACTCACAATAAATTTCCATAAAGATCTGCAACAAATTGTTTACGTCATGCTTTCAACAAGTATTGTTAATTTTGTTACTATAATTCTTTTGTTTGTCTTTAGAAAAAAATTGGGTTTTATTTACTCAAACGCAAAGGATTTTGTAGAGCTTTTCCGAAAACAACCAGAAATAAAAGGCATTTCATCAAAAAACATTATTATTTTTAACTGGAGAGATACTAAACATAAGTGGGCTGGTGGCGCGGAAGTATATATTCATGAATTGGCAAAACGATGGGTGTTGGAGGGATGCAAAGTAACCATTTTCTCAGGAAGTGATGGAAAAAGTGCAAGACGGGAAATAAAAGATGGCATAGAAATTATTCGCAGAGGTGGATTTTACTTTGTGTATATTTGGGCATTTCTATACTATATCTTTAAATTTAGAAATAAGTGTGATGTTATTGTTGATTCTGAAAATGGTATTCCATTCTTTACGCCTTTATATACCAGAAAGAAGGTCTACTTACTTATTCACCATATCCACCAAGAAGTATTTCGAAAATCCTTAAAACCCCCTTTTTCTTGGTTGGCACAATTCTTGGAGTTAAAACTTATGCCTCTTGTGTATCGAAATACACAAATTATTACAGTTTCACCTTCTTCAAAAGCAGAGATTCTTAGACATAAGATAACAAAAATAGATCCTATTGTTATATACAATGGAGTTAATTTGGATAGTTTTATTCCAGGAAGGAAAAATAAAAATCCGTTAATTCTATATCTTGGTAGACTACAGTACTACAAAAGTCTAAATATTTTTATTAAAAGTGCATCAAAAATATTAGAAAAATTTCCCAATGCTGAATTTATTATTGCAGGAGAAGGCGGAGAAAAACACAATCTTCAAAGATATACCGTCAAACTCGGTATTGATACACATATTCAATTTATAGGTAGAGTAAGTGAAGAAGAGAAGATTAGTCTATTTCAAAAAGCATGGGTTTTTGTTAATCCATCCTTTATGGAAGGATGGGGAATTACTACCATTGAGGCAAATGCCTGCGGAACACCCGCGATTGCATCAAATGTTCATGGTCTTAGAGACTCTGTAAAGCATAATGCTACAGGAATTCTTGTACCGTATGGTGACACTACAGCATTTGCTCAAAACATTATTGACGTTATAGAAAATGCAAAATTGAGAAATATGCTTTCTAAAAATGCAATTGCTTGGGCAAAAGAATTTGATTGGGAAGTTAGCGCAAAGCGATTCTATGAAGAACTTATTCAAGACGATCAAGAATTTATTACAAAAGCACACTTTGCAATAGCAAGAGGAAAGAATAAATGAAAAAAATAATTATTACTGGGGGAGCAGGATATATTGGGAGTGTTTTAGCAAAAAAACTTCTTTTGGAAGGAGAATCTATCACTATTATTGATAACCTTTCCTATGGAAAAAATGAAAATATTCCAGAAGAAGCAAATTTTTATGAAATGGATATTTTAAGTCCAGAAATAGAGAAAATATTTCAAAAAGTAAAGCCTGATGTTGTTTACCATTTAGCAGCATCAAAAAGTGTAAATGAATCACTTGAAAAACCACTAGAATTTTCCAAAACAAATATTCTTGGGTCAATAAATGTCATCAATGCAGCAGTAAAATCACAGGTTGAAAAACTTGTTTTTACTTCAACAGCAGCAGTCTATGGCAATCATTTTACCAATGGCAAACAGATTGAAGAACAAATTCCCTATCCATCATCTCCGTATGGATGGACGAAACTCGCTATAGAGCAATATATTACTTATATCAACAGTGCTCACAACAAAAAATACGTCACAGTTCGTTTCGCAAATGTGTATGGTCCAGGAGGAAAGTCACAGTATAAAAGCGCAGTAGATACATTTATCGAACAACTTCAAGAAAATAAACAATTGATGATTCATGGCGATGGCACACAAACACGTGACTTTGTTTTTATTAAGGATTTAGTAGATTTTTGCTCTTTACTAAAAGATGCTGATTTTGATAACCATACAGATAAATTAATCTTTAATGTTGCGACAGAACAAGAAACAACAATTAATGACGTCATACGTATTATTTCTCAAGTAACAGGGATTACTCCAAAATATATCTACAATACACATATTTTTGCTGGTCAAGAAAGAAGTCTTTTAAGCAAAAGCAAAGCAAAAAATGCACTATCATGGCAACCAAAAATTTCACTTGAGGAAGGGATACAAATAATCCTAGATACTTATAATAGGTAACATATGCATATTATTTTTTTTGATTTTGACGATATTAAAAATCCACTTCTCGGCGGGGGACAAGCTCATGCAACTTGGGAAGTTGGCACTAGGCTTGCAAAAATGGGAAATAGAGTAGTTGTTATTTCTTCCCGATTCCCAGGAAGTAAGGACAGACTAGACAATGGTATCACCTACAAGCATATAGGCTTGGGGAGTAGAAATATACGTCTCAATAATATTATTTATCCGATTATTGCTCCATTTTTTGCTATTCATCTTTCTGCAGATATTATCGTTGAGTGCTTTACTGCACCAGCCTCAACACTCTTGACACCATTGTTTACTAAAATTCCTGTTGTGGGACTACCAACCTCATTTGATGCAAAGCGATTTTCCAAACTTTATCACATACCGTTTTGGATTATGGAAAAATATGGTAGTAAACTTTATTCCTACTTTATTGCTTTCACACCTTATTTAGCAGAGAAAATGCATCAATATAATTCTCAAATACTTACAAAAGTTATTGGCCAAGGAGTGGGAGAAGAATACTTTCATATGACAATCCAAAAACCAACGCATATTCTTTTTCTTGGCAGATTGGATATGAATCAAAAGGGAATTGACTTACTTATTGAAGCATACAAAAAAGCTGAAAAAGAAATTGCATTCCCTCTTCTTATTGCAGGAGATGGTCCTGACAAAGTTACAATTGAAAAACTTATAAAGAAAAATGGATTAGAAAAATCAATACATCTAGTTGGTCAAGTAAAAGGAGATCAGAAAAAAGAACTTTTAGAGCATGCTGCATTTATTGCTTTTCCATCGCGAAATGAAGGATTCTCCCTTTTTTCCTTAGAAGCCATTGCATCAGGACATCGTCTTGTTGCTTTCGACATACCAAGTCTGTCCTTTGCAAATGAAGATGTTGCAAGAAAAATAAAACCTTTTTCTACAGACCTATTTGCCAAAGCACTTATTGACGAGTCAAGAAGTGAAGAATGGGATAAAAAAGCAAACGTTACTAAAAATTTTGTGAAATCATATTCATGGGATTCAGTAGCAATGAAATTTGTAACTTTTTTTGAAGAAATTCTACAAAAGGAAAAAAATGAAAAATAAAAAAACTTTAATTACCGTTGGGGTTCCAGCATTTAACGAGGAAAGGAATATACAAAGTTTGTTACGTGATGTATTGCAACAAAAGCAAAGGGGATGGGAATTAAAAGAAGTCCTTGTCTACTCTGATGGCTCTACAGATGCAACTGTTGAAAAAGTAAAAGCGTTAAAAAGTCCACTCATCAAGATTAACACCGATAGAGACAGGAAAGGACAAATTGGAAGAATTCAAGAAATGTTTGACAACATGAAAGGAGATGTGTTGGTAATGCTAGATGCAGACCTACGGTTAGAACATGATAATACCATAAGCGATATGGTTGCTGAATTTGCAAAAAATAATTCCGTCATGCTTGTTGGTGGAAATACCATGGCATTTCCACCTAAGAATTTTTTTCAACGAGCTGTGTATAGTACATTTAAGGTATTTTACGCGTCCAGACTTCATGTACGAGGAGGAAATAACATGTTTGGTTGTACAGGAGGATGTCTTGCGATTAGAAAAAAACTAGCACGAGTAATTCGATTTCCCAAAATTAAAAATCAGGATGCATATATGTATTTTACGTGCATAAAGAAAGGGTATACATTTGTTTTTGTAAAAAGTGCTGTAGTGTATTACAAACTACCAAGCAACATAGGAGACTATCTTTCTCAGGTTTTTCGTTCTAATCCTGAAGCAGTACAACTTAACTTAGAGAAGTATTTTGGAAAAATAGTTTACAGTGAATTTTCTAGAGGTAATTTCTTTTATATTAGGCAGGTGATAAAAGTATTTTTAGAAGATCCACTTGCAACAATTTGCATTATCGTAATTAATGCACTTTGTCGCCCATTTTTTCCATTTATTTCCAAAAACAATCAAACAACATGGAGAGTTGTTTCGTCAACGAAATAGTATGAAAAAAACAGTAACTATTGGTATTGCAGCACATAATGAAGAAAAAAACATTTCATTTCTTTTGGAATCACTCGTAAAACAGAAAGGAAGTAACTTTGTTATCGAGAAAATTATTGTTGCATGCGATGGCTGCACAGATCAAACTGTTTTAAAAGTAAAAGAGATGATAAAAAAATATTCATTAATTACTCTTATTGATGATCATAAAAGATTGGGGAAATCAGCAAGAATGAATGCGATGTATACTACGCTACAAACAGACATTTTTATTAGCTTTGATGCAGATGTAAAAATAAAAGATAATGTTTTATCAAAAATAACAAGTGCTTTCAACAATCCTCACATTGGTTTAGTTGGCGGAAGAGTTGCTATCTTACCACAGAAAACTATAATAGGAAAAGCACTTCAAGCACAAGAATATTTCTGGACACAAGTTATTTTATCTTTTAACAAAGGCAACAATGTCCAAAGTCACACGGGTCCTGTATCGGCAGGCAGTAAGGAATTTCTTCAAAGACTACATAGGCCTAAAAATATTGTCGCAGATGACCACTTTCTCTATTTTGAAGCAGTTAGAAATAACTTTTTATATAGCTCTGTTTCTCATCTTAATGTATACATTAATGTTCCCCAAACATTCCGGGATTACCTGCAGCAAACCCACAGATTCCTTAACTCCGCAGAACAACTACGCACTCATTTTGGATCATGGATTGAATCCTATTACGCAATTCCATATGGAATAAAATTAAAATCGTATGTAAAAGCATTTAAAAAATATCCTTTGGCAATGCTTTTGGCAATTTGTCTAACAGTTGTGCAAAGGATTTTTTATGGCTTCTATCACGCGAGCTACACAAACGGTATTTGGACAACTGTAAAATCAACAAAATAATATGAATACAATAATGATCATAAAGGGAAAAATAAATGGCGTGTTCAATATGTTTTTGAAAAAGAAGACCGTATCATTGGACGGATATACACTAATAAAAGATCTTACTCCATCATATACTTCACGTATCAATAGAGTTGGTATATATAAAAATAAAAAAGATCTTGTTGTTATTAAACGAGCTGTGTATAACCTGAAAGATTTAGACGCAGTGTATAATGAAAATGAAGCAAAATTACTGAAAATTCTTTCCAAGATAAAAACATCAAAAAAACTTTTTCCAGAATTTATTGAACATATTGCTCAACCACATCTCAGTGCACTGATTACAAAATTTTCTTCAGGTAGTCTTTTGGAGAGTTATGACAAAAACATACAATGGAAGATAGCAAAAAAAGCCTCGCAAGATCTTCAAGAACTGTCTCAAGATCTGTCTAATCAACACCTTCTCCAGTCACTTTCCGTAAGAAAACCTTTTTCTTATCTCCTTAGTTTTCCTGTTAGTTGTTTTAAACAACTTATGAGAGCTCCATTTCAGTTTGTTTGGTATATATACCTTGGCATACAATTTTATCGATGGTATGTACCTGTCATGTGGGAAAAAATAACCCTTGGCATAGTTCATCGAGATTTATTTCCAGACAATATTCTTTATGATGAAAGGACAAATGCTATAACCATTACTGATTGGGAAAGTGCACTTGTCTCCGATCCCCTGTACGATATTGCCCAAGTTGCAATGATTTATAGTAATAATGCAACTATCGAAGATCTCACAACATACATTAATACCTTCACAGCATCATCTGGCGATAAAAAGCGATTTCTCGCATTGAGCATTTTTACTAGTATCCAAATGCTTTCAAATACGCCAAAAAATCATGAAGTATATAAAAATATTCACGTCTTTTTAAAAAGATTGCAAAAGGAAGTACAACCACGATTATTCTATAAAAAATCACTTTTTGAATTGCTTTTTAGCAATGCGCTAACCTTTCTGTATTACTTTTACAAAGTGACAAGATTATCGCTGTATAGTACTTCAAAAAAGCTTATTCTTTGTTACCATTCAATTGGAAAAAATGGATGGCGGTATTCTATGGATCCGGAAAAATTTGCAGCACAAATTGATTTTTTAGTAAAACATTACACTATTACATCGCTCTCTGCGCTTATGAAAGAAAACAATGGAGGAGTAAGTATTACTTTTGATGACAGTTACAAAGATGTCTTGGAAAATGCGCTCCCTTTGCTTAGCGCGAGAAAAATTCACGCAACAATGTTTGCCTTAGGAGACAGCAGTCATGCAAACAGAAGAGAGCTTGATAACAATTTAGAATTTTTGACAACAAATGACTTACTTCTTCTGAAGAAGAATGGGTGGGTAATTGGCTCACACACGATGACTCATGGGAACTTAAAAAATCTCTCGACCGAAGCGTTAGAAGAAGAAATAGTACAAAGCAAACAAGCTTTGGAAAAAATAGTAGGATCTCCAGTTATGTACCTTGCTTATCCAAAAGGAATTTACTCAAGGCAAATTATGGATATTGCACAAAAAGCTGGATACACATTTGCTTTTACGACAGATGGATATGAATCATCCCAACAAAACACTACACCGTTCGGTGTCAGTCGCATACTCTTAGAGTACAGCCTTACACAAAAACAATTCGAAGCACTTCTTTCACCGTTAGGACTCATGCTATCACGAATCAGTGTACCAGTGTTACAATTAAAAGAAATGCTGTCCATTTCTGTCCACAAGCTATTCCGATCTTTACTTTCAACAGGAAAAAGTACGATAACACACGTATTGCCACTCATTCTTTTATTTATTCTTATTGCAGTAATACTTGGTGGATTCGTCAAAGGAAAAAATGAAAATGGAAAACTCCTCTATCAACATGATTATAATAGAGGAGTTGGTGGACCACTTGAAGCATCCAACAGCACGGCTCGATACGCATTGACAGAATCACTTGTGAAAAATGGTTCTGTCTTTCTTAGTGAGAACCTAGCACAATTTGCATCTCCAGATATTGTCTATTACAACAATAAATATTTGTCTATTTTTACTCCGGGAGTATCCTTTATTGGCGTGCCATTCTACTTCGTGGGGAATATTTTTGGTATCCCTCAGCTTGCAACATTTATCGCCGTACTCCTTTTTGCACTCTTTGATGTATTTCTTATTGCAAAAATTTCTAAAAAAATTGGAGTTTCATCAGGATTTGGATTTGTTGGAGGACTTATTTTTCTTTTTGCAACGAATGCACTTGCATACTCTCTTACTTTTACTCAACATATTATGACGGTGAGTATATTGCTTTCAGCAATATACTGTGTCCTGTCTACAAAGAATATAAGAAATAGTATTCTTTTCGGTATTCTTTGCGGCATAGGCATTCTTCTTGATATTCCAAATATTTTTCTGTTTCTTCCCATTGTGTTGTGTTTTTTAGTACTCCACCTGAAAAAGGAAGAAACAGAGAGTCGACTATCAATTCGATTGAATTGGAGATTTCTTGCAATACTCGTTGGTATTATACCTTTTGTGCTTATTTTTGGCTGGTATAACATAGCAACAACAGGCTCACCAACAAAATTAGGACAAACGCTTGGCAGATCTACGGCATTTCAAACCCAGCTCCCCGAACAGGTAGCAAGTAATGCAGCAACATTTCAAGATGATGCGCCCAGACCAATTGGAATTAGCCATTTACCATTTAGTACACGTGCACAACTTGATGGCATGTATACGCTGCTTTTAAGCGATGAAAGATCATGGCTCTTTTATTGCCCTGTTATTTTTGTCGGATTGGTGGGCCTGATTGTTTTGTATAGAAAAAAAGAGACACGGTTCTTCTCTTTAATGTGTTTTGCAATTGTAGGAATAGATATTTTACTGTACGCCATGTTTACTGATCCGTGGGGTGGATGGGCTTTTGGTCCACGATATCTCATTCCTGGAGCAGGAGTATTGTCACTTGGAATTGGAGCTGCTCTTGAGAGATACAAAAAGAATGTTATAGCCCTTTTGGTATTTTTTGCTCTTTTTCTCTATAGTGCATGGGTCAATGTATTAGGCGCTTTAACAACAAGTTCTATTCCGCCAAAAGTTGAAGCAATTCATTTAAATGTCCCTATTCCCTGGAACTATCAATATAACCTTCAACTGTTACATACTAATTTTTCCAGCTCTCTCTTTTACAATCTGGTTGCTGAGAAAAAATTAGATGCTTCCTCCTACCTGTTTCTTATGTTTTTTATCATCACTATTTTGGTCGTTGGTGTGTTTTTTCTTACAACATTCAGAAGAAAGGAAAGTAAATGAAAAAATTCTTAGGTTTTTTTCAGGGAAAACTTTCGATATCAATCGAAACATATAAAAGAGTCTCTGTCTGGTTTGAGGCAATACTGCCAGTTCTGCTTATTGTAGGACTAAGTAGCATTGCTATCATCTGTTTTATTTATTTCTTACATAATGGTCTAGGACTTTCCTATAACGATGCACGCTCTCATCTAGATATTGGAAGGCGTGTTGTTGAAGGACTTAAGCCAGGACTTGCTCAGTTGGGAAGCGTCTGGCTTCCACTGCCTCATCTTCTCATGATACCAACAATCTGGAATGACTTTATGTGGCACTCCGGTCTTTCTGGAGCATTACAGTCCATGATTGCATTTGTAGCAACCGGATATCTTATCTATCTTTTTTTAAAAAAACTAGGAGTTGGTCTATGGGGAAGACTAACCGGTGTTCTGGTATGGATAGCAAATGTGAATATTTTATATCTACAATCAACTGCAATGACCGAACTTCTCTTGATTGGTTCCATGACTGCAGCGGTTTACTATTTATTTCTTTGGCAAAAAGACGAAAAGATCATTAATTTAGTCAAATCAGCATTTTGGATTATGCTTGCAACGTTAAATCGATACGATGGCTGGTTCCTTTTTGGCTTTGCACTACTTCTTATTGCAGTAATTACATTCAAAAAGTATGGGTACAAAAAAACAGAGGGACTTGTCCTTTTCTTTACTACTCTTGCCGGACTAGGTATTGTAATGTGGTTTCTCTGGAATCAATTGATTTTCAAAGATGCATTGTATTTCGTTTTTGGTCCATATTCAGCCCATGCTCAACAGCAACAATTATTGGCAGCAGGAAATCTTCCAACCAAACATAATATTTTTCTGTCAATACAAGTATATTTGTATGCTCTTGTCTATAATAGTGGTCTTTTTGTTGTACTTTTAGGAACACTTGGTGCACTGCTGATGTACATCGACAGAAAAATCTCTTTGGATACAAAAATCATCATGCTCTCTCTTTTCGCACCTTTTGTTTTTAATATCTTAGCGCTCTATTTTGGATTTTCTGTTCTTTTTATTCAAGGACTTTCAGGCAATACTTGGTTTAATGTTCGATATGGCATTATGATGGCACCAAGCATTGCTATTTTTGTTGGGTATTTAATGCAACGAATGTATAATTTTCGATTTGTCCTTACTGGACTTCTTATTTTAACTCTTTCTATTTCTTTGTTAGGTGCAGATGCTGTTACCATTGATGATGCACGCGTGGGTTCAAGTCAGGTAAATGTTACGGCAAGTGCAAACTGGTTAAAAGACCACGCAAGCGACAAACCTGGGTATATTCTTATCTCTGCGGCCTCACATGATGCAATTATTTTCTCAAGCGGTCTTCCTATGAGCAGATTTATCCATGAAGGAACAGGTACATATTGGACAGCAGCAACAACAGCGCCAGACAGGTGGGCCAGATGGATTATTATGCGTACCAACGATTTGAATGACCAAACATTTAGACTTATCCGGAAATCTCCTGGATTTCAAAAATACACCCTTGTTGGACATTATCCTTTTGCAGATATTTATGAGCTAAAACCCCAATATGTAAGTCAATTACATACAACACCGATACTGGGCAAACAAAAATAACATGAAGACCTTGTTTTTTATTATTCTTATTTTACTTGTTGCAGGAATTGCGTATGTCCAATTTGGAAAAAACCCACTTAATACAACACAACCCCAACGCTTTTGGCAAATCACTTCAGTTGATACAGTTAAATATTCACGGGATGCAGCAGGAGATGCAAACGTCTTAAAAAAAATTCCCTTTTTCTTAAAAGAAGCAGCGAAGCTTCATGTCACGCATGTTGCCATAGATACCCCGTATGATGAGCGATTTTATCCTGTCCTTAAAGCATGGGTAGATGAAGCACGAAAGAATAATCTTAAGGTATGGTTTCGAGGTAATTTTTCTGGATGGGAAGGGTGGTTTGGATACCAACAATTTGAGAGCATTAACCAACATAACCAGTTAACAAATACATTTATTGCAGCTCACCCAGATCTTTTCCAGGACGGGGATATTTTTACGCCAATTCCTGAACCCGAAAATGGGGGACCAGGCGATCCAAGAGGATCTCAAGACAAAACCGATTCATTCAACACTATGCTTGTCAGCTCCTACAACAACTGCGTTACCGCTTTTCAAAAGATAAATAAACAAGTCAACTGCGGGTACTTCTCTACAAATGGCGACATTGCAAAAGATATTCTCACGCCATCAACAGTTGCACAAATGGGCAATATTATTGTTATTGACCACTATGTAGATAGTCCTGAAGGAATGCAAGAAGAGATTAATGCGCTTTCCCAAAAATTTCCTCAAGCCAAAATTGTGTTAGGAGAATTTGGCGCACCTATTCCGGACATAAATGGCGAGATGACAGAAAGTCAGCAAAGTAATTTTATTGCCAAATTACTCGATGTTTTTTATGCCAACCGAACAAAAATTCTTGGTATCAATTACTGGACACTTGCTGGAGGAAGCACATCACTGCTTCGAGACGACAACAGCGAGAAAGAAGCATTTACAACTATCGCCAACTACTTTTTCCCATCACAATTGCAAGGAATTGTTAAGGATACTGCAGGTAATCTCCTGAATAATGTCCTTATTTATGACAAAACAGGTGAGCTTATTGCCATAACAGGGAATGGTGGGACATTTTCTGTTGCAGTGCAAAAAAATGCAACAATTTCTCTTTCTATAAAAGCTACAGGATACAAATCCTTTTCCGAAGAAATACAGGTAAAAGGAGATCATCAAAAACTACAGGACATTAAACTTCAGCCAGATCAACAAAACATAGCCTACAAAATAAGGCTATTCATTAATAATATCTTCTCACTTTAATATACTATAAAAACTATTTTCACCCATACCGGACTTGCTTTATCGTGTACTATATCCGTTTTGCCTCTTGAAAAGTATATCAAACTATACTATTATTAGATCCTTCCTGCCCGGAAAATATGTACGGCAGGATTTTTGTTAAGCAAAGCGCAATCCGTCTCTGGCGGACATTTTTAACCTTAGGAGCATTTTTAGGCTTTCTTCTGGTAGCAGGAGTTAGTTTTGCAGCACAAAGTAATCCTTCTTTTCCTTCCTGTAACGCACCTCAAGGGTCAGTAATCGCTTCTTACTCAGAAGGCACACACGGTGTTCCTGGCGACTCCACAACATACACTGGTGCAGACAATGTATATCAGGTAAGTGGCAATCAAGTTTTACAGTGTTTCTGTGGCGGTAGTAACGGCATTCAGTCCAATTGGTGGAAAGTAGGCAATCTTTCTTCAGGAGATATTTCCTATTGGCAGTCTCAGGGATGGACATATATCCCAGACGGATCTGCATGGGGATTAGAATCAACAGGATACCTTGCATATAACGCTCATTACACATGCTCAAGTAATAATCCAAATAGCGGTGGCCCTGGAGACGGCTTAGGATGTGCAACGCATGATTGTAGTGGCAATCAAGTTGGCGGACCATCATCTTCTGGAAACACTGACAATGAAGATAAAACAGGCTTTTTCGATACCGTTACAACAGGAGTAGTTACTGTTCTTGGCACGGCAACAGACCCAAAGACAAGTGGCATAGACCTTACAAAAAGTATTTGCGCAACATGTCTTTGGTGGCCAATGCTTCTTGGAGAAGTTATTGCCTTAGCAGCTCTCTATTTGGTATTAAAAAGAAGATCTCTCCCAGTAAATAAATACCTCTTGGGAGTTGTTGCAGGCTTAGTAGCGTACCTTATCTTCTTACTCGTCAATAAGGGTCATGCGTGTCCTGACTCTGCGGGAATTGCATTTTGGAAATTTACTGTCCCATGTCGATACTTCTGGACACTGGACGGACTACTCATCCTTGCTTTTTCTTTCTTTGTGAGAAATGTTACTCCATTAGTAAGCAAAACAGTTAAAAAATCTTCAAAGAGAAAATAGCTTCTGTAACGCACGTTGTGCTAGTCAAAATTCCCAAACTTATTGTATAATTGCTTCCTATGTCAGAGACAATACTAGGAAGCTCAGCAAGAGATACACAGAGTAGCGGACTGCCAGATGGGGGCACATTAGATCATCTATCTGCAGAGGAAAGAAGCCATAGACTGCATATGGGAATTGGTGCATTTACTGCAAAGATGGATTCGCGAAAAGGGAAAGGGGAATATGGACTTAGACCGAAAGGAAAATTAAGACGCATACTAGGAGTTTAAGCCTCAATATTTTTCAGCGCTCCCAGAGGGATTTACCACAAGGGTACTAGCTTCCCCGAAGCGGCGCGAGTCACAAGTTCTCACTGCGGTGAGCCTCGCGACCCCGGCTCCTCGCTTTGCTCGTCCGCCAGTTCGAATCCCAGATACAATAAAAACTTTTCTAAGCAAATGCTTAAAAAAGTTTTCAGCGCTCCCAGAGGGATTCGAACCCCCGACCTAATCGTTAGAACCGATGTGCTCTATCCAGCTGAGCTATGGGAGCAGTGAGCGGGTTATGGGATTCGAACCCACGACACTCTGCTTGGAAAGCAGATGCTCTA
>CAYOZJ010000009.1:0-37121 GCA_964408485.1 uncultured Gammaproteobacteria bacterium
TCTTTGGTAAAGAACCAAATAAATCAGTAAATCCAGATGAAGTTGTAGCTATTGGCGCAGCAGTTCAGGGCGGAGTTTTGGGAGGCGAAGTATCTGACGTATTACTTTTGGATGTAACGCCATTAACGCTTGGTTTAGAAACATTAGGTGCAGTAAGTACGCCGCTTATTCCAAGAAACACAACTATTCCAACATCGAAGTCTCAGGTTTTCTCTACAGCAGCAGATAATCAAACACAAGTTGAGATAAATGTTTTGCAAGGAGAACGTCCTATGGCTGCAGATAATAAATCATTAGGTAGGTTTATTCTTGACGGTATTCCACCTGCTCCACGAGGAGTTCCACAAGTTGAAGTAACATTTGATATTGATGCATCAGGAATTGTAACTGTGAAAGCAAAAGATAAAGCAAGCAATAAAGAACAAAGCATTAAAATTACTGGCTCAACAGGTCTTTCTAAAGAAGAAGTTGAGAAAATGACGAAAGATGCAGAGGCACATGCGAAAGAAGACGAAGAGAAGAAGAGTAAAATAGAAGCACGTAATAATGCAGATTCCCTTATCTTTACTGCAGAAAAAGCATTGAAAGATGCCGGAGATAAGGTTCCAGCAGATATAAAGACAGAAGTGGAAGGAAAAGTAAAAGCACTTCGAGATATTCTTGATTCAGGTAGTAAAGAGGACTTAGAAGCAAAAACAAAAGAATTATCTGATACGCTCTCCAAAATTGGTCAAGCAGCATATGGACAACAAGGTCAGCCAGGTACTCCTGGAGCAGAGCCAGAAGTTGAGGCAAAAGAAGAAGATGGTAAGGCAGAAAATTCGACAGATAAAAAAGACGAAGCACAAGAAGGCGAAGTAGTAAGTTGACGCTTTGCGTCATCCTGGTAAGCGACAACAGGAACGCATCCAGGATCTAGATTCACTCGACTCAGTGCTCGCTTCCCCGAAGCAGCGCTGACAAGCCAGAATGACAAACAAATAATATGCGCGCAGAAATGCGCGGTTTTAGTATAATAGCAATGCAAATCACAAGTTCCAAGGAGCAAGAAACAAATAAATAACAAATTACAAATCTCAAATTTGAAGATTGGTTATTGAAAATTATTTGTATCTTGGATTTTGTATCTTGGTATTTATCCAGAAAGGATTATTATGGCAGAATCAGATTTTTACAAAATTTTAGGTGTTAATAAGTCAGCATCTCCTCAGGAGATTAAATCCGCATACCGAAAATTAGCACTTCAATATCATCCGGATAGAAATAAAGGAAAAGAAGCAGAAGACAAATTTAAAGAAGTAACAAAAGCATACGAAGTGCTTTCTGATGCACAAAAACGCCAAACCTACGATCAATTTGGTGCATCAGCCTTTGAGCAAGGTGGTATGGGTGGAGGGGGAAATCCATTTGCTGGGGGAAATCCGTTTGGTGGTGGCCAACAAGGTCCGTTCTCCTATACCTACACAACAGGTGATGGAGGAGGATTTGATTTTGGTGGATTTAATGACCCATTTGAAATATTCGAGCAATTTTTTGGCGGCGCATCTCCTTTTGGGAGACAACAAAGGCGTCCTGTCTATTCAATCCAAATAGACTTTATGGAAGCAGTAAAGGGGGTTACAAAAAAAGTAACGATTGATGCTAAGAATGAAACAATAAAAATTCCCGCAGGAGTAAATTCAGGCTCCAGAATTCGATTTCAAGAGTATGACGTCATGGTAGAAGTTGCACCAAGTAGTAAATTCATGCGTGAAGGAGACGATATTGTGACAGATGAGGAAATTTCTTTCCCGCAAGCGGCATTAGGAGTAGAAAAAGAAATAGAAACCATTGACGGGAAAGTAACTGTCCGAATTCCCGCAGCAACTCAGCCGAATAGCTTAATTAGGCTTAAAAGTAAAGGTGTACCGCATGTTAGAGGTAATGGACGGGGAGATCATTATTTGCGCATTAAAGTAGTTATTCCAAAAAACCTTACTGCTCATCAGAAAGAATTACTCAAAGAATTTGAAGGAGAAAAAGGCAAAAAAGGGTGGTTTTAGTGAGAGTCTTTGATGTACTCACTTGTTAAATGATTCCCAAGGCTTGCTAGCTCAAAGATTTGAGATCTTCTTTCATAGTTTTGTCTGCCTGTAAGTAGTTCTTCTCTTTTTAAGTCATTTTTTGCTTCTCGCATAATAGGAATGCCTTCGTCAGTTAGTTGATCTATTTCTTTTCTTATTGCAGAAGATAGAGGGCGGGGTTCTGTTTTGACCCTTTCTCTCATAGTTCGCATCCTTCCTATCATGTTTTCAACCATAATTACACAATACACACGCCAAGAAGTTAAAGTCAACGCTTTTCTGCCTTGATAGCCAAAGCTGAATCTGGTATACTTACTCACGCTATGGCAGCAGTACAACGATCAGAATTTTACTTAGCACTCAATCAAGTCGCCACAGAGCGAGGCGTTGAAATGAGTGTTGTTTTAGACGCAATTGAAAATGCTATTTTAGCCGCATACAAGAAAGATCATGCAGGGGTTGAAGTTGAAGATTACACAGTTAAAATCAATCAAAATACTGGTGAAGCGCGAGTTATGCATGGTACAGAAGATGTAACACCTCCTGGATTTGGAAGAATTGCCGCACAGACCGCAAAGCAAGTAATCCTTCAGAAAGTACGAGAAAAAGAAAAAGAAGCAATTTTGTCAGATTTCTCAACAAAAATTGGGACAATCATGAATGGCACTGTCCTTCGTTTTGCTGGACCAAATGTTATTGTTGATTTAGGTAAATCTGAGGCTATTATGCCTCCTCCCGAGCAGATTGCAGCAGAGCGCTATCATCAAAATCAGAGACTGTCATTTTATTTGGTTGAAATCAGAGAAGGACTTAAAGGACAAGAATTGGTTGTTTCCCGCTCTGCAAATGGCCTCTTAGAAGGACTCTTTAAAAGAGAAGTTCCGGAAATTGCTCAGGGAAACGTCGAAATTAAGGCAATGGTGCGGGAAGCAGGAAGCAGATCTAAAGTTGCAGTTATTGCAACAGCACCAGGTATCGATCCAGTTGGAAGTTGTGTTGGCCAAAAAGGTGTACGTGTACAGGCAATTATTCAGGAATTTGCCGGACTTGAAAAAATCGATATTATCCAGTGGTCAGAGGACGTTAAGGCATTTATTATATCAAGTCTCTCTCCTGCAAAGGACTTGCAAATCAATTTAAATGAAGACACCAAAACAGCAGTTGTTATAACACCAAAAGACCAACTTTCTATAGCAATTGGTAAAGAAGGGCAAAATGCAAGACTCGCTTCAAAATTAACCGGTTGGAGAATTGAAATTAAAGAATTGCCTGGTTCTGGAGTAGATGAAGTAGCAGAAGAAGAATCGTCCGACGCTAAAGCTATGGACGATAAGGAAGTAAAAGTCAAAGAAGAAAAAACAGAGGAAGTGCCAGCAGAAGTTCAAACAGAAGAAAAAAAAGAAGAAGTCAAAGAAGAAGTTGCAGCATAATATGAATTCTCGTTGTTTTGTTTGCTAATTCCTCTTAGTTTCTTCTGAATGGTTCGACTACGTTTGCTTTAGGCAAACTACGCTCACCAAAAATTTTCCCTGAGCGGAGTCGAAGGGTTTTAAAATAATTTTATGCCTAATGTATTTCCACCAGTTGTTTCTGTCCTAGGCCATGTTGATCATGGAAAAACAACCTTGCTTGACGCGATTCGTAAAAGTAGTGTTGCAGCTCGCGAGCACGGCGGCATTACGCAGAAAATCGGCGCATCTTCTGTTGCTATTGTTACAGAATCAGGGAAGCGAACCATTACATTCGTTGACACCCCGGGTCACGCAGCATTTTCCAACATGCGAGGTAGGGGAGCGCGTGTTGCCGACGTAGGCATTCTTGTGGTTGCAGCAAATGATGGAGTTATGCCCCAGACAAGAGAATCTATTCAGCTTCTTAAAAACGCCGGAATTCCATTTATTGTTGCTTTTACAAAAGCTGACTTGCCAGAGGCAAATGTGGAGAAAGTAAAACAGCAGCTTCTCAAAGATGAAGTGATTATCGATAGTCTTGGTGGGGAGATTCCTTCTATTGAAGTGTCTGCCAAGTCAGGAAAAAACATTAAAGAGCTTCTTGACCTGATTGTCTTGGTTTTTGATATGTATTACACAGAGGAAAAAGTAAGCGGTAAGGTAGGATTGGAAAAGCCACTTGAAGCCGTTGTTATTGAATCTAAACTTGATCCAAAATCAGGTGCCAAAGCAACAATTGTTATTAAAAATGGCACACTGAGTGTTAAAGACATGGTTGTTTGTGGGGTGGCAAAAGGAAAAGTACGGGCTCTTATTGCAGATTCTGGTGCACAACTTCCAAGTGCCTCAATAGGTGAGGCAATAGAAGTTTTGGGGTTTGAGATTGTGCCTCCTGTTGGTGGTATTGTGAGAAAGCAAGGACAAGAGGAGGGAGAATTGGTTACTGCTCCACAGGAGACGCGACAAATGTCGGATGAAGAGACAATTCTGTCCCTTATTTTGGTTGCAGATACGCAGGGTTCACTTGAGGCTATTTTGGCAGCAATACCTGAGGGAATAAAGGTATTTTTAAGTAAGAGTGGTGAGGTATCAGAGGCAGATATTCTTCTTGCTAAATCTGTTGGTGCGCTTATTCTGACCTTTAATCTTAAGCTCAGGCCAGATATTATCAAATTTGCCCAAAATGAGAAAATCTTACTCAAAAATTACACAATCATATATGAGCTTTTAGATGAATTAAAGGATGCTAAAGAGGGTAAAGTGCTTTCAGGTATGGAGCAGGTGTACGGTGGAGCACAGATTTTGGCATCATTCCCTTTTGATAAGACACAGGTTTTGGGCATAAAAGTACTGGAAGGACGCATTGCAAAAGGGGATAAAATTAGACTTGTGAGAGATGATATAGTAATTGGAGAAACCTCTGTCGTGTCGCTCAGGAAGGGGAAGGAAATAGCCTCGAAAGCAGAGAAAAATGAAGAAGCAGGCATCATTATTTCACCCTTTCTTGACTTTTCAGTGGGAGATGTTATAATAGCCCATAGCTAGTAATAACATATGGATAACAACCTATTTCAGCGCCTCAAAGAGCTGATTGATAAAAATCAGAATTTTGGCATTGTCGTTTCCCCCAACCCAACCTTTGATGGTATGGCCGCAGGGCTTGGGATGTATTTGTCTTTGGTGCAAATGAAGAAAAATGTGACAATCGTTTGTCCAACAGATCTCACCGTTGAAGTTTCCTCTCTTGTTGGTGTAGATAAAGTACAAAAGTCATTTGGTGGTAGCGTTTCACAAAGTGTAGGCCAGGCTCCTGCAGTAGCAGGTAGCGATATGGTTGTTTCTTTTCCGTATAAAGAAGGAGAAATTGAAAAGGTTTCTTATGATGTTGATAACGGTAAGCTTCGCATTGTCGTAAAAGCAGGTCCACAAGGTTTGTCATTTACGCCAAATGATGTCCAATTCCAGCAAGGTCAAGGTCAGGTTGCTCAGGCAGCTCCTGTAATGACAAGTGGCGCTATGCCAAATGTTCTTATTTTTGTTGGTGTTGGAGACATGCAGAATCTTGGATACCAAAAGCAGGTTGGTGTTACTGTTGTTAATTTTGACAACAGATCTAATAATACTAAGTATGGTGATATTGTCCATGTTGATAGTAGATTTAGCTCTCTTTCTGAAGAAGTTGCAGACTTTTTGACTCTTCTTGAGCCACAAATTGAATTAGACAAAGATACATCCCAGAATTTACTTTCTGGAATTCTTTCTGCAACAAATAATTTTGAAAATAATGGAGGAAGTTATTTAGCATTTGAAATGGCGGGAATTCTTATGAAAAAAGGTGCAGTTAGAAAGATGAGTGGTGCATATGCTAAGCCTCAGACAACTGCTATGCCAACTGAGAATTACTTTCCACCACAACAGCCCGCCGGGCAGAGCCCTCTGGGCGGCGTCCAAGTAGCTCAACCACAGCCGATTCCACAGGCTCCAGTTATGCCTGTACAACAACCAGTTCAGCAATATAATCCAATGCCACAGCCAATGGTTCAGCAGCCTGTGCAGCAGCAATATGCTCAGCCTGCTCCTGTTATGCAGCAACAGCCTGTTCAAGTCCAACAGCCAATAGCTCAGCCAATACAATCTATGCAGCAACCGGGAACTATGCAGAGCCCGGCTTCACCTGTTCAGCAAGCTCCACAAGAGCAGCCACCAGCAGATTGGTTAACGCCAAAAGTTTATAATGGTTCCACTGTTTTGTAAGTAAATGAGTGCAGATCAGAATGTTCCATCGTTACGATCTGCAATCCACAGAAAAATTGATGATATGCTTCAACATGGGACACAGTATCCGCTCTTTCCATCAAGAAAATTTCCACTAGATCCTGCTTCTGCGAGAGATTTTTTTCATGCTCGAGATATTGAGAGAGTAGAAGTTGAGGTAAGAAGATTGCCTCTCTATAAAGAGGAAGGGATAAGACAAAGACTTGCTAGGAGAGGAAGAGGTGAGCCGCGATCAACAACATGGCGACAGGTAGTTGTTGAGGGTAGATCGGATTTTCATCAAGAGCAGTTTATTCTCTTTCCCGATGAAGCACAGCCTGTTGTGAGAAGATTTGGATATGATAAAGGTGGAGTAGTTAAGCCAGATGGAATTCCAGATCATAAGGCAAGTACGGCAGAACTACAGACAGTCCTCTCTTTATTAGATAACCTTTCTGAACATGATCCTAAGTGATTGCTAATCTCCGTAGAACCTGCTATAATACACACAGATTTAGATTGAAAGCATAAGATATGCCACTGACTCCTGTACAAAAACAAGATATAATTAAGCAATTCCAAACAGTTGATGGAGACACCGGAAGTCCTGAAGTGCAAATTGCACTCTTAACACACAGAATTCAACAGCTTATTGTCCATTTACAGGATCACAAAGGTGACAATCATTCTAGACGAGGATTATTGTCTATGATTGCTAAAAGAAGAAGGTTGCTCAACTTCTTAGAAAAGGTTGATAAAATAAGAGCAGGAGATATAATTAAGAAATTAGGACTCAGAAGTTGAGTGAAACGAAATCCCGCTTAGCGGGACCAATGAATCCTCGCTTAAAGAACGAAAGAGAAAAATCTATAAACAAATAATGAAATTTACCTCAAAAACATTTGATTTGTCTGGTAAACAACTTACCTTTGAAACAGGCAAGTTAGCTCCACAGGCAACAGCTGCAGTGCAAGGACGAATGGGTGATACTATTGTGCTTGTTACAGTCGTAGAAGGTGGAAAAACAGAACTCGATTACTTTCCACTCTCAGTTGATTTTATTGAGCACTTATATGCAGGTGGAAAAATCAAAGGAAGCCGTTGGGTAAAGCGAGATGGACGACCATCTGATAAGGCTGTTTTATCAGGAAGACTTATTGATAGATCTATTCGACCTCTTTTTCCTAAAACATTCAAAAATGCAGTACAAATTGTTGTGACTGTTTTGTCTGTTGATGGAGAAAATGAAGCAGATATATTAGCGCTTAATACTGTCTCTGCAGCGCTCGCAATTTCTAAAATTCCATGGAATGGGCCAATTGGTGCAGTCCGAATGGGTTACGACAGTGAGAAAAAAGATCATATCTATAACCCAACAATAACAGAAGGAAAAACTTCTACATTGGATATCGTTGTTTCCCACAATGGTGATAAGACAGTTATGCTTGAAGCAGGAGCATTGCAAGTTGCAGAAAAAGTTGTTTCAGACGCAGTGACCAAGGCACATGAGGCAACAAAACAAGTTATTACAGCGATTAACGAATTGGTCAAAGAAGTTGGACAGGAAAAACTAGAAGTTGCACCTGAGGCAAATCTTGTTGAAGCAAAAGAATTATTTGAAAAATCATACAAAAAAGAAATTGCAGAACTATTGCAAAGTAGAGTTGAAAAAGATTCAGATGGTGGGAAGTCTGACGAGCTTATTGCGAAAGTACTTGAAGAAATTAAGACCAAAAATTCAGAAAGCACCATCGATAAAAAGGTTGTCGCAGCAGCGCTTGACGCAGTTGTCTATAGGCTTATTCGATCAGATATTTTAGGAAAACAAAAAAGACCAGATGGACGAAAAATGGATCAAGTGAGAGATCTAACAATTGAAGCAGGAGTACTTCCAAGAACCCATGGCTCAGCACTTTTCCAAAGAGGAATGACACAAGCAATGAGTATTGTGACATTAGGATCTCCTCGCATGGGACAGCTTATTGAATCTGCAGAGGGAGAAGAAGAAAAACGCTACATTCATCATTACTCAGGATTGCCATCTTCTTTTGGTCAAGTTGGAAGAATTGGTACACCAGGTAGACGAGAAGTTGGTCACGGCGCACTTGCTGAAAGAGCATTGCAGGCTGTAATTCCATCACAAGAAGAATTTCCATACACCATTATGGTTGTAAGTGAAGTTTTATCCCAAAATGGGTCAAGTTCTATGGCATCCACGTGTGGTAGTACACTTGCTCTTATGGATGCTGGAGTTCCAATTAAAAAGCCAGTTGCCGGAATTTCTGTTGGCATGATGTCTGATGGAGACAAATATGAATTACTCACAGACATTATTGGTTTAGAAGATTTTTCCGGAGACATGGATTTTAAAGTTGCCGGAACAGATGAAGGTATTACAGCAATTCAGTTGGATGTAAAAATTCCAGGTCTTACCGATGAGCAGGTTGTTAAGATTTTAGATAGAGCCAGGGAAGCTAGACTTTTTATTCTTGAAAAAATGCTTGCTGTCATTCCAGGTCCGAGAGCAGATCTTTCTGTTTATGCACCAAAGATTGTTAGCCTTAAGATTCCAGTAGACAAGATTGGTGAGCTTATTGGACCATCGGGCAAAAATATTAAGAATATTATTGCAACAACAGGAGCACAAGTAGACGTAGAAGATGATGGAACAGTAAGTATTACAGGAGTTGAACCAGCAAGTGTTACAGCTGCATATGAGTGGATAAGCGGTATGACACGAGAAGTAAAGGTTGGGGAAAAATTTGAAAATTCAGAAGTAAAAAGAATACTTCCTTTCGGCGCATTTGTTGAATTCTTACCTGGTAAAGAAGGTATGGTCCATGTTTCCAAAATGACAGATCATTTTGTTAGTAGTCCATCTGAAGTTGTAGCAATTGGAGATAAAGTAACTGTTTGGGTAAGTGAAGTTGATGATCAGGGACGATATAACTTAACAATGCGTGAGCCAGGTACAGACACAGGTGGACAGCAAGGACCATCTGGTGATTCGAGAGAGCGAAAAGAAGGACATGGACGAGACTTTGGTGGCAGTCGTGGCGGTGGATACACAAGTAGTCCTCGACCATTTACTCCACAACCACAAGGACAAGTAGGAGCACCTGCACAAAAGCATCCATTGGCAATGCAATTTGAGAGGGAAAAACGCCAACAGCGAGGCGGATTCCGAGGGCAAAAAAAAGACTACAACAGATAACTCCAAATTTTCAATTTTTAGTTCTCAATTTTCACTGAATTTTCAATAACTAATTTTCAAACACGTTTGAATCATTGTGCATTGTAAATTGATTGTAAATTGGAAATTGTAAACTGTAAATTAATTTGAATGAAATTATATGTATAATAAAATTATGAACAATAAAATGGACCAAGTTTCCTTAATACCTCTTAGTGGTGTTGGGGATGTAACCCGTAACATGTACGTGTATCAGTATCAGGATCAGATACTCATTGTTGATTGTGGTTTGGGATTTGCCGATGAAACAATGCTTGGAGTAGATCTACTCATTCCAGATATTTCGTATTTAGAAAATGCCATAAAACAAGGTAAGAAAATTGTCGGCATGTTGATTACTCATGGTCATGAGGACCACATGGGTGCACTGCCTTTTATTTTGCCACAACTTCCTGAATTCCCAATTTATGCAACACCGTTTTGTGCAGGTCTTGCTAATGAAAAGCTGCAAGAATTTGGTGTGGTTAAAAGAGTTGAGGCAGTGCCTTTTGAATCAGATCATGAGTTGCATTTAGGATCATTTTCTGCGCAGTTTATTCGCGTTACTCACTCTGTACCAGATACATCGCATATTTTTATTAAAACTCCTGTTGGGAATTTTTATCATGGAAGTGATTTTAAAATTGACCCAACGCCGTATGATGGGAAAACAACAGACTTAGCAAAAATAGAGAGGCTTAGTAAATTAGGCGTTATGTGTCTTTTGTCAGACTGCTTAGGGGCAGAAAGAGACGGCGCTGTGCCAACAGAAGCAACGTTAACAGATTTCTTCTTTGATGAAATGAAAAAAACTCAGGGTAAATTTATTGTCACAACGTATTCATCAAATATTAATCGCCTTAATCAGGTTTTGAATGCTGCGCAAAAATTAGGGAAACGGGTAAGTTTTGTTGGACGGTCCCTCATGAATACCATGGATGTTGCAAAAGAAATGGGTTTGGTTAGATTGCCAAAGGGAATGGAAATTAGAATCGACCAGATAAAGCAATATAAAAATAATCAGTTAGTCCTTTTTGTTGCCGGAAGTCAGGGACAGGAAAATTCTGCACTTACTCGTATAGCTAATAATGAGCATAGGGATGTAAAACTTAGTCCGCAAGACACGATTGTTTTTTCATCAGATGCAATTCCTGGGAATGAGATTATGGTTAATACGCTTATTGATGCACTTCTTCGTGTAGGATGTAACGTGCTCTACTCAGATATTGCTCATGTCCATGTTTCAGGTCACGGATCTGCAGGAGAGTTGACGCAGCTTATGCAATTAGTAAAACCAAAAAAACTCTTGCCAATTGGGGGAAACTTTAAGCATATGGTTGCATATAAAAAACTTGCAGTAAAAAATGGCTACAAGGCGCAAGATGTTTTCTTGCCGGAAGATGGGCAAGAAATGGTATTTAACGCACAGGGCGCACATTTTGGTCAAAAATATATGGTACGGCGTGTGTTTGTTGACGAGTTAAGTGGAGAAGAAGTAGAAAGTTATGTCCTGCGAGATAGGCAAAAATTATCCCAGGACGGCGTTGTTGCCATTATTGCAGAGATTGACGGCGCAACCGGAGGACTTTCTCAAAAGCCAATTGTCATTGTGCGAGGACTTTCTGATGCCGATACGGATACAATCGTTAAAGTAGTCCATGCGGAAATGCAAAGAATGTTTTCTGGTAAAAAAGGAAAGCTCACCAATTTTGTCTATGCAAGACGTGAAATTGGTAAAACAATTGAAGAAAGGTTATTTAGGAAATACCGCAAAAAGCCTCTGATTCTTCCTGTTGTAATTGAAGTGTAAAAATCTTGACATTTTCCGTGTGTTCTGTTAATTTGTGCTCATGGCGATTATTGTAGGTACAGGTTTAGTAAGAAGTAGAAGAGTAGCTCAGGAATTAAAAAAGTATCGTGATACGGTTGAAGGACAAGATGCAGATAGGGGTAGAGTTCCTACAGTAAGACAACGAGCAACAGCACAATCTATATTAGATGGTCATTCGGATCAAGATAGAGAAAGAGCGACGGGTAAAAGAGTATGGTTTGTTTTATAAGTTGCTAAAAAATTCCCTTCTTGGTTAAATTCAAACATATTGAACTAATTTACTATAATGCAAGGAATGCTTGAGCAAGAAAGACATGCAGACTGTAGTTCTTTAGAAGTTTTTACCCAGCCCTTTTTATCTCCGGACGAAGAAGATGCTGCACTTCAGCAATTTGCTTTGGAAGTACCACAACGATTTCAAAACGTTTTGGTTATTGGTAGATTCCAGCCGTTACACAGAGGTCATATTCATTTACTTAAGCAAGCTTTAGCAATTTCTCAAAAAGTAACTATTGGTATTGGAAGTGCAAATACTATTGATGAAGATAACCCATTTAGTGCAAGTCAGAGAAAACAAATGCTTATTCATTCACTCCAAAGAGAAAACCTCTTAGAAAGAGTAAGTAATATTGTTTGTGTCAATGATTACTTAGCAGATGATTCTGTTTGGTTTAGAAACACAGTACAGATTGCTGGGCAGGTTGATGGTGTTGTTGGGAATAATGATTGGGTAAATGGAATTTTTAGGAATAATGGTTTGCCTGCAATTACAACACCACTTCTTCAAAGAGGTGTGTATGAGGGAAGGAAAATTCGTGCTCTGCTTCGTTTTCAGGGAAAACTCTAAACACGTACGCTTGCGTAATCCCTTCGATCTCGTATAATAGATACTATGCCCAGATCTCGTCGTAGTGGAGGTGGCGGACGCCGTCGCCGTGTTAAGTTAAAAAAAGAAACAATCTATACTCTTTTTGCCCTTGCTGCTTTTGTAGTGGGTATTCTCCAATTCCTTTCATTTAGTAAGCAAGGTGATGCGCTTATTGCCCTCAATGATTTCTTAAGTCGTAACTTTGGACAACTCCAATACGGTTTTCCACTCGTCTTTATTTTTATTGCATTTTTACTTTTCCGATTTAAATTCTTTCTGTCTCGTCCGCATGTTGCAATTGGGTACACATTAACATTTTTCTCGATGGTTGGTGTTCTTCATTCGGGAAGTATTGGATTACATATGTTTCAAATATTGTCAGATATTTTAGGTAATATTGGCGCAGACTTAATTTTTATTGCAGGTATTTTTGTTGGACTTGTGGTATTTTTTGATACGTCATTTGACGAATTGATGCAAGGAATGGCTGCAACGCTTCAATTTGTTCCGCGTCTTATTCCGGCAAGTGTTTTTAAATCCAAACGACCATTGTCTAAAGACAAGCCAATGACAATCAAACAACTTGGGTTGGCAGATAGCAATAATAAAACAGCACCACTTTTCCCATCATCAAAAATGGATGAAAGATCGGGTTTAGTTGTAAAGAAAAAAGAGCCAGAGCTTATTTCAGATAAGTTAGTAACAAATGTATTGGAGGGTGGTATGTGGGAATATCCTGCAGTTGAATTATTATCTGATTCATCGGGCGCAAAAGCAGAACGAGGAGATGTGAAGCGAATTGCACAAATAATAGAAAAAACGCTTGAGTCTTTTGGTATTGCTGCGCGTGTTGCCGAAGTTAATTTAGGACCTGCCGTTACGCAGTATGCATTGGAAATTGCTCTTGGGACAAAGGTAAGTAAAATAACATCTCTTACCAATGATTTAGCGTTAGCAACAGAAGCACCTTCAGGACAAATTAGAATTGAAGCGCCAATTCCTGGACGAAATCTTGTGGGAATTGAAATTCCAAACCGATCACTTGAAGTTGTTGGACTACGCACTATGTTAACTTCTGCAACAATGCAAAAAGCAAAATCTAAGTTAACTGTGGCATTAGGGCTAGATGTCTCTGGTAACCCAGTTGTTGCAGATATTGCACGGATGCCCCATCTGCTTATCGCCGGTACAACAGGATCTGGAAAATCAATTGCACTTAACGCATTTATTGCATCAATTCTTTTTAGGGCATCTCCTCAGGAAGTGAAATTTATTATGGTTGATCCGAAGCGCGTTGAGATGACGGGATACAATGGTATACCCCATTTACTGACTCCAGTTATCGTTGAGCAGGAAAAAATTCTATCTGCTCTTAAATGGGCTATGGGAGAAATGGATAGGAGATACAAATTATTTGCAGAGCGTGGAGTACGAAATATTGATTCTTATAATGAATTATCAGGATTTCAAGCGTTGCCATTTATTGTCATTATTATTGACGAGCTTGCGGATCTTATGATTTTTGCACCAGTTGAGGTAGAAGATGCAATTGCCCGCTTAGCGCAGATGGCCCGTGCGACAGGTATTCATTTGGTTATTGCAACACAGCGACCAAGTGTCGATGTTATAACTGGACTTATTAAAGCAAATATTCCAACACGCATTGCCTTTAATGTGTCCTCTCTTATTGATTCCCGCGTTATTTTGGACGGACCAGGAGCAGAAAAACTTCTTGGCAGGGGAGATATGTTATATATTCCACCAGATCAGGCAAAGCCAACACGTATTCAGGGAGCATATGTTTCTGAAAAAGAATCCCAAAGACTTGTTGCATTTTTGAAGGAAAAAGCGCCGGAAGTTCAGTACACTGAAGAAGTAACAACACAACAGATAACCGTTAAAGGAAAAGGTATTGGTGCAAATAGTGGAAGTAGTGAAGGAATGGACAGTTTCTTTGACGATGCAGTGAGAGTTGTGTGTCAATATGATAAGGCATCGGCATCGCTTCTTCAGCGAAAATTATCTATTGGTTACTCACGAGCAGCTAAAATACTTGATCAGCTCGAAGAGCATGGTATTATTGGACCGGCAGAGGGAAGTAAGCCGCGGGATGTCCTAAGTAAAAATGCAGATGAAGTGTTGGCGCAAGTGCATGGAGAATAAATAAAGCAATATGCAATACGAATTATGCAATATGCATGGGATTCTTCAGGTTTAAGTCTTTCTGCTTGATTCATACTGCATACAGCATTATTCATTTTATGATAAACGTTGGAGAAACAGTTAAAGAAGCACGCAAGAAAAAAGGCTTAACCATTGAACAAGTTGCTAAGGCAACCAAAATACGCTCTAGTTTTCTGGAAGCAATAGAAAATGGTGACTACGCGAAGCTTCCCGGTAGTAGTTATGCGCATGGATTTGTCAAAAACTACTTAGAATTTTTAGAGTTACCAGTACAGGAGTATATGGCCAGATTTAGGGGTGAGTATGACGCAGAACGCGCAGCAAAGCTTGTCCCGGAAGGGATGATGCGAAATGAGATTTCACTTAAGCGATTTTCTATTACTCAAGCATTCTGGATAGGAGGAGTTGTTGTTACTTTGCTCATTGCCTATTTAGTCTTTCAGTATCGTGCAGCATTTTGGGCACCACAGCTCAGTGTTGATTCACCAAAAGACAGAGGTGTAATTGTCTCTCAAACAGTTGTTGTATCAGGGACAACAGACCCAAGTGTTGCGGTAACAATTAATACACTTCCCGCATATGTTGATCCCAATGGAAAATTTAGTAAAGAGCTACCCGTATTTCCGGGCAATGTAACCGTTACAGTTAAAGCAGTTAACAGTTTCGGAAAGATAAATACAATAGAAAGACATGTCGTGGTTAAATAACCTACAAAATTAACCTAATTACTCTAATTCACCTAATGGATCTAAAGAATACCCAAATTACTTAGTCAGCCTTCAACAAGCTCAGGCAAAATTTTCTCTGAGCGAGCAGAGCGAGTCGAAGAGTTAAGGTTATCGCATTGACGTTTTTTAGAAATTAGTAATCGCCGCTTCGGGGAAGCAAATACTGAGTCGAGTGTCGAAGGGTAATCTTATCAGTTTAACTTTGACTTGACTAAATAGTCAAACTGAGCTAAGCTAAAATTGTATATGGATACTGCTCAAATATTACTCCTGACGGTTGTTGGCATCTTAACGCTTCTTCTTGTTATATTGGGTGTTCAGGTTTTCTTTATTCTCAGAGAAGTGAGACGCGCATTAACCAACACAAATAAAGTCTTAGGAGACGCTCGTCTTATTAGCGAAAGCATTTCAAAGCCAGTTGTCTCTTTGTCTACTGTTTTATCTGGAGTAAAATTGGGCTCACTTGTTGCTTCATTTCTGTCAGACAGGAAAAAGCATCCACACCAGAAGGGGGAAGAATGAACGAGCATAATCATAGCGGTGGATTTTTAAATGGATTTGTTTTGGGACTGTTAGTTGGTGCAGGATTAATGTTTTTATTTGGTACTAATAAAGGGAAGAAGGTCCTTCAAATGCTTTTGGATCAGGTAGAAGAAAATACAGCAATTTCCGAGCTTTTAGAAATGCCTGATGATGAGGAAGAATTTATAGGTGTTGAAGCAGAAGATCCTGAAGAGATGGAAGTTTCAGAGCCAGTACGTAAGTCTGAGGAAAAGCCTCAGCGAACCGTTGCAAAAGTAAAACGATTCTTCAAAGGTGCCCCAAAGAAAATGGTAAGCTAACTCATTAGTTCCTTCTCCTTATAGGAGAAGGTTAGGATGAGGTCTTTAAGACAATTCGCTCATTATCTTTTCTAATACTCCATTAAGATTTTGTAATACCTCATTATCTAAGAATCTGATCACTCTTATTCCTAACTTTTGCAAGTCTTTTGTTCTTTGTATGTCGTATGCTAGGTTTTCAAAATGTTGACTGCCGTCAAGCTCAACTGCCAATTTTTTATCCAGACAGTAAAAATCAAGAATATAGTGCAAAATTGGAAACTGTCGTCTAAATTTATAGCCATTAAGCTGTTTATTTCGTAAGTTTAGCCACAACATTTTTTCTACATCTGTTTGTGATTTTCTATTTGATCTAGAAAGTTGCTTAAGACCTTTGACATATTGAAATTTCATTTTTTTAGTATATCAGACCTCACCCTGACCCTCTCCTCCGAGGAGAGGGGAAATTAGCCTCAAATTACCCCTTGAAAATTTCCCAGAGAGAGAGTAATATAGGACACATTATGTCAGATAAACCAAAATGGTTTCAGCGACTCCTTAAGCGAGATGCTGTAGCAGCACCTACTGAGGCTCCACGACGAGCATCACAGCCTAGTGCAGAAGAAATGGCTAGAATTCGAGAGGCAAATGAAAGAGGTAATGAGGCAAATAGAAGACGTTTTGCCACTAAGTATGGTTTAAATCCAGATACTGCAACATGGTCTGATATAAATCAAGCACAGAGACGTTCAATACTCCAAAGTCGCCCAACTTCCCCACAAACACCTACTAATGGATTGGGTAAGGTTGTAATAGATGCACCAACAGCAGGTCAAGGGGCACTCATACAGCGAAACGCAGGTATGACACCTTTTGTTTACCGTGAGCCTGTTGCAGGAGCACAATTAAACACTAATGAAGGTTTGGCAAGTTTTATGGCGGGGAGCACGTCTACGGATGACTGGAATAGAAGAGTAATGGAGTTGAAGGCTCATAATGGTGGTCAATATCCGCGGAATTGGTATCAAGCTGTAGTACTTTCTGGACTTTATCAACAAAAAGCAAATGAATTAGGAGATATTTAATTTTTGTCTCTTTCTTTGAATTTCATCTACTTATTCCCCGTACTTCTTAATATTCGCGTTGTGTTGGTCAAGAGTTACTGCAAAATGAGCTACTCCTTTGTTGTCTGCAATAAAGTATAAATAATCCGATGCAGGTGGATTCACAACTGCTTCTAGTGCAACAAGCCCAGGATTGCTGATTGGTGTTGGCGGGAGTCCGGCAACTTTTCTAGTGTTATACGGACTGTTAATCGCCAAGTCATCGACTGTTAAATTTTTCTTCCACCATGTTTTTTCACTTTGATTATATCCAAGCGCATATTCAACAGTAACATCGCTTCCCAATGCCATGCCAATATCGAGTCTATTTTCCAAAACAGATGCAACATACTGCATATCATGAGGAGAAATTGCCTCTCGTTGCACAATAGATGCAAGAATGACAGCTTGAGATTGTGACAATTTATTAGTCTGCAAAGCTTCCGCTATTGCATATTTTTGCTTGAAGTTATTTTCCATAATGCTAATAACTTGGTCAATTGTCGCATCTCTTGGGAAAAGGTATGTATCAGGGAATAAATATCCCTCCTGTGTTGCGAGTTTGTCATCCCATGAGCTCTCATAAGACGGCACATTCTTTTTTAGGATTTCAGCAATTTCTGTAGCGCGAAGTCCCTCTGGAATTGTTACCCAAATGTCTAAAGTTCCTTTGGTAAAACTTGTAAGAATTTGCGAGGGTGTTTGATTAGGGGATAGTCTAAAATCTCCAGCCTGAATCTTACCATCATATCCGCCAAATCTGCTAAGTAACAAGAAAACAATTGGATCGCGAATAAGTCCTGCATCTTTTAGTGCAAAACTAATTTGTTTACTTGATTCGCCTTTACTAACAACAAATATTTTTTGTGTTTTATCTTTGCTATTGGCAGCGCTTGTTCCATTTAGCCACCAAAAAATTCCCCCAATTAAGAAAACGGCAAAAAGTATAATAAAAGATTTTATAAAGCGCATAATAAATTATTTTCAATAGTTTTCAGTTGTCAGTTCCCAATTTTCAATCAGTGAACAATGATCAATGAAACATTTATTGAAAACTGGAAATTGAAAAATGAAAATTGCATCATACTCCCATTATTGGAAAATTACTCAGTGATGCCATTGCTTCTTTGAGATTATACTCTGACTCGGAGTACATCGTAAAGAGTGTTTGCCCTTTTTCAAACCGCTCACCAATTTTTGTATTCAAAAAAATACCACTCCCTTTTTGTGTAGGTGCGCCAAGTAGCTTGGCAACAACAGTTAAGTTATGACTATCTATATCGTGAACACGGTCTGTGTGAGTTGCAATAACTTTATGGATATGTTTACCAATTTTCTCTGTAAGTATTACAGATGTTACATTGGGATTTCCTTTTTGCGCTTTAATAATATCTTTCATTTTTGCAAGTGCTTGGCCTGTCTCGAGAATATGTTTGGCCCACTTAAATCCTGTACCGTACGTTTCTTTAATTTCTTTTTGTCTTCCTTCCGGGACGTCCTCAAGACATAAATCAAGTAATGCACCGGAAAGCATAAGTGCTTTTTTCTCTAGGTCCAGTGGTCTGTTTTCGCTTTGCTCAAGGACTCGTAGTGCTTCCCGCGTCTCGAGTACTGGCCCAACACCGCGTCCCGCAGGTTGGTCAGTTGGACTAATTTGAATACTCATTTTTATGCCAAATTTTTCTGCAACAAATAAAAATTTATCTCGCAATTCTTCTGCATCAGAGTGTCTGTGTACTTTTGCTGTTTTTCCGTAAGGTAAGTCAATTACAACATGGGTGCTTCCAAAGGCAACTTTTTTTGCAAGGATTGAGACAATAATTTTGTCATAGCTTTCAAATAAAAGGGGAGACTCAACATGAATCATTACATCATCTGCCGGTGCAATACCAAAACTTCCACCCCATACAATACATCCATGTGTTGCTCGAACAATTTGTTCGATTTCCATTTTCGTAAATTCTACATCGGCTAATACTTCCATATCATCTGCTGTGCCATCTGGTGTAGTAATTGCGCGAGAAGAAGATTTGGGAATAAGAAATCCTGCTGCTGCAATAATTGGGACAAGAATCATTGTTGTCCTTGTTCCCGGAATGCCTCCTATTGAATGCTTATCTGCAACAATTTTTTCGTGCCAATTAATTTTTTCTCCTGTTTCAACCATGGCTTTTGTTAGAAAGTATAATTCTTCATCGGAAAATCCTTTTGCATATCCTGAAGCAGCAAAATACGTTGTGAGAACATCACCTAATCTATTGTGGGCAATCTCATCCATGACTGCGTAGATTTCCTTATATGTTAAATTTTTCCCAACTAATTTTTTTCGAATTGCATCTAATGCTATTTGTTTTTTATCTTCTTTCATAGTTGTGTAACTACTTTGCTTAGTATATTTTCTTGTCCTTAGCTCATGTTACCTAGATCAATCGTATGATAATTGGTAATTAATCACCAAGACTTGTTCGCAACGTTCCGAACTTTATTTTTATTTATCATCATAGTCGTTTTAATGAATTACGAATAAGGACATCTAAAATATACTTTCACAAAGAATTTTTTCTCGTATCGCCAAACCTTAATTCATAATTCTTGATTCTTAATCCTGATTTAGCTTTTGTAGTCGTGCTTTAATAACAAGTCGTTTCCAAATTGTCCCGGGAGGAGTGCAGGTAATAATCGTAACATAACTATCGTCATAGGTTTGGCTAAGGACAGAGGTGTCGTCTGGATCGACAACAGTTATGGAAAAAATTTTATAGGTGTAAATAACACCACTTACTGTCGTTTGGAATGTGTCATCAGGTTGTAACTTATAAATATTTGCAAAAATTGTTTTGTAGTCTGTTGCATTATAGAGTTGGGGAAGGGTTGAATGGCCAAATATAACTGTATTGCCTTTATCGGGTGGAGTGGATGTTCCGGAAAGATTAACTAAATGTGTTGCTAAGTTGGTATCAATTGTTGAGACATACGCATTGGTAATACCGAGTTTTGGAATCGTTAAAAAATATGATTGAATCTTGGGTGTCCCATTTTGAATTCTGTATGATGGAAACCAATTTTGTGCATCGGTATAGTCAGTGCCTGACATATTTTGCAGGGAAGATGCAAGCAAACTTTTTATCGCATTTGGTGTGAGAAGTGTTCTGTTAGGAATAGGGGATGTGATTTGCGACGCTGCAACTTGGGGAGCAAGGGTAAACTGCCAAATGACAAGTGGACTAAAAATATAGACAACCGTTGCAATGCCCAATGCAAATAAAATAAAACCAAATATTCGCACCAAAAGACGTGGGTGCACCAAATATAATTTTGGATGCTGATAGTAATATGATTTACTCATGCGCAACGAGTACGAGTGTTATGTTGTTGCCGAGTCGCGGCAATGTTTTTGGTAAGAAAAATAAATTCGGCGACAATATAAATGTCACATCAGAAAATTGCGGTGTACTAGAAAGAATGTCTCTTGCCTGTGCAAAGGTTTTTCCTGCAATTTGATCTGTTAATGATTTCGTGTCGACATTTGGAATAAGTGCAGCCTTAATAACAAGAGTAACTTTTGTTGTATCGTCCTTTGTTGTCATGTCTTTAACTTCATAGGTTAACCCGTCTGGTGCAAGAGTTAAGTTGGATGGCAATTTTCCTTGCAGTGCAGCTTTGGTATATGACTCAATGTCTGATTTTTTATACGCAATGCTTTCGTACGTAACAGTACCATCTAAATTAATTCCTTTTGCTTCATCTCCAACCTTTTTATCATAGTTGGTAATACCGGCTGTTGTTTTGGTAAAGTCTGGTAGAATAACTTCGTCTCCAGATGCCTTTCCTGAAAGATCTGATTTTGCTTTGTCTTTAAGATTGTCTGTTAATTGACTCGCTAAATTATCTAAATCTTTTTGTGTCACAACAACAATGGATTTTTTTGTCCCGCCTGTTAGGGCATTAGCATTTTTTGCTGCGAGGACCGATGAGCCGCTAACATTAAATTTTGTATTTGAAGGAAGATTATAATCTGTGCCAATGTCACTTGCCGTAACTGCTACATCTGTAGTACCGGCTGTGAGATTTGTTGGATCAGATGATCCCGATGCAACAGTAACGTCTTTATCTAATGTGAATTTTAATCCGTTACTTGATGTAATAACTGTCCCTTTGCTCAAAGTATGTGAGCTATCATCGCTATTAAATACGGTTACTGTCCCTTTTGCAGGTGTTCCAACATCTTTATTGCCCGTTGCATCGCCGGACACCTTTCCTTCTTCATTAGTACTTATTGTTGTTGCGGCAACAATATTTTTTGATGGATTGCTTTGTCCATTTGTTGTAAAACTAATTGTCTGGTTTTGAGAAATTGTTTGGGGGGTAAGAAAAAGTGTTACCTTTGCGTGTATTGCAAATATATACCAAATGAAAATTACCAGAAGAAGAATAATTCCAGCAGGAATAATGATAAATAATTTATTAAAGTTTCCCTGTCTGTGAGCATTTACGCCAGATAGCATTTGAGAGACTCCCCCTAGGGAAATAGATTTTGGGACATGTTGCTTTATGTTTGCAAAAACTTTCTTTGCTCCTTCCAAAAATATTGCTCCGGATTTGCTAAATCCTGGTGCAACGCCCGCTAATTCACTTTCTTTTTCTTCTTCAGGGATCTCTTCTGTCACTGGTTCTATGGCATTATCCATAAGGGGAGTTGCGTGCGGATGGTCAATACCACTGGCAATATCTGTATTTTTTACAAATCCAAAATATTCTGATGTATCCTCACCGGTTACTTCTTCAAGTTGTTCTTCTGCTTCTTGTTTTGATTCTTTTGGTTCTTTTTCAATTGGTCCTTCTGTTTCATTTTCGTCATTGCGAGGAGCTTGCGACGTGGCAATCTCTTCATCTGTATTAGATTGCTTCGTTTCACTCGCAATGACATCTGGGGATTCTTCAAAGAAAGCTTCTGCTTTTTTTAATGGTTGTTTCACTAAATCGATTGCATCAAGCCCCATTTGTGTTGCTGTTCCAAAAAGAATTGCCCGTGTATCAAAGTCATCAGGAAGTGTTGTGATTTGTGGAACATGTAAAAAAGGAAGCGACTTACTCCATTTGTGGGATAAGAATTGTTTTTCAACATTGCTATCGGTACTGTCAAATAAAATAATTCGAGACGGAAGAATCTCTACATTCTCGAAGTCTTTTAATGCGCTTTCTACGGTTGTCGTTAGTGCTTCACCGGTAACAACTTCCTTTGTGCCAATAATTCGTCCTGCGCGAAGCATGGTAATAGTAAGTTGTTTTTCTCCTGACTCAACAAGAATTGCAGACACTGGTGCTCCTTCTTCTTTTTGGAGAAGATGAGCAATTGCTTCCGGGAAAACCAAAAAACCAATTGGTTTGAGGTCTAGCTGGTCGCTAATGGTTTTGAGACGAGATAAATAATCTTTGCTAATGTGAGTATCTTCAACCCACGTTTCTTTAACGCCAAAAACTGTTTTATGGGTCTGGATACCATCAGGAAGCGACTCTTCAGCAAGGCTAATTGCCTTGTCTGCGCAGTCAAGAAGCATTTCATCCGATGCACGCTCAAGCGATGCAGAGAGCTTTGCTTTTCCCTGACCAACTACCTGAATACGCCCATTCACCTGCTCGAAAACAACCGCATGTATTTTCTCGTCTCTGAAAAGAAGAGCCAAGAAGTAATCTGTAGGCGCCTTTTTTTGGAAAAGCTTTAAGAAAGGCAATTGCATATAATTCTCAACCTCATTATTTTCCCTCGCCTTTTAGGAGAGGATTAAGGTGAGGGTTGTTTACTATAAAAAGCATAGCACGCTTCCAGCTTAGGCGCAAATCAATTTTGCTTTGTGAAGTTGTCCAAAATCTTCTTGTCATCCCGGACTTGATCCGGGATCCAGCTCCTTTTGTCATTGCGAGCGAAGCGCGGCAATTTCCATTGCTTGGTAAGTCAGCCGCTCCTCATTTTGCAAGGTGACGTTCGCGAGCGTTCTACCTTTATAAAGTTTTATCCGCATCACTTGCAAAACGACACGCAGCTGACTTTTCTTTGTTAATAAAAAACAGCGGAATGGCGAATGAGAAACCAACATTTTAGCCTTAATTTGCCCCTTGATTTTCTCAGAGAGAGAGAGTAATATAGGATTCAATATGGTAAGAAAAGCTGAAATTTGGACAACGTGGGGCTTAGGCTATGTTCAAGCAAAAACAGGGTCAAGAGGAGTAAGGGAACTGCTTGAGAAAAGAGCTACAGTAATAGTTAGAGATCCTGATACTCATGAAGCCAAGCCAATTAGATATAGGCCTGCAAATGGTAGGTTAAATCTTAGTTACGGACAGACAACACCAAAGTTTGAAACTCCAGATGGAAAATAAATAAATTTTGAGAGAGATTGTTCTAAGGTTTTTTCTTTATAATCTAGCTCGCAACCGCATATAATCTCATTAGTCCTTGTCCTAGCTTCTCTTGTTTGGTAATTTTGAACGATTGTATTTCACCTGTATGAGCAACATGTGGCCCTCCACAGAATTCAATAGAATAAGCCCTTCCTTCATCTCTCTCTCCCTTTGGGAGAGAGTTGGAGTGAGGGTTGGATCCGCCAATAAAATATACCTTGACTGTTTCTTCGTATTTATCGCCAAATAGTCCGATAGCGTTAATATCTTTTGCTTTTTGCAAAGGCATCATTTCAAAGCGTATTGGTAAATCTTCTTTAATTTTTTCATTAACTGTTTGCTCAAGGGATTTTATTTCTTCATCTGTTAATTTTCTGTCAAAATTGAAATCAAACCGGAGACGCTCTACAGTAATATTTGAGCCAGACTGATGGACATCTGTGCCAAGTAAATCCCGGATTGCTTGATGAAGTAGATGTGTTGCCGTATGACCTTTAATGGTTAGCTCCTGTGTATCCGCGAGTCCTCCTTTAAATTTTCCTGCTGATTGTGTCCGAGAAAGATTTTGATGAGCCTCCATTAACTCTGCAAATTTTTGGTCATTGAATGTGTATCCAAGACTTTTGATTTGAGTCGGGGAGAGTCCGTGTGTTGTGTATAAAAGAAATGCATCATCAGCTGAGATTTCAGTAACACCCATCAACTCATCTCCAATTTTTCTTTTGTCATCCTGGAGCGTAGCGATAGGATCTTTTTCTTGAGATTCTATCGGTCGCTTTGCTCCCTCCAGAATGACAGAACGGTACTTCTTCTCAATAAATCGCTTTGCTTCATTTCTGGTTCTTTCGTACTTTTGTACTTCTTCCAAGATGATATATTTTATTTCTTCAAATTTTTCTACCAAATACGGGTCTGTATCTTTATATTGTCCAACAATTGTTTCAAGGATTGGCGCAACATCTGCACTTTTATTGAGTCCAAGAAGATTATCCATACTTCTTCTAATAAGACGTCTCAGGATATATCCCTGATCCTTATTTGCTGGTTTTATACCATTTGCAGCTATAGCAAGACCCCCTCCTAAATGGTCTGCAATGATTTGCATTTGTTTTCTATGTTCGCCGTATGATTTTCCCGTTTGCTTCTCGATAGAGGTAATAGTTGGTTTAAAAAGAGATGTTTGAAACATATCGGATTGATTTTCTGTAGCTCCAATAATTCTTTCAAGACCCCCACCAAAATCAACATTTTGTTTTGGAAGAGATATAAAAGTACCATCTTGTTGTTTAATATATTGTATAAACACAGAGTTACCAATTTCCCAAAATCTCCCACAATCACAATTAGGGTGACATACTTCATTATTCCATTGACTATTCTCATGAAACTTATGTTCTACTCCAAAGTCGTAGAACATTTCTGTGTCTGGGCCCCCTGGTTCTCCTGCTGGCATATTAGTTGGCACACCCGAGCGAGACCACCAATTTTTCTTTGCAGCATATTGGAATATTTTTGCAGCATCTATCTCAGCTTGAGTAACTTTATTATTGGTCATATCAATAGCAATTGCAGAGAGATTCGCTTTTTTAAATAGCTCTTGCCATTTTATTAATGCAGTTGCATCTAGCCCCATGGGAATTTCTTTTCCTTCAGTTTTAATAATTGAATTCGGATCTCCGGCAAAAATACTGACGAATAATTTTTTTGGGTCAAGCCCAAATCCTTTTGTATATAGTTCCCACATCCAAGCAATTTGCTCTTCCTTAAAATAGTCACCAAGACTCCAATTGCCTAACATTCTAAAGAAGGTAGTATGTCTGTCGTCTCCAACCTCTTCAATATCTACTGCTCGAAAGACATTTTGGACATCAACTAATCTATTACCAGCAGGGTGAGATTCGCCTAATAAATAGGTAATAAGTGGCTGCATGCCAGAGGATGTAAAAAGCGTTGTTGGATCATGTAATGGCACTAAAGGCGCGCCGGCAATTTTTGTATGCCCACGTTTTTCAAAAAAACTCAAATAGATATCAATAATTTCTCTGGCTGTCATACATGCAATTATAGCAGAGGTCTTGTTTGGTATACTACTTATATGAATACTGTTATTCGTCAGGCAATAGAAAGTGATTTAGCAGCAGTTCAAAAGTTGTCTAAAGAACTGTTTGAATCCGAACAGCATCGAGATCCTCTTCTTAATATGCAGTGGACATACCAGCAAGAGGGAGAAGAACATTTTAAGAAAAGAGTAAGCGGGGAAGAAGGAGTTTGTTTTGTAGCAGAGATTTCTGGAGAAGTAGTTGGATACACGACAGGAAGTGTTATGCGAATTGTGTCTTGGCGTCCAGTTAGGCGAGTTGAGATGGAAAATTTGATTGTTAGTGATTCGTATCGTGGGCAGGGAATTGGCGAGAAATTAGCTGAAAGACTCGTTGAATGGGCAAAGGAGCAAGGCGTAGAGAGAATAATGGTTAGTGCTTATGCAGCAAATGATGGAGCAATTAAATTTTATAAGCGTAATGGATTTGTGCCTGATAGTATTGAGTTAGAAAAGGAAATCTAATCAATTTCTCTGCTTGACCCCGATATAATCGGGGCTTGACACGTGCGTACCCCTATGGTATAAATAGTAAACCTTAGCTTAAGAAAGGGAAGGGTTAACAGCCCATTTCCTTTTTTTTCGTGGTAATACACCCATCATTTGAATCTAACAAATGCCTAAAAAAACTGATTTATCACTTACAAGACAAAACTGGGGAAGAGAATACAATATCATCCCACCACTCGATCTTCTTGATATTCAAAAAAAATCCTACGAATCCTTTAAAGAGCACGCAATTGGCGAAATCTTGTCAGAAATTTCTCCAGTTGAAGATTTTACTGAAAAGAATTGGTCACTTTCTTTCGGCCATTACCGACTCGGAAAGCCTAATTACTCTCCTGAAGAAGCAATGGTAAAAGGAGTCACCTACGATGCCCCACTTTATGTAGAAGCAACCCTCACAAATAAAAAGACCAACGAGCAACAAGCACAAGAGATTTTCCTTGGAGATATTCCTCAAATGACCGACAGAGGCACTTTTGTCGTCAACGGAATTGAAAGAAGTGTTGTTAACCAATTAGTACGCTCTCCAGGCGTATTTTTTACGGTTAGTGTCGATCCAGTAACAGGAAAGCCTTTATACACAGCAGAAATTCGACCAGTCCATGGAAGTTGGCTTGAAATATCCACAACTCGCCACGGTACAATGACTGTTAAAATCGACAGACGACGAAAATTCCCCGTAACAACATTCCTTCGAGCAATTGGATTATCTAGTAATGAAGATATTAGATCTCGTTTTGAAAATGTTACTGATAAAGAAGGATTTATTGACAATACCCTTGGCAAAGACGAAACAACATCAGAGGCTGAAGCTATGATTGAGATCTTTAAGAAGATGCATCCTGGCGAGCCAGTTGTCCTCGAAAAAGTCCGTGAGTCACTCAACGGGCTTTTCTTTAATAATAGAAGATATGATTTAGGTGCAGTTGGAAGATACAAGATTAATAAAAAGCTTGCAGATACGCCAGGATTTCATGGAATAACAGAGCGAGTACTCAGCGTTGATGATGTTGTTGGAACTGTTGCATACCTTATGAGGCTCGTAACTGGTGAGGGAATTATCGATGATATTGATTCTTTAGCAAATCGACGTATCAGAAGTGTTGGAGAACTCGTTGCAACAACAGCATTTAGAGTTGGAGTACTTCGACTTGAAAGAAGTATTAAAGAAAGAATGTCTCTTATGCAGACAGATTTACCCTCTACTATTAGTAATCTTATTAATGCTCGACCAATTATGGCCGCGTTAAATGAATTCTTTAGGACTTCCCAGCTCTCAACAATATTAGACCAAACCAACCCACTTGCAGAAATAGATAACTTAAATCGTCTCACTGTCATGGGAACAGGTGGTATCTCTAGAGAGCGTGCAGCTTTCTCTATCCGAGATATCAATGCCTCACAATATAGTAGGGTCTGTCCTATTCGAAGTCCTGAAGGTCCAAATATCGGTTTGGTTACGTACTTGTCTTTGTATGCCAGAGTTAATGAATATGGCTTCTTAGAAGCTCCATATAGACGAGTAGAAATTATTAAGAGTGGTAAAAAGACAATTGCCCGCGCAACGGATGAAATCGTTTACCTAGATGCAGAAGATGAGCAGAAACAATACATTACTCATGCTGGTGTTTTGAATGACAATGGTGAAATTGAGGCAGATCGTGTTCCTACAAGATTTAGAGGAGAATTCTTAGAAATAGAAAAAGAAAAGATTGCATTTGTAGATGTATTGCCACAACAAGTTGTTGGATCTTCAGCATCTCTTATTCCTTTTGTTGCTCATGATGAGGCTAACCGTGCTCTTATGGGTACGCACATGCAATGTCAGGCTGTACCTCTTGTTGCTCCAGAAGCACCAATTGTCGGAACAGGCATGGAAGGAAAAATCTCAGAAGTTATGGGAAGAGTTGTTAAGGCACCATTTGACGGAAAAGTAACTCATGCAGATGCACGAAGTGTCACCATAGAAGGCAAAAATGAAAAGAAAACATTTGTTTTGGAAACATTCCATAGAACAGCAAATACAACAGCATATACACAAAAAACTGTTGTTAAATCAGGAACAGTTGTTAAAAAAGGTGACATTCTTATCGATGGACCAGCTTCTCAAGGTGGAGAATTAGCCTTAGGACAAAATTTAGTTATTGCCTACGCTGCATTTGAAGGTTTGGGTTACGAAGACGCTATTGTTATCTCAGAAAGAATGGTTAAAGAAGATGTGTTGTCTTCAATCCACATCGAAAAATATGAAGCAGCAGTTGTTGAGACAAAATTAGGACCTGAAGAGACAACACGAGATATTCCAAATGTCTCTGAAGAAGATTTAGCAAATCTTGATGAAGATGGTATTGTTACAATCGGTGCCGAAGTAGGACCAGGAGACATCTTGGTTGGAAAAATTGCACCAAAGGGTGAAACAGAATTGACCGCAGAAGAAAGACTCCTTAGAGCAATTTTTGGAGAACAAGCACGTGAAGTTAGAGACACAAGTCTTCGAATTCCTCATGGAGAACGAGGAACAGTTGTTAATGTTCAAATATTAGATCGCAAGAAAGGTGACGAATTGGAGCCTGGGACAATTCGAAAGATTTTAGTTGAAGTTGCACAATTTAGACATGTTGTTGTTGGAGACAAATTGGCAGGACGACATGGAAACAAGGGTGTTATTTCTCGAATTTTGCCATCTGCAGATATGCCATATCTTGAGGATGGTACACCAGTAGATATTATTATTTCTCCAATTTCAGTGCTTGCTCGTATGAATTTGGGACAGCTTTTGGAAGCTCACTTGGGATATGCAGCAAAAAAGCTAGGTATAAAAGTTGCAACGCCTGCATTTGAAAAGATTAGTGAGGAAAATATTATTGATCTTATTAAAGAAGCAGGATTGCCTGTGGACGGAAAATCTAAGCTCTATGATGGCCGAACAGGAGAACCATATGAGCATGCAGTTGTTGTTGGTATTGAATATGTTATGAAGCTTATCCATATGGTAGAGGATAAGGCACATGCTCGAAGTACTGGTCCATATTCGTTGGTTACTCAACAGCCATTAGGAGGAAAAGCACAAATGGGAGGACAAAGACTTGGAGAAATGGAAGTATGGGCACTTGAATCTCACAGAGCACAGCATGTATTGCAAGAAATGCTTACCTACAAATCAGATGATGTTGTCGGTCGTACAAAGGCATTTGAGGCTATTGTTAAAGGTACAGATATCCCAACACCAAAAGTTCCAGAATCATTCAAGGTTTTGGTTAAAGAACTTCAGGCATTAGGTTTGAAGATAGATCCAGTAGAAGCAGAAATAAAAGTTGATGAGGCACTTGCTCCAGCTGTCGCTCCAGCAGAGCTTGCGGCGGAAGAAAAAGTAGAAGGGGAAGTTAAAGAAATGGAAGAAGCATTAGGAGCAGAAGAAGTAGTAGATGAAAGTTCTGCAGAGGAAGCTGGAGTTGAAACTGCACCCGAAGTAAGTGTAGAAGCAACGGAAGGAGGAGATAATTCCTAATTGACCTAATTCACCTAATTAACCTAAAATAGAGTACCTCTTTTAGAAATTAGAAATTAGAAATTAGAAATTTTCAGGATATGGATAATAAAAAGCAAAAAATGAAAGACGTAACAATTGTTGATTTTAAAGCATTAAGGATTTTGCTTGCTTCAAGTGATGATATTAAAAGTAATTCATTTGGTGAGGTAACAAAGCCAGAGACCATTAATTACCGAACACTTCGACCTGAAAAAGATGGTCTTTTTGATGAGCGAATTTTTGGTCCAACCAAGGACTGGGAATGTTATTGTGGAAAGTACAAAAGAATTCGATATAAGGGTATTATTTGTGACAAATGCGGTGTTGAGGTGACTCTTTCCAGAGTTAGACGTGAAAGAATGGGTCATATTACGCTTTCTTCCCCTGTTGCTCATGTATGGTTTTTCAAGGGTGCATCGAGTGCACTTTCTGCATTCTTAGATATTTCTCAGAAAAGTCTTGAGTCAGTTATTTACTACGCATCATATTTGGTTGTTGGAGTGGATGATGAGGAAAAGAAAAAGGCCTTAGAAACACTTAACGCTACTATTGAAGCCAGAAAACAAGCGCTTATTAAAGATAAGGAAGAGGAAGAGAAGAAAATCATGGAAGATGCAGATGGTGACAAGAGTGGAAAATTAAAATCAGAGCAAAAAAAGCTTATCGGACAAGAATTAGAGTTGATGAAGAGACAAAAAATTGCTCGACTTAACACAAGAGTAGAAGAAGAAGGTAAAAAGATTGAAGAAATTGCAACAGCACTCAGCAATCTTCTTAAGAGCCTTAAGGTAAGCTCTGTTTTGTCAGAAGATGAGTACTTCAAGATTTTAGAATACGATATTCCTGTTTTCTTCTCTATGAAGACAGGCGCAGAGGCAATCTTGGACCTCATGAAGGAATATGATTTAGAGAAAATGATTGCCGATCTTCGAGTCGAGCTTGAAAAAGCAGGCGGACAAAGATATCTAAAGCTCATAAAGCGACTTCGCCTTATTGAGTCTATGAAAAAAGCCAATATTGACGCAAAGGCAATGGTTATGACCGTACTTCCTGTTATTCCACCAGATCTTAGACCTATGGTACAGCTTGCTGGAGGAAGATTTGCCACATCTGATTTAAATGATTTGTACAGAAGAGTTATTAATAGAAATAACAGACTTAAGCATTTAATGAGTCTTGGTGCACCAGAAATTATCCTTCGAAACGAAAAAAGAATGCTTCAGGAGTCAGTTGATGCTCTTATTGATGCAAGTCAAAGAGGTGCACAAGCAATTGCATCTCCATTAAGATCCTTGTCAGACATGCTTCGAGGTAAGCAAGGTCGATTTAGACAAAATCTTCTTGGAAAACGCGTTGATTACTCTGGACGATCTGTTATTGTTGTTGGTCCAGACCTTAAATTATCTGAATGTGGTTTGCCTAAAGAAATGGCTTTGGAAATGTTTAAACCATTTGTCTTAAGAGAAGTTATTATGCGAGGATTCGCACCAAATATTAAGTCTGCAAAGCGATTTATCGAAAAAAGACCACCAGAAGTTTTTGATATTTTAGAGGAAATCACTAAAAATCATCCAGTACTCTTAAATCGTGCTCCTACTTTGCATAAATTAGGTATTCAAGCATTCTTCCCACGACTTATTGAAGGAAGTGCTATTGCACTTCATCCATGTGTTTGCTCAGGATATAATGCTGATTTTGACGGAGATCAGATGGCTGTTCATATTCCTCTTTCTAAAAAAGCGCAGCAAGAAGCATTTGAGCTTATGATGCCTCGACATAATTTGCTTAAACCAGCTGACGGAAGTCCAATTACTCTTCCAAATAAGGAAATGGCTCTTGGTATTTACTATCTTACTTCTTTGGATGAAACAAAACGAAGTGAGAATTTGCCAGCATTTGGTGATAGTACAGAAGCATTCCTAGCTTTTGTTATGAAGAAAGTTACTCTAAGACAGCCAATTATGGTTCGAGTCCAGAGTGGATCAGATAGAGAAACAGTTGAAACATCAGTTGGAAGACTTAAATTCAATGAATCTCTTCTTCCTGGGATGAAATTCATGAATGAAGCAGTTAAGGCATCAGGAATTAAAAAATTAGTAACTGCATCACTTTTGGAATACACAGCAGATGAAGTTGCAGATTTGATTGACAGAATCAAGTCTCTTGGATTCTATGGTTCTACACAATCTGGTATTTCTGTATCTGTTTTTGATAATGAAATGATTGCTGGTAAAGGTGCCATGATTGTAACTGCCGAGAAAAAAGTTGCAGATATTGAGGCAGAATATCAGCAAGGACTTATTACCATTGAAGAAAAGAAAAGACTGCAAAATGATGTTTGGCTTCGAACAACAGAAGAAATAGCAGATCTTACTTGGAAGTCTTTAAAAGAAACAAGTATCTTAAAGACAATTATTAATTCAGAAGGATCTCGTGCAGGTAAAGAACAGCTCAAGCAGCTTTCTGCAATGCGAGGACTTATTCTTGATCCACTTGGAAGAATTGTTGAATTGCCAATTAAATCTAACTTCCGAGAGGGTTTAAGTATTTTTGAATACGTTGCATCAGCAAGAGGATCTCGAAAAGGACTTACTGATTCTGCTCTTAAGACAGCAAATGCAGGATACCTAACACGACGTTTGGTTGATGTTTCTCATGACGTGATTGTGAGAGATGAAGATTGTGGCGCTACAGAAGGATTAGCTATTGTCAGACATGATGGTGAGCGAACAGCAGCATTTGGAGATAGATTGATTGGTAGATTTACTAATGAAAAGATTGTTGTCGATAGAAAAACATTGGTTGATGACAACGAGCTTATTATGCCAGAAACAGCAAAACTTATTGAGGAATCAGATCTTCAAGAGGTAGTTGTTAGATCTCCATTTACCTGTAAATTATCTAATGGTATTTGTAAATTCTGTTATGGATGGGATTTCTCAACAAAGTTACTTGTTAACGCAGGTGTACCTGTTGGTGTTGTTGCAGCACAATCTATTGGAGAACCTGGTACACAGCTAACAATGCGTACAAGATATGTAGCCGGTGCTGTTATGCAAGACGTTACTCATGGATTACCAAGAGTTGAAGAGCTTTTTGAAATGCGTACACCAAAGAATCTTTCTCCGGTGGCCGAGATTTCCGGAAAAGTTGATATTGAAACAACAGATGAGGGATACAAAATTATTATTAAAAATACCAAGATGAAGCCTGTTGAAGTGCAAGAATACTTTGTCCCATTAGCTTCAGAATTGGCAGTAAAGGATGGACAAGAAATAACAGTAGGAACAGCTCTTGCCCTTGGCTACTTAGATCCTAAAGAGCTTATTAAAGTAAGAGGAGTACGAGCAGCACAGCAATATATTCTATCTGAAGCACAGAAGGTATACGAATCACAAGGAATTGCAATTAATGATAAGCATTTTGAAATAATTATCCGAAAAATGAGTGATAAGGTTATTGTGGAAACGGTCGGCGATACGCCACTTATCCCAGGAGACTTTATTACTCAGAGCAGATTCGAAGAAGTTAATGGAGAAACACTCTCTCAAGGAGGCGAGCCTGCAACAGCACGACAAGTTATCTTGGGTATTACTAAGGCAGCATTATTCTCTGACTCATGGCTTTCTGCAGCCTCATTCCAGGAGACAACAAAAGTCCTCACCGAGGCAGCGCTTGAAGGAAAAGAAGATAGGCTTGTAGGATTAAAGGAAAACGTTATTATTGGGCGACTCATTCCAGTTGAAGGGTTACAATTTGAAGACGAAACTCCAGTCGAGACCCCAACAACTCCTGAAGTCCTTGAAGAAAGGTCCGTTGTTGAGGTATAATATAGGATATGCCAACATTATCACAGTTAGTTAAAAGAGGACGATCCAAAAAGCAAAAGAAAATAAAGGCAACAGCGCTTCGTAGGTCATACAATGCAAAGGATCGTTTATACAGCAATACTAGCTCTCCGCAAAAGCGAGGAGTTGTTACGTTAGTTAAAACAATGACACCAAAAAAGCCTAACTCTGCTCTTCGAAAAGTGGCAAGAGTAAAGCTTTCCAATCGTACAGAGGTTACTGCCTATATTCAAGGTGTTGGTCACAATTTGGCAGAGCACGGTATTGTTCTTGTAAGAGGTGGTCGTGTTAAGGATCTTCCAGGCGTTAAGTATCACATTGTCAGAGGTAAATTCGATTTACAAGGTGTAGTGGGACGAAACTCTAGTCGCAGTAAATACGGAACAAAGAAAGGACAAGGCGGAGCAAAAGCGGCCGGCGCAGCAAAGCCAGCAGGTAAAACACCAGCGCCAGCAGCTCCTGCAGCAGCACCCGCTGCCTAAAATATATGAGACACGCAAAAGTTACTAAAAGAAAAGCAGAACCAGATCAAATCTATAATAGTACATTGGTTGCCAAATTCATTAATAATGTAATGAAAGATGGCAAAAAAACCATTGCAGAAAAAGTTGTCTACAATGCATTTGATCTTCTTAAAACAAAAGGACAAGATCCATTGGACATGTTTCAAAAAGTCTTGGAAGCAATTGCACCAAAAGTAGAAATTAAAGCACGAAGAATTGGTGGAGCAAATTATCAAGTCCCAACAGAAGTAAAAGGAGATAGAAAGTATGCAGTTGCAATCAGGTGGATTCTTGAGGCTGCAAAAGCACGACCAAATAAGGAATATCATACTTTTTCAGAAAAGCTAGTTGCAGAATTTATGGATGCACTCGAGGGTAAGGGAGAAGCAATTAAAAAGAGAGACAATACACATCGACAAGCAGATGCCAACAAGGCATTTGCCCACTTCCGTTGGTAAGCTTCTTTTTATGGAAGTAATTCTAAAAGTTACAAGTAGACAGGAGTCTCATACGATGTTTCGAGGTGTTTCAGCAGCGTTACGATCCGATGCAAGCTGTGTGATTGATGAAGAACCAGGACGTGAATTAAGGGTTCGAAGAATCCATGTAGGATCAAGGCCTGCAATCATATGGGAGGAGTCAAATGCTAGAAAGGGAATTGTTGCGAGGGAAGTGTTTGTTCACAGAGATACTATCTAAACTAGATTTCTTGCTCTCTTGATATAACTTGGTATACTGATATTTACATGGACCTTCTATTACAGCTTTTTCTTATTATTTTCCTTATCCTTCTGAATGGATTTTTTGTTATGTCTGAGTTTGCTCTCGTGAGTTCTCGGCGAAGCAAAATAGAAGCACTTGTTGCAAAAGGAAGTAGAAGGGCAAAACTTGTTTTGGAGGCAATCAACTCGCTTCCCATGTATATCTCTGCTACCCAGATTGGTATAACGCTGGTGTCATTGGCTTTGGGATGGATTGGTGAGCCAGCATTAGCACACCTTTTTAGCGATGTTTTAGAGCCTCATTTGCCAGGGCACATCTTATTTATTTCTTCGCATATTGTTGCATTAACGGTCTCATTTTTTGTTATTACCTTTTTGCAAATTGTCTTTGGTGAATTAGCACCAAAGACAACCGCACTACAACATCCGGAAAAATTTGCCGCACGAATTATTATTCCTCTCATGATTTTTACAACTATTTTTCGTCCTTTCGTGTTGCTTCTCAGCATTAGCGCTAATTCTATATTGCGGGTTTTTGGGGTTTCAACAACCATTAAAAAGTCTGTGTATACAGAAGAAGAGATAAAAATTATCTTAAATCAGTCTGCAAAAGGTGGAGAGATAGATCAGGGAGAGGTAGATATTATTAATAGACTTTTTCAATTAGGAGATTTGCCAATTTCTCGAATTGTCATTCCTTTTAAGGAGGTTGTGGCATTTTCTTCAAAAATGGGTGTCTTGGAAATTGCCAAACAAATTACTGAAGATAATGTTCATACACGTTTTCCAATTTACGAGGGGCAACGGACAAATATTATTGGTTATATTATTGTGACTGATTTATATCTTTTTGCAAAAACACTCTTAGAAGACACACCAGTTAGTCAGACAGATTTACTCAGGCACCCGCTTCTTATTAACGAAGGAAAAAGAATAGATGACGTACTTACAGAAATGAAGGTAAAAGGTTCACATTTGGCAATTGTTGTGAATAAAAATCAACGGATGATTGGCATTGTTTCAATAGAGGATATTATTGAAAATTTAGTTGGTGAGCTTGAGGAAAAAGAATAATTATTGCGTTGTTATTCCTAAAATCTTGTCTCCAATTTGGAGCTTTTGCACAACACTCATTCCAGAAAGTACTTTTCCAAAATTTGTGTATTGATTATTTAACCAACTCGCATCTGTTTTGGTAATAAAAAATTGTGAGTCATTGGAAATGTTAATATCCTGTCCTCTGGCAACACCGAGTGAGCCTACAGTAAATGGTTCGGTATTAATTTCTGTTGCCATTTGTCCTCCTCCCGTGCCATTGCCTAATGGGTCTCCACCTTGGACAACCCAGTCTTCGACTCTATGGAAAATAAGATTCTTATAATATCCGGATTTTGCTTTGTGAGCGAAATTATCTACTGTTTTTGCTGCTTCAGATGCGTAGAGTTGGACTGTTATGTCTCCTTTGCTGGTTGAAATAACGGCTTTACTTGGTGCTAAGACTTCTTGAGGGCCAATAGGGTTTGCAGTTGGTTGTGCTTGTTGCTGAGGTTGCTGTTGGGATGCGGAGGGTGCGGGCGAAGTATTTAAGTCAAATGCTGGATTTTGGGACTGAGTAGTCTTGCTCAGAAGAAGAATGCCACTTACGACTCCTACTCCAACAATCATAATAAAGAGGATAACTTTTTCCATGAAGGTTATTATAACACACAAATTTTTGCCAAAGGTTTTGACTTAATTCAGCCTCAAAAACTTGACTATAAGGTCTAAAAGTGGTAAAAACGGAGTACTATGGGAGCTGTAGAAACAGATGGAAGAAGCCATGCAGAAGCAGCAGATTTTTTGGGACGACATGAAGCGCAAGAGAGACAAGTTATGGAAGAGCGTGTCATGACAGCACGATCTGCGCGAGCAGCATTACAACCAGAATAAACAAATTATGTATAGAGGAGTGCCATTGGGAGTAATAGGAGTAAAGCCATCTGAGGTGGGAGTTTTTCCTATAAGTCGGCCAGCGCTTGCTCCCCTAATGCCTGCGTTTCCTGTGCAAGAGGTTTCTCCTAGCAGGCCTTGGGTTATGCCTCTTGAACCTATGCCTATGTTGCCAGGTCCTAATGAGGAAGAGCTTCGTCGTAAACAACAACAGGATTTTCTAAGGATGCGGTATGCTTCTTTTGAACCGCCAAAGAGTGGAGCTGCAAATCTTGCAGGGGCAAGGCTTCGTAGGTCAATTCACCCATTCCATGCAGGTGGTATGGATATCTAATTTCAGCTTCTTTTCTCGCACGAAATTTTATGGTACAATGAAAAAGCTTAAAGCGCAAAGCGTAAAATATTTTACACTTTACGTTTTTATTTTTTAATTTAATCTTATGGCTGATACAGCAAATCGACACGCAGAATTAGATAAAATCCGTAACATTGGTATTATTGCGCATATTGATGCAGGTAAAACCACTACGACAGAAAGAATTCTTTACTAC
>CAYOZJ010000010.1:0-35196 GCA_964408485.1 uncultured Gammaproteobacteria bacterium
TTACCGTCACACTTCATTTTCTGAAGTATAATACGAGAGAATCATTTGCTTTTAGTAAAAATGATCTCGATACCCTAGAGGACATCCTGATACAAAAAATAGAAGAGATAGAAAAAAGTGACTTCCGATGCAGCAAATCGCCGTTATGTAGCTCTTGTGAATACGCAATGCTGTGCGTATCTACGCCTACAATCCATTAACTTGGCAATCAAGCGTTGCTTCTGCTATACTATACACGGTTCAAGGAGGAAGGTTCGCTATCCTGCACCGTTCTGGTGCGGGAAGGAAAGTCCAGACAGCACAAAGGAAGGGATGGGGCGTAAGCTCCGACTAGCAATAGCTGGTGTCTTAATCTTTATTCCGATTGAATCGGAATTTGCTCACATACGAGATTAAGAACAGATTTTGAATTAACAAAATTTGAGAGCAACAGAGACGAGTGAGAGTGAAACGGGTAATCCTACCTGCTGCAACCTCCGACTGGTACGTTATACTTACCTTTAAGAAGTACCGAAGTACGAGGGCACTAAGTCAAACTTGGCAGTAGTGAAGAAAATATCACAACTGAGAGAGATTGCGATTAGAACAAAATCTGGCTTACTCACTTCCTTGAACCATTTTTATTATATTTCTCCAAATAATACACAATCAGTAAACGCAAAACTGCAGCAACAGGAACGGCCAAAATAAACCCGATAATACCTGCTATATGTCCTCCTGCAACAACTGAGAAAAAAATCAAAAATGGCGGAAGCTTTGTAATTCTTCCCATAATGTGAGGGATAATAAGATAGTCTTCCAGTTGTCGAAAAATAAAATATAATGCAACAATAATCAGTGCCGCGTTGAGTGGAGATAAATTAAAATGCGCATGTCCTGCTAGCAGGATAACACTCGCAGCAACTGTCCCCGCAATAATAGGACCAACAACAGGAACCACTTCTGCAAAACCTGTAAAGAGCGCTATCATTACGGCAAATCGTACTCCAATTATTGCCAATGCAATGTAGCTGACTATGCTCATCAGGACTATTAAGAAAATTTGTCCACGTAAATACTTACTGAGAATAAGATTAATTTTTGAGAGAATATCTATTGCATCTTTTTGATATTTGTTAGGAATAAAGGAAATTATGTTTTCGAATACCTTTCCTCCTTCTTTCAAGAAATAATATCCAGAAAAAAGAAAGATAAAAAAACTAATAACACGTGAGATCGCTTGAGAAACAAATGGAAAGAGGTTTGGTTCGGCAAAGAAATTAACAAAGCGAGAACGTTGCAATTCAGTAAGAAGTTGAAATGCAGTGGGACGTGCCCAATCAGGAAGACCTACAAGTTGTGTTTTTGCGTTTCCTAATATATGCGTTGCGAAATTACGAAGATCTGATGATTCTTCAAATATTTGCCTACTCAGTTGGAGTGTTGTGAATACAAATAATCCAATGAGTATTCCATAAATACCAAGAATTGCAATCGTCCGAGGAATCTTTAATTTTGCTGAAACAAAGGTAATAATTGGATTAAAAAGATAGGCAAAAATCCCTGCTAAGATAAATGGTGTTAAAATAGCACGCTCCACATAGAGAAACCAAACTCCAACAATACAAAGAAGAATAATCAGAAGTGCCCTGCCGGAAAGAACCATATTGGTATTATAGCATGTACACTCTAACTGCTTGCACTAGAGTATGACCTAAGCGCAAATTTCCAAAAATAGCGTGAAACAATAAATAACCCAACAGAACAAATTAGTAAAGTGATTGAATCAAGAAAATTAGCTTTCCCAAAAAGGAAGCTAGCGGGTACAGACGCTACAAGCGTTAGCGGGAGAAAAAGAAATAAAATTATATTTTTTGTATACGTAATCATTGCAGGAGGATATCTACCCAGGTTGTTAAATACATATAAAAATTCAATAAGATTCGTAAGATTTGGATTCCAGACCATAAGGGTAACAACAATAAACCATAATGAATAAAGCAACAAAACACCACTAAGAATAAAAACAGTTGAAATAAGAAAAGAAATAATGGTAGTTGGCACATGGAGTTGCTGCAGCGCATATAAACTAAATAACAATCCTATTACTATTCTTAATGAAGAGACTGGTCTAAAATTTTTTGTACTCAAGTATATTTGGGTATCTGTTGGGGTTAAAAGATATGAATCTAGTTGTCCCAGGCTAATTATTCTTCCAAAGCGTTCCATACTTGCTGAAAAAAATGTATGAAAAATACCAAGAGTAATACTAAAAATGCCAGTAAGTAGATACAACTCATCTCTTGTCCAACCAAAGACATGAGACGTTTTGGAAGTGATTAAAATGATGGTGCAGACAGAAACAATCCCCCATCCTAATGTAATAATGACGCTATTATAAAAATTAATTCTATAAGCAAAAAGGAGTGAAATATTTATTTTTATAATCATCCAGTAAATTTTTATGTATCTTTTCATACCATTCTCCTATTGACCAACTCCCGTAAAAAGTTTTACTCCATTCTTCCATAACAATCGATAAACAAATGTGAAAATAAGAATCCATGCAAGTTGACCTAAAAAGATTAGCAATAGCTGCGAGGTAGTAAAAAAACCGGCAAATGCTGCAACAGGAAAATAAACAATATATGCAAATGGCAGTACATATGAGATAAGGGCAATTGTAGTCGGATAAAATGACACGGGTATAAGAAGTCCTGCAAAAATAAGCATAAGCATGTCAGAAAATTGAAAAATGCCATACAAATCGGTAGTCCAAAAACAAATAAATCCAAGACATACTTTATATACTTGCGCTAAAGTAATGGCTGCAAGGACTATTAAAACTAAAAGAACAACATTTATTGAATTAATAAGAAATAATGTAAGTTTTATATGAAAAAGAAAAACAAATAAGAGTACTGCTGTTATACCAAAAATACCCTGTAAGAGCCTGTATGGCAATTCTTCTAACCATTTATTTATGAAGTATCCAAATGGCTTGAGTAAGTATGTTGCTAGTCTTCCCTCTTGTATGTCTATAAGCCCTATATTTTCCTCAGAATGTGATATAAGGAGAGACCCTCCAATCATAAGGAAAAAATAATAGGATGTAATAAGAGAAAGAGACGCAGATGATATTGTTGCTCCACGCCAAAAAAGGAGCATAAGGAGTGGATTAATTATAGAAATAATAAACCACACAAAACTCCGAGCCCGCTCTTCAAAAACTTGCTGAAGGGTGAGAAGAAATATCCGAAAATATCGTGTAAGATTACGCATTGGAAAAAACATCCCGAATAATGTCTTCAACATCAGGATTTTCTATAGTAATGTCTTCAACAGGAAGCTTTTTAAGAAGTTTTCCTGCAACATCACTTGCATCTTTTGTAGCGACACTCACAACAAGCTCGGGATATTTAAACTTTTTAATTTCCCCCAATCCTTCTAAGTCTCGAGGATTTATCATATTATTGAGTACGATTGAAATTAATTTATATGGCGCGTGCTTTTTTACCAATTCTGCAAGTAATCCATCATATAAAATCTTTCCGTGATTTATGATAATAATTCGCTTACATAATGCTTCTACATCTCCCATATAATGACTGGTTAGGAGAATTGTTGCCGTATATTTTCTATTATATTCTCTAACAAATTCTCGCAAATTTTGCTGCATAACAACGTCAAGTCCAATTGTTGGCTCATCGAGAAATAACACTTTTGGATTATGGAGTAAGGCGGCGATAAGTTCCATTTTCATTCGTTGACCAAGTGATAATTTTCGTACCTGAACTTTTAACTGATCTTCTGCTTCAAGAAGAAGAGATAAGTCACCAACTGTTTCGTCAAATTGCTTTTGAGGAATTTCATATATTTCTTTATTAAGTAAAAAGGTTTCCATTGCAGGCAAATCCCACCACAATTGATTTTTTTGCCCCATAACAAGAGCTATTTGTTTGAGAAATTTTGTTTTCCGGGAAAATGGCCTAAACCCTAACACATCCACTTCTCCCCTTGTTGGATACAGGAGACCTGAAAGACACTTTAATGTTGTTGTCTTTCCAGCACCATTTGGTCCAATAAATCCAATAAGCTCACCCTCTTCTACAGAAAAAGAGATGTCATCAACCGCTCTTATTTTTTCATATTTTCTGCTGACAAGTGACTTTAACGATCCGAAAAATCCCGGCTCCTTTTTATATATGGAATATTCCTTGACGAGATTTTTGACGTGAATGATAGACATATTGTTATATTGCTGAATTGTTAAATTGTTGTTTTAACAATATAGGAATTTAATAATTTAACAATTTCTTGAGATATAATCATTATAACAAAAAGCTCCCCGTACTAAATACAAGAAGCTTTTTATAACAAAGAATTATCTTACCGCTTTCTTGAGCGTTTTTCCTGGTGTAAATCCTGGGGCCTTGCGCGCTGCAATAGTTAACTTAGCGCCTGTTTTTGGATTTCGTCCTGGTCGCGCTGCTCGCTTTCTCACAGAAAATGTACCAAAACCAGTAAGGACGACTTTCTCACCTCTTTTCAAACTATCACGAACAGCATTCAACACTGCTTGAACACTATCTCGTGCTGCCTTATTGGTAAGATTTGCTTTCTTAGCAACCAACTCAATTAAGTCTCGTTTTGTCATCTATTTCACCTCCTGTCTGGGCATTAAGAATAGACTAACAATACAACCTAAATGGAAATTGTGTCAATGGAGCGTATTGTATCAAACAGATAATTAGAGAAGTATTATTGATTAATTTCTTTAAAAACATCTTCAATAGTATCTTTACGAATTACTGATGGATGATAAAAACAAAAATTCTGATCTATATATTTTCCCACGACAAATATTTTTGGTTTTTGAAATGAAAGGTTTGAAAGAATTGCTGCTCCTAATTCGGAAGATGTTCCTGTTCCTGCTTGATCTCCGAGAATAAGAATAAAAATGTCACTATTTCTTACTCCTTCAATATCTTCAATTGCATATTCTTTTGCTGTATCAGGATTTTGACTGTAGGGTTTTATATTTTTATGAGGTGTCCAATCTGCTGTTATTGTATGCCCTTGCGCTTTCAGTTTTTTATAAACATCAAGCACTATTTCCTTTTCATAAAAACGAGCAGCAACATATACTTTCATGAAGAAAGTATAGCAGATTTCTAGAGATTTTCTCCACTGACTGCGCGGAATTCTCGAATTGCAGTTACTTTTACTTCTCCAGGAATTGCCATTGATTTACTAATGTCATCACGAAGTTTTTTGGCAATAATAACTGTCTGTGCATCATCTAATTTTCCTGGATCAATAATAACACGAAGCTCCCGTCCTGCTTCAAATGCATATGCATCTTCTACTCCTTCATACCCTTTTGCCATGTCTTCCATATCTTTAAGTCTATTTGCATATTTCTCTACATCTTCATATCTGGCGCCTGGTCTCCCACCACTTGCCTGATCTGCAATATGGACAATAACTGACTCGACACTCGTAAATGGTTTGTCTTCATGATGTTGTGCAACTGTATCGATAATATTTTCTGGTAGACCAAATCTTTTTAAAAGTTCTACTCCTAATTTAACATGACTTCCTTCTCCTTCGACAACTTTTCCAATATCATGGAGTAGTCCACCAAGTCTCACAACATCAACATCTGCACCAATTTCATTTGCAATACCAACGGCAATTTTACTCACTTCAAGGGAGTGGGAAATAAGATTCTGTCCATAAGATGTACGGAATTTAAATCGTCCGAGCATTTTAATAAGATCTACCGGTAAATTAAATACGCCAGCTGTATGGGCTAATTGCTCTCCCTCAGAAAGCATTATCTTTTCCAAATCTGCTTTTGTCTGATTGACAACTTCTTCAATTCTAAAAGGCTGAATACGAGTATCCTTTAGGAGAACTTCTAAAGCACGCCTAGCAATTTCACGCCGTATCGAATCAAATGAGGAAAGTCTAATAACTCCTTCTTCGTCTAAATCAATATCTACTCCAGTTGCACTTTCGAACGCTCGTATATTTCGTCCTTCTTTTCCAATGATTCGGCCCTTTACGTCTTCACTATCTACTTTAATAACTGACACAGTAAATTCTGCAACATAATTAATTGCACCGTGTCGCATTGCCTCAACAATAACTTCTTGTGCTTTCTTGTCTGCAGTCCGTTTTGCTTCTTCTTCCCGTTCTTTAATGAGTTTTGCAACAGCTGAGGCTTCAGATTTTTCCGTCTCTTCAAGAAGTGCATTTTTTGCTTCCTCTTGAGTCATATGAGAAAGATTTTGGAGCTTTTCTCTATATTCTTCTTTTTGCTTATCAAGACTTTCTTTAATTGCGTCTAACTTTTCCTGTTTTTCAAGAAGTTTTTTTTCTAATTCTAGTGCGTCTACCATATTATTTATTGATTATTAACGGGTTATGCGGGTTAACGTGTTAATTTTACAACTCGTGAACTCGTCAACTCATTAATAGATTAATACAAGCAAAAGAGATACTGCTTATTTAAAAGCTTGACGAAGAATCACTGGTAAAAGACGTTTCTCCATATATTCCTTTTGCGTCTGGTTGTATTATACCATTTTCCCGAAAACACGGTCAATTGCCACTTTTATGCTGTCCAGACCAAACCCTCGCCGGGCAAGCATAGATCCTGCTTTATTAAATCTTTCCTGCCTGTCCATAGACTCATATTTTTTCCTTTTCATCTCCAAGAGACTAATTGCCAGAGCAGACTCATCACGCACCTCACCCAAAATAGCTTTTTGGTCAGTGTCATATTCTTGAAATGCTTCATCTATAAGATCTTTCTGTATCCCCTTTTGCTGAAGCTCTAGTCGAATAAGTCTTTCTCCTTTTGGTTTAAATTCGGTACGAGACCTAATCCACATTTTAGTAAACTCCCTGTCATTTAAAAACTTTTCTTGTTTTAGCTTATGGACAATTAAATCAATAAGTGAACTATCAACGTCTGGGAACTTCTGAATCTTTCTCTTTAAATAATCTCTCACTTCTTTTTCAGATCGTGGTCGAAAACTTAAAAATTTTAAAACCCGTAAAAAGAGTGCATCAAAATCCATAGAAAAAAATTGCTATATTGTTACATTGTTATATTGTTTTTTAGGCAATTTAGCAATACAGTAATATAACACTATGAAGTTGTATTTATCATCCTATCGATTGGGAAATAATCCAGAAAGGCTAGCAGATATGTTTGGCGAGAATAAACATATTGCTGTTATTGATAATGCAATAGATGACAGTACCCCAGAAGAACGACAAGAAAAATTTGCAATAGAAAGTGAGTATCTCACTGCTTTAAGCCTACAACCCCAAGAAATAGATTTACGAAATTACTTTGGGAAAGAAAAAGAGTTACGAGAAAAATTAGAAGAATTTGGCGGAGTTTGGGTGAGAGGTGGCAATACATTTGTTCTGCGCCGTGCTTTTGCATACAGTGGGTTTGATAAAATACTAGATGAACTAAAACAGAACAAAGATTTTGTTTACGGAGGTTACAGCGCAGGAATATGTATCTTAGCTCCTGACTTACATGCATACGATATTGTAGACTCCCCCAACATTGTTCCAGAAGGATATAAGAGTGAAATTATTTGGGATGGAATGGGATTTTTTGATTATTACATTGAGCCTCATTACAAATCCGATCATCCCGAGTCAGAGCTTATTGAAAAGGAAGTAGAATATCTAGAGAAAAATCATTTGCCATTTAAGACACTTCATGATGGAGATGTAATTATTGAAGAAATATAAAACTCAACGATTACGTGATAATCGGGAGACAATAACTGAGTTGCCGTGCTGTCTATTTACCCTAAAATTTGGACCACTATCACCATCTACTCGTACAATTTCATGATCCCCTGTTTGCCTTCTCGTTGCTGTGTGGAAGTCTTCTAAACCTACAGCTACTAATTCACCAGAAACTCGACTAAATCGAAAATCTATTCCTCCATCGTTCACAATAATATTTTCTCTTTTTCTTGGCATGTTAAGCAGCTGCTGAGGGTTCTATTTCATTTGCTTCATCATTATCTTCTTTTCCAACTTCCATAGGTACTCGTGTTTGAGAATTCTTTTGAATTTCTTTAACAATTTTTGCTTCCATGTCTTTATTTTCTTTCAAAAAGTCCATTGCTGCAGCATGTCCTTGTCCAAGCATTTCCTCACCATATCTCAAAAATGCTCCAGACTTAGAAATAATTCCCATCTCTATACCAACATCTAAAATACCACCTTCCCTTGAAATTCCATCTGCAGATACTTCAAATTCTGCAATTCTAAATGGTGTACTGACTTTATTTTTTACAACCTTTACTCGGTGACGAGATCCAACTGCTTTGTCTCCATCTTTAATCGTCTCAATTTTTCTCACATCCATACGGATTGTTGCATAGAATTTAAGAGCAAGACCTCCGGTTGTTGTTTCTGGATTACCAAACATAATGCCAATTTTTTGGCGCAACTGATTGGTAAAAATCAAAACAGTTTTGGATTTAGAAATTACTGCTGTTAACTTTCTTAATGCTTGGGACATGAGACGCGCTTGTAATCCAACCATTGCGTCTCCCATTTCTCCTTCAATTTCGGCTCGTGGGACAAGTGCTGCAACGGAATCAATTACCAAAACATCAATGCCACCGGACCTAATTAGACTTTCTGCAATTTCCAATGCTTGCTCTCCTGTATCGGGTTGGGAAATAAGAAGCTCATCTAATTTAACTCCTACCTTCTCTGCCCAGATGGGATCGAGTGCATGTTCTGCATCAATAAATGCGGCAACGCCACCATGTTTTTGTGCTTGCGCAATAACAGAAAGGGAGATTGTTGTTTTACCAGATGCTTCTGGTCCGTAAATTTCGACAATTCTGCCCCGCGGAAGTCCTCCAACACCAAGCGCAATATCTAATGGAAGGGATCCTGTTGAGATAACGGAGATATCCAATTTTCCTGCTGCTTCTCCAAATCGCATAATAGATCCGCGTCCGTATTGCTTTTCTATGGCATCCATTGCCATTCGGACTGCATCCATTTTATGCTGCTGATCTGCATCTGCGGCAACTTCTATTTTTTTGGGAGTACTATTTTTAGCCATAAATTCTTTCCTATAGTAGCATGTTCGTATAAAATTACAATAGTTCTAACTGTATCAAATCGGTAAGAAGAATGTAAAACGTTCTATAATAAACTAATAATCCAATAAACGAATAAACTAATGGAAGCTAAAAATATTCACGACAGAATTTATACATTTGTTATACGCGTTTTAACATTAATAAAAAGTCTTCCAAAAACACCTGAAAACATAATAATTATCAACCAATTATCCCGATCTGCTACATCAGTTGGAGCAAACGATCAAGAAGCAGATGGAACCCTAACAAAGAAAGATTTTATTCATAAATATGGTCTTGTGAGAAAAGAAGCAAAAGAAACGGAATATTGGTTACGGCTAATTGCTGATACGAACTCCAACTTAAAACCCAGAATGAAAGATCTGCTTGAGGAAAACTTACAGATAATTAAAATCATCACAGCCATTATTTACAAAACGAAGAATAAGAGAGATAATTAGTCACTTGGATTTAGTAATTAGATTATTCGTTTATTAAATATTGGATTATTTAACCGGGGATTAGTTTAACGGTAGAATACGCGGCTGGGGGCCGTGTGACTGGGGTCCAACTCCCCGATCCCCGACCAAGATCAATTCACTTGAAGATTAATTTTTTTAAAATTTTTGGCAACAAGACCTTCTTCTCCTTCTCTATTTCCTAACGGTACCCAGATAATATTATTCCCTAAAAGGAAATAGAAATTGTTACGAGCTAACATTCCTCCTACAATATCTTTTCTTCCTTTAATTCCAGCTAAAACATAGTCTTCTGATGGATAAATAAACTGATTGCACGTGGGACAGTTTACGCCTTCCTTCAGTCTTCTTTCTGTAAGCCATTGTTCGACTGTTTCTTCTTTATATATTGGCTCTATACGAAAACTAATACCAATAGCATCATGTCCCCAAATATCAACAATAAGTGCATCGCGTTTTTTACTCACAATGTTAGGTTCTGTTGTAGTAATTTGAACAAACATATCAGGAGGATATTGTAATGTAATTCTACTATCAGAATACGTTTTCCATTTTTGTACTGAAATATCCCAAGATTTTGGTAAAGGAGTAGGCGTTGGTAGAGTTAATAGTTGTGATAACTGTTTTGTAGAAGAGGGTACTAGTAAATACCCAAGGATTAAAACAAATAAAATACTTAAAGATGAAAACAATAAAAATTTTATGATTTTTTTATTTGTCTGGACAGATTTCTTTTTCATATTTTACTGACACGAAAATTGGACAATATTAGTTATTACACATCGATGAAACTTTGTCATTGGGAACTTGTCCAATATCCCACGAGGCATGAGGATTTGATGCATTCAAAATAACTGAATACGCCCCTTGTCTTGGATCACTCTTGTAGCCAGACGGCGAAAGAGCGGTAATTTGTACAGGATAAGAACTATTTGCATCAATACTTTTTGACCAATTAAAAGAACCGCCACTATCTGTTGTTAAATCTCCAACATCCTGAAATACCGGAGGATTATTATAATAAACACTCACCGAAACATTGGAAAGCGTTTGCTCATTGCTGTCTTTTGTACCATTACAATTATCGTCACTGAAAACAGTGCCACCAACTCCAATAGAAATTTGTGACTGAGGTACACTCGTTGGATTACTATGTCCCGTTGGTGTTGGTGTACTATTACCCAAAACATTTACTTCAACTTTAAATACTCCTGTTGGTGTTGGAGATAATTGACTTTGAACATCTAATGTTGGTACTGCACTGGGAGAAGAAGTCGGAACTACAGATGGTTCTGTATTTTTCTTTAATGAAGCAGGTGTCTTGGTGGAATGAAAAGCAAGAAATATTCCTAAAGGAATTCCAAGCAAAAGTAATACTCCCAAGAGAATAAGTAGTGTTTTGTGCCACAATAACAATTTATTGAACCGAGAAATTGGCGAATTACTACTCTGACCTTCAACCGTAGCCGCTTCTTCAGGCACTTCCGAAACAATACTGTCTTGTATTTGTGTATTTTCTTCCATGTCTTACTGACAGGCGAATTGGACTGAAGGAGAAAGTGCAGACATTTGTCCTCCTGTACTTGTACTGTATGCATACTGGGCGTAATAGGTTGCTCCTGGTTGGAAAACATACGTTGTTGTAATAGATTGGGACTGGGTTGGATTTGGTGGTGTCACTGTTGTATTGACTACCTGTGTATTCTGACTTGCCGATGTAACCACAATATTATACGAAGCAGCATTGGGTAAATTTGCCTGCGTATTAAAATTAATACTTGCTTGGACCAAACCTCCGGATATCCCCCCACAACTTACATTAAAACTTCCTGATGGTGGAGCTTGGGTAGGTTGTTGCGCGTTAATAGTTAATACATCATTTGTAGACGGTGCAGTAACAGTAAGGACACTTGACTGAGCATATGGTTTACCATTTACCCACATGTACGCCTGCACATCATATTGCTGTCCAGAGTTAGCACCATTCCAAGAAAATGCTACTCCATTACTTGCGCTTATATTGCTTGCAACTTGATTAAATGTTGTTGTCCCTGCTGGTCGTGTTGCAAGTGTTATGTATGCACCACTTGGGACAGCACCATTAAGCGTTATTGTCCCAGAAACTCCTGTAACTGTTGGCGCAGGAGGGTTGGCAGTCGATGCAACATTTAGTAATTCCCCACCGCTTGGTGCAGTAACTGTTTGAGTATCTCCTGTTGAAATAACATTCCCATTTACGTCCACTAATTGCCCTTGGACTTGATAGCTTTTTCCAAGAACTGCTTGCACCCAAGACCATGCAACGTTATCACTTGGTGCAAGCCCAGTAACAATAGGTGAGAAAGCAACAGCCCCAACAACTTTTGCTAACACTTGTAAGGTAGCACCTTGAGGCGCATATCCATCTAAGTTGATTTGCCCACTTACCGTTGCCGGCGTTGGAGCAGGGGGAGCTAACTGACTTACTAATGTAATACCAACAGATGTAGCAGGAGCTGAGACATCCTCCACAGGAGATGATTGGACAACCTTCCCTGATACTTTTAACGTTGCTTTTATTTCGTAATTTTGTCCCGGCGTTGCATCTTTCCATGTCCATTCTGTTGTACCGTCATCATCCGGTGTAATTCCACTTACCACATCTGCAAAATCTCCTTGACCTTCTTTTCTCGCTGCAATAGCAATATAACTTCCTTGCGGCGCATATCCTTGGAAATAAACTGTTCCACTTGTTGCAATAGAGACAACAGGGGTTGGAGAAATTGCATACAGATTATTTGATTTTGGACTCCTGCCAACAAAAAGAAAAATCGACAGCGTTGCAAGAACCATAAATGCAGCAATTCCCAAAACAAGCAAGAGTGGTTTCATCCAGGTATTTTGAGTGTTATCAGGACTCGAGGGCATGGTTGGTTGTTGAGGAAGAGATTCGGTTGACTGCGTTACAACAGATTGCAATGGCGAATTTTGGATAGGATCCATTCTTCTATCATGGCAGCAGAACATTCTCTGTGTCAAGAAATGCATGATATACTAGCAATGTGAAGATTTCTAAGAATAATCACTCATGTTTGTTGGTTGAAGACCAAGAAAAGGTCATTCTTCTTGATCCAGGAAAATACTCATATGAATCGAAGGCATTAGATATCAAAACCTTAAAACAGCTCGATATTATTGCAATAACCCACCAACATTCTGACCACATGTATATTCCTTGGATAAAAGAGATTGTTAAAAAGTTTCCTCATGTTGAAATTATTACAAATCCTTCAGCTTCAAAATTGCTTCAACAAGAAGGACTGAAGGTAAATACTCAAGGAAATGATATTGTTTCCCTACAACCACTTCCTCACGAAAAAGTATTCGATACATCAATAGTTGTAGAGAATTGCGCTATAAACCTCTTTAACAAATTTACAACTGTTGGGGACTCCTTTGGCTTTTCTGGTCAAACAGAAATTATTGCATTCCCCATTGTTGCACCATGGGGAAGCTTAACAGAAGCAATGAACGCTGCCAAGAGTCTTAAAACAAAAACCATGATCCCAATCCATGACTATCATTGGAAAGACGAATTTAGAAAAGAGTTTTACGTTCGCTGTCACGAATATCTTTCTCAATTTGGTATCGACTTTAAAGCTATTGAGACAGGTGATATTATAGAAATCTAATATGCAGCAAAAAGTAAAAGAGTTTTTAATCAAACAACATGTTGCTGTTGTAAGTATTGTTGACTTGGAAGGATTCCCATATAGTGCAACACTTCACTTTGCAATTAAAGATAATCCGCTAACTTTTTACTTTTTTACAAAAAAGGACTCTCATAAAGTACAAACACTTCTTCAAGGGGAAATTGCCAATGCGTCAGTTGTTATAGGTTTTAGTGAAGAGGAATGGCTTACTATGCAAATGACAGGAAATATTCACTTAGGGATTTTGCCAGACGAAATAAAAGATGCAGAGACATACTTTTATACAAAATTTCCACGAGCAGAAAGAGGTAAAGAAATTATACCAGTTATTTTCAAACCATTATTTTGGAAATACACTGATTATAATCGCGAGCCGTGGGAAATTATTACCTCCGAGGAATAAACTACATTGAGTAATTCACGAAGTAGTTAATTTTTGCTTTTTTCTGCAAGTCTGCAACAAATGTTTGAGTCTTCCCTTGTACTGCTTGCTGCTCGAGCTGTTGCTTTACTTGTGCTTTTAATTGATCGTCTGAGACATCTGTTGGAAGAGTATCCTTATTTTTATCAATATATGACTGCACATCGGCATCAGATACAGCTGCTCCTCCAACCATTTTATTAAGATATGCTTGGAGTCGTAATTGATCAACTAAATCAGCTCGGGTAAGACCACGCGCTGATAGTGCAGCATCCAGGGTTACGCCCTGACCTTTTAATTGACTTTCTATTGTTGCGATTTGCGCATCTATATCTTTTTGACTAACCGTAATATGACGTTTATTTGCTTCCTGTGCAACAAGGCTCTCAACAACAAGATTATCGAGCGCTTGTTTACCGCTTTGTTTTTCCAATTGTTGCACAACAGAGAGCCTACTAATTGGTTCGCCGTTAACCGTTGCTGCTATGAATAGTCCTCTGCATAAAAATACAACAACTGCTAAAACAACAACCCCCACCCCAACCCAAAACCGTGGATTTTTAACGTACTGTGCAACGGAATTTTGTGTGGGCTTTACAATAGCTGGAGTACTTGTTGATGAATTTCTTTCAGGAGAAGATTTTTTTACTACTGTTGTCTTTTTTACTCGAGGCATAATAGGAATTATTATAACACCCATGAGTAATCTGGCAAGAGGTAAAATTTTATCGTAGTTTTTCTTTTAATTTTTTGTAAATCATATCCCAAATTTTTGAGACATGGGAATTATTAAGCGCTTGTACTTCCTTTTCTGGATAATGAAGCATATGGTCTTCTTTTTCCTCCTCTGTCCAGGTAGAAATATCGGATTCTAAATGCTGGAGCATTGTTTCTATTCTATCTATTGCTTTCCCTAACTTTGCCTCTTTACTCTTTCCTTCTTCAAATTCATCAAATAGCGCTGTATACTCTTTCGCAATATCTTTTGGCAGCATTGCAAAAAGCTTTTTGGCAAAAAGCGCTTCCCTGTCTTTATGTGCCTTATGGCGAGCAGGATCTGAGTTTTTAATAAACCCTGGAATATCCCCATATCCTAATTCCGGCGCATCGTGAAGTAAAATCATTTTCATAAGCTTTTTAAAATCAATGTCTTTAAAATCAAACATGTCATATACGAGCATAAAGAAAACTGCCATTCTCCACGAATGCTCTGCAGAAGATTCATGTCTCCCTGTCCTCGTCCAAACATGGCGAAGGGTAGATTTTAACTTTTCAAGCTCTGTGAGAAATTCATATAATTTCTGTTCTTTCATAGATGTTATTATACAAACAGAATGGAAGATATCAAAGCAGGAGTGTATAAACATTTTAAAGGAGACTACTATCTTATTCTTGGACTTGCACGTCATAGTGAAACAGAAGAAAAATTTGTTGTGTATGTTCCACTACGACCAATAAAAGGAGCTCGAATAACAATACGCCCGAGAGAAATGTTTTTTGAAATAATTGAGAGAAATGGTAAGAAATTTCCTCGATTTGAATATATTGGACCTGAAATCTAGCTGAAGAACCACACAAGTAAATCTTTATCTCTTTGGAGATTGTTTCTTTCGTCTTGCTTTTCCGCCTGTACCGACTTTTCGTCTTTCTCTTACTCTTGCATCAACTTTAAGAAGTTTTTTTGACTTGAGGACTGGTCTATTCTTATCTCTATTTGCCAAAGACAACGCTCGTGCAATACCCAAAACCATTGCTTCAAGCTGTCCCATTTTTCCACCGCCCACAATTTTTACTGTTACAGCATATTTCCCTAATGTATTGGTGAGGATAAATGGCAACTGATACTTTGCTTTATTTAAAGGACCGGAGAAATACTTCTCAATTGGCATTTCATTAACCAACATTTGATCTTTACTCACTGCGTGGCCTGCCCACACTTGACCTTCTTTAATTGAAGAATACAGTCGTACTCGCGCAGAAGACTCTTTTCGTCTTCCTACAGCATAGACATAGTCCTGCTTACTACTTCTCTTTGGTTGTTTTACTTCGTCTACCATATAATTATTTACCAAATTTATCTTGATATTTTGTATTTTCTTCTGCAAAAACAAACAATCTCTTGAGCATTGTATCCTTTAATTTATTTTGTGGCAACATACCTTTTACTGCATGTCTAATAACTTCCTCTGGTCGTCTGACAATAAGGTCTTTAAATTTCTCTCCTTTAAGTCCACTAGTAAATCCTGAATTTCTATAATATGTTTTCTTTGTTGCTTTATTTCCTGTTATGACAACATCTTTTGCATTTGTTACCACAACATAATCGCCACAATCCAAATGTCTCACAAAATATGGTTTTGATTTACCCATAAGTTGATGAGCAATTTCTACGGCTACTCTTCCAACTACTTTCCCTTTGACATCTACTAAATGCCACTCTCTTTTAATATCTCTTACTTTTGTTGCTGGCGTTGCTGTGTTCATATTATTTTGTTTTTTCTGAAACTTTTGTTTTTGTTTCTTTTTTTGTTACTTTTGAACTCTTTTTAGCAGATTGCTTCGCTTTACTCGCAATGACAGATTCTACTTTCTCAGATTTAGTTTTTTTACTTACTTCTTGCTTCTTACTTCTTGATTCTGAAACTACTCGTGCACTTGTTTTCTCAACCCATTCAATAACTGCCATACTTGCATTATCGCCAAATCGCTTACCTAATTTAACAATTCGTACATATCCACCAGGACGTGTTGCAAACCGCTTGGACAAATCATTCATTACTTTCTCGACTGCTTCTAACGTAAGGTATTGCTGCAAAAGAACCGCTGCATTGGTTCGAGTTTTTGCTTTAGTTATTAATTTTTCAACACCAGATCGAATTGCTTTTGCTTTTTCTTCTGTTGTCTGAATTCGTTCTTTCATAACCAAATCAGTCATAAGACCTTTTAATAAGGCCTTTCGCTCATTTGCATCCCGTTTAAGTTTTCGTCCAAATACTTTCTTTCTCATAGTTATGTCTTGCTCACTATTTACTATTTTTATGATTCTGAGCCTGTCGTAGAATCATAGTTCAAAAAAAAGCGCCCACCCGCAACCTTAGTTTTCTATGCGAGCTGGTCGCTCCATGCTGGGTGTCCCCAATCTTATGCATTCAGTGAAATACCTTTTTCACCGAGTTTTTCTTCAATAATTGCAATTGACTTTGCACCCATATTTCTCATTGAAATAAGATCTTTTCGTGGAGCTGTGAGTAAATCTCCAATTGTTTCAATTCCTCCATTGCGAAGACTATTATAAATTCGTGTTGGTAAATCTAGCTCATCAACAGTTAACTTAAGCAAATCTTCAGAAACCGATCCTGCTAATGGAGATGCTGACTCAGATGCTTCACCTGCTGTTGGCTCGTATACTTGTCTAAAGTAGTTAGATAAAACTTTTGCAGATTCTTCAACTGCATCTTTTGGTGTTACTGATCCATTTGTCCAAACTTGAAGGACTAATTTATCCATATTAGTCTTTCGGCCTACGCGGGTTGCTTCTACTGTATAGTTAACTCTTTTAACTGGTGTAAAGACTGCGTCAGTTAAAATAACACCAATTTCATCGGAAGATCTTTCTTCAGCGAGTGAATAACCATATCCACGCTCAATGGTAATTTCCATTTCTAATTTAGACTTTTCACCTGACAAAGATCCTAAGTAACAATCCTTATTTACTACCTCTACGCCATCTGTTTCTGCAATTGCTGCTGCTGTTACTTCTTTTGTTCCTTTAACAGAAAGCGTAACTGTTGCTTTATCTTTATTTGGTGCCATAACAAAACTTACTCCTTTAAGATTAAGGAGTAAATCAACAACTGTTTCTTTAAGACCAAGTACTGTAGAGAATTTGTGCTTAACTCCTGAAATCGTAACTGAAGTTACTGCAATACCTGGGATTGAAGAAAGAAGAACTCGTCGAAGTGCATGACCAAGTGTGTATCCATAGCCAGGCTCAAGTGGCTCCATAAAGAACTCAGCAAAAGTTGCTTCTCGTGAGTCCTCTTTAACTTTAAAATTAGGCTGCATCATAAATCTTTATTAACGTATTTTGTATTATACCAGCTTCAGAAAATCTCTGCAACTGGGAATATATTTACCGTGAATAGTACTCAATGATCATCTGTACGTCAAAAGGTACCTCTACATCTTCCTTCTTTGGGAACCTAGAAAGCTTGCCAACTGAAGCTTTTCGCTCTAAAAATGGTAAAATTACCTTGTCCTCTGCAAGAAGCAAAACAACATCTGGATTCTTTTGGATTTTTGCCCCTAATTCAACAACGTCACCTTCCCTGACTGTATATGACGGAATAGTGAGTTTCTTACCATTTACCAATACATGACCGTGAGACACAAATTGTCGTGCCATAAATCTGGACTTAGCAAATCCCAAACGGTACACAATATTATCAAGTCGTCTCTCGAGTGTAGAAACAATAGCCTCGGATGTATCGCCTTTCATTTTTTGCACATCTTTAACCAAATTACTAAATTGCTTCTCTAAAACACCATACATATTTTTTGCTCGCTGTTTTTCTCGAAGTTGCTGACCGAATTCGGAAAGCTTTCGCGCTCGCTTTGCACCGTGCTGTCCTGGCTTCATATTAAGTCTTCGTTGAAGTGCTGCTGCTTGATTACCAAAAACCTTATCAATAATATTGATTCCTTCTCGTCTTGCTAATTTGTGTTTTGATCCAGTATATCGTGCCATAGTATATTAGACTCTTCGCTTTTTCTTTGCCCGCGGTCCATTATGCGGTGTTGGTGTTAAATCTGCAATAAGGAGCATAGACAGTCCTGCACTTTTAATAGCTCTCAGCGCACTGTCTCGTCCTGATCCTGGACCTTTTATAAAGACCTCTACTTGTCTGAGACCTTTTTCAAAAGCTTTCTTACATGCATCTTCTACTGCAAGAGATGCTGCATATGGAGTAGATTTTCTAGCTCCTTTAAATCCCTTACTTCCTGACGAACTCCATGCAACTGTCTCACCACGATCGTTAGTAACAGTAACTAAGGTGTTATTGAATGTTGCAGAAATAAATACCTTTCCGGTATTACCAACTGCTGCGCTAACTTTTTTCTTTTTACTTGTTTTTACTTTTTCTTCTACCATAGGTTATTTCTTTGCTGCTGGTGCTGGTGCTGTTTTTCCTGCTTCCATCTTCGTTGCTATTTCTTTCTTAATAGCACCAATAGTCATTCTCTTACCTCTTTTTGTGCGAGCATTGCTTCGAGTACGCTGTCCCCTTGCTGGAAGACCTTTCGTATGTCTGGTCCCTTTATAACTGCCTATTTCTTTAAGTCTTTTAATATTTCCCGTTACTTCTGCTCGAAGATCTCCTTCTAATTTGTACTCCTCCAGGATTTTAGCAATTACTTTTTGCTCTTCTTCAGAAAGATCCTTCATGCGTTTTGAAGGATCTACTTTTGCTTTCTGTAAAATGGCCCTTACGTTACCTCGTCCAATACCATAAAGGTATGTTAAAGAGATATCTACTCGCTTATTGTCTGGAAGGGTAATACCTGAAACTCTCATAATTAGCCTTGTCTTTGCTTGTGTCGTGGATTCTCACAGACCACACGAAGCACTCCTTTTCTTTTGATTACTTTGCATTTTGCGCATCTTGGTTTGACACTTGCTTGTACTTTCATATATTTTCAAAACTAACGACCTCTGTAGACAATTCGTCCTTTGGTCTTGTCGTATTCAGTCATTTCTACTTTTACTCTATCTCCTGGTAAAATACGGACAAAATTAAGACGCATTTTCCCGGCCAAATGACAGAGAACTACCGTACCGTCAGAGAGCTCTACCCGAAACAACGTATTAGGAAGGGATTCTTTAACTATCCCTTCCACCTCGTAAGACCCTTGGTGTGCCATTTTTGGACTGTGTATAATTATAGCAAACCAGCTTCGGATACGCAAGCTAGCAATGAATTTCTTGCAAATAGGAATTTCTGCTTTATTCAAATAAACTTAAGAAGATCAAAAAACAATATTATTTTCTTTCTAATCGAGGAGGAAGTACTTTTACGCGTCTGCCAGGAAAAGCCCTGCTGTAAGTACTTGCAATCAGGTCTATATCATTCGCTGCAGTACCAGTATCACTTCTAACATATCTACTAAAAGCAATTGTGTCTTGAGGATTATCTCCTCTTACAGAAAGATTCAATCTATATTCCCCAACCTCTCCCCAATCGCGAAGATATGCTGTTCCTTCCAAAGGAACTGCTGCCTCTGCCCATTTTCTCATTAATGCTTCTTCCCATCCTTCCCTTGACGGGTGAATGTCATCCCTTGAGATAGGATTTCTTGCAGAACCTCTTGGAGATCGAGATATTTCTTGATCAAAACTCATGGTAGGATTATATCCTATAATAGGGTATTTGTCAATTCTTAATTTTAGGGAGTTAAGATTTCATGACCCGTTTTGGTAATGGCAATTGTCCTTTCAAAGAGCCCTGAAATGCTCCCATCCCGTGTCTTAATAGTCCACTCATCCGTGCCTGCAAAGGCAATATCCCTACTTCCCATGTTGTAAATTACCTCAACGGCAATAACCATACCCGGGACAAGCAGTGGTGTTTTTTCAATTCGCCTAGTCAAATATCCTGGAACAGGTGGATCCTCATGAAGTCCTTTTCCCACACCGTGCCCTATAAGCTCGCGAGTAACTCCGTATCCCCCTTCTTTTTCCACAATCTGCTGAATTGCTTGAGAAATATCTCCAATATGATTACCGGGCCTAACCTGTTCTATCGCGGCCTCCAAAGCCCTTTTGCCTGTTTTTAGAAATTCCTGAACTTTTTTTGAGGCTTTGCTCATACCGCCAACAACAACACTTTCTGACATATCTGTATGCAGTCCGCCATAAAATACCCCGCAATCAATACCCAACACATCGCCTTCCTTTAATCTGTAAGGGCGAGGAATACCATGAACAATAACATCATTGGTTGAGGCACAAATAGCGTGATGATACCCTTTAACCTTTTTAAACCCAGGCTCCCCGCCCATTTTTTTAATAAGTTTTTCAGCCAAAGCATCTAGCTCAAGCTCAGAAACACCTGGTTTGGCATGCTTTAAGACTTCCCACATGGTATCGGAAAGGATTTCCCCACCTTTTTTCATGATCTCGATTTCTTCTGGAGTTTTTAGGTGAATTTTCATGCGATTTTTTCCCATTCTTGCATAACTTCTGCAACTGTTTCTTCTTCTGTCATATCAGAGTTATCAAGCACCACATATCCATACTCTTTTGGGTTAGATACTAAAGGAGACGCTGATCGATGAGTATCTTTATAATCCCTATCAGTCGTATCAGCAAGAATCTGATCAAAGGTAATTGTGTGATTATTCTTACCTCCCATTTGTTCAAATCGCCTTTGGGCACGCACTTCAGGCCTCGCAGTCAAAAAAAGTTTAAGCTTTGCATCAGGGAAAATTTTTGTTGCTGCATCACGAGCGTCTATAAGAACGACAAATCCTTTTTCAATCATTTTGAGGCCTATTTCTCTTTGCCTTTTTACCATTTCTGCTCTGACCTCTGCTATAGCGGCAACTTTTGGAACAAGCTGATTCACATCATGCTTTCGAATACGATCAGTCACATCAACACCATTAAGCTTAACGCTAACATTATCCAGATCAAACGAGGTTTGGGAAAGTGCATCAATAACTGCTTGCTTGTTTTGGGTATTCACACTGTGCTCAATGCAGTAAAGAGCCAGACAACGATACATAGCACCCGTATTGAGATGAAACCCATGAATCTTAGTACTCAGGAGAGCAGCGATGGTGCCTTTTCCTGCTGCAACAGGCCCATCAATTGCAATTGCGTTTAATTTTTGGCTCATAAAGAAGAATTATTTTCAAAGTCTGAATTATTGTTCTTTGACATGTGATTTAAGATAGGCAAGAATCTCTTTGGAAATATCTTCAATTGATTTCTCTCCGTCTATTTCCAGTAACATTCCTTTTTTGCGGTAAAACTCCAAAACAGGCTCAGTAAATTTATGAAAAAGCTCTATGCGCTTTCTTATTGCAAGAAGTGTCTCATCTTGCCTATCCCCTGAATCTCTAAAAGAAAGTCTCCACAATGCTTCTTTATCAGGCACATGAAGGTAGATAACTGCATCGGTACCATTCTCGAATGCTTTTGCTTGACCGACGGTACGTGGGAATCCGTCCATAATATATCCTTTTTCATACTCTGGGCGGGAAAGATATTCGCTAACAATCTCGAGTGTTTTCTCATCGGGAATAAGAAAACCTGCATTCATAACTTCCTTAATATAGCGCCCCATTGGGGTTTTCTCTTGAGCCATGGTTCGGAAAATATGTCCTGTGGAAAGGTACGGAATATGTAACTCCTTAGAGAGAATATTGCCTTGTGTTGATTTACCTGCGCCTTGAATGCCAATAAGAATAAGTTTCATATAAATGATAGAATCCTTTCCCGACTCGGGACTAGGTTCGCCGAACCGTCGCACACGCTCAGGATGACAGTTTAACACTGTCAATTTTGAACAAACCGCTCGTAATTACGCATGACAAGCTGTGCTTCGATTGCTTTAACAGTCTCTAATACTACACTAACCACGATCAAAATACCAGTGCCTCCCAGAAGAATTGTTTGGATATTGGTAAAGGCACGGGCAACTGTTGGGAAAATGGCAATAATGCCCAGGAAGAGTGCCCCAGCAAGAGTAATGCGCGTCAGAACATAATTAAGATACGTACTCGTAGGCTTTCCTGGCCTAATTCCCGGAATGAATCCCCCATATTTTTGGATATCTTCAGCAATTTTTGTCGGATTAAAAATAACAGCTGTGTAAAAATAGGTAAACCCAACAACCAACACAAAATACAATACGTTATACAACCACCCTGCAGGGTTAAACCAAACATTCATATTTTGTGCAAGGCCAACAAATGCAGGATTTTTTGAAGCAGCAAGAAAATTGCCAACAAGAGAGGGGAGCAAAACTAAAGAAACAGCAAAGATAATTGGAATCACGCCTGCTTGATTGAGGCGAAGCGGCAAATGAGTAGATTGTCCACCGTACACCTTATTGCCCCGCACCTGCTTTGCATAAAAAATAGGGATTTGCCTGGTTGCTTCGTTGGTAATAACAATAGCTGCAACAACAATAAGTCCAAGCGCGGCAAAAAGAATTAAATTAGTAAAACTTTCTGCATTGGTTGTCGTAACCGTTTGAGTAAAGGCAATAGGAAGTCTTCCAATAATTCCAGCAAAAATAAGAAGTGAAATACCATTTCCTACACCTTTCTCTGTAATCTGCTCACCAAACCATACAAGAAGCATTGTCCCTGCTGTCATGGTAACAATAAGCGCAGCAATTTGAATTGGAGTAAAATTCCCAACAATTCCCTGAGACCGAAGCAAAGAAAACATCCCAAATGCTTGAAGAGCTGCTAAAGGAATTGTTAGAAGCCTTGTATATTGATTGATTTTTTGTCGTCCTTGCTCTCCTTCTTTGGAAAGTGCCTCTAAGCTTGGAAAAACCATAGTCAAGAGTTGCAAAATAATTGAGGCATTGATGTACGGATTAAGTCCCAACGCCATAATAGAGAAATTTGCTAAGGTTCCACCGGAAAAAATATCGAGAAGTCCTAAAAATTGATTTTGGGAAAATAACGAATGAAGCGCTGCGGTATTAACGCCACTCACTGGAATGTGAGCAAAAAAACGAAAAACAATAAAGATAACTGCTGTAAAGATAATCTTTCCACGGATATCAGGAGTTTTTAGGGCTTTCGTAAACAGAGAAAAAATTGAGTTCATGACTTACGTTTTTCTCTAATTTAACTAGTATTCCAATCTTTTAGAATTAAAACACAGGAAATTAGAAATTATTCTACTTTGCCCCCTGCTTTTTCTATTTTTGCCTTTGCTGGTGCAGAAACAGGAACTTTGACGGTAAGGGCAATCGTCAATTCCCCATCTCCCAAGACTTTTACACCATTTTTCTTTACTTCGTTTTCTTTTACTAATTTTGCTGCAACGAGTGATTTAATATCAACAACAGCACCTTTAGAAAAAGATGTTAAGTCCTCTATATTGAGTATAACAGGATTTTTTGTAAACGGATTATTACGATTTTTTCCTCTAAGAAACGGCATTCTTTTAATAAGTGGTAATGCACCACCTTCAAAAGAAAGAGAAACCTTTCGTCTGGATTTCTGTCCTTTTGTACCGCGACCGGATGTTTTACTTCTTCCGGATCCATGCCCAAGACCTAATCGTCTTTTTTCTTTGGTTTTAATTTTTGGTAAATTATTTAACATCTTTTTCTCCTTCACTAGGCAAAGCTTTTGGGGCAACACCTTTATTTACTCGTGTATACATTGCGCCTACTTCTTCTAATGCTGCAAGAGCTGCATACACATTACTTGCCTTATTGCCACTTCCTAGTACTTTCGATGAAATATTTTGAATTCCTGCTGCTGCTACGACACTTCTTACAGATCCACCGGCAATAATACCACTACCCTTTGGTGCAGGCTTAAGCATAACCCGTGCTGCGCCTAATTTAACTGTAACATTGAAAGGGATAGTCCCGTTAACCGTTGGAACAGTAATCATGTGTTTTCGTGCTGCTGCTACTGCTTTTCTAATTGCTGCTGCAACGTCTGCTGCTTTTCCATGACCTGCGCCTACTTTACCTTTTTTATCACCCACAACAACAAGTGCTGCAAAACTCACTTTATTTCCACCTTGTGTTTTTTTGGAAATTCTATTGATAAGCACAACATCTTCAACCATGTCAGACTGTGGCTGGTTAAATCGTTGCTGTCTATTTTGCTGATTTCTATCAAATGCCATACTTAAAACTGCAAGCCTCCCTCTCTAGCACCTTCTGCAAATGCTCGTACTCGACCATGATATCGATATGACCCTCTATCAAAAACAACCTTTTTTACTTTTCCTGCAATTGCTTTCTTTGCCATGACATTTCCTAATGCTTTTGCTTTTTCTGTTTTTGTTCCTGCTGCTTTTTCCAACTCTTTTTCAGTAACTCCTAAAAGAGTTACGTGCTTCTCGTCGTCAATAAGCTGCGCATACATATGCTTACCACTTCGATGTACAGAAAGTCGTGGCATATCTTTTGTTCCATGCAACTTTCCTCGAGTTCTTTTCTGATTTTGTGTTTTTCTATCCACGAGTTTCATATTATTTTGCTCCTACTGCTTTTGCTGCTTTTCCTGCTTTCTTTCGGATATACTCACCAACATATTTGATACCTTTTCCTTTGTATGGCTCTGGTGGTCTGACTGCTCTAACACGGGACGCAATAAGTCCTACCATTGCCTTATCGATACCACTTATGGTAATAACGTTTTCCGCAACGGTAAAAGTAATTCCTTGTCCACCCTGAATCTTTACCGGATGAGAGAATCCAACATTTAATGTCAAATCAGATCCTGCTGCTTGTGCTCTATATCCAACTCCTGTCAATTCTAGTTTTTTCTCAACGCCCTTAGAAACTCCAGTTACCATATTGGCAAGCATCGCCCGAGTCAATCCGTACATATTTCGTGTTTCTTCTCGTGTTGCCTCTACCTGCTTTACCTGTAACTTATTTTCTACTTGTTCAACAGTAATACCTTCTGGCAAATCAAAGCTCAAGTTTCCTTTAGGTCCTGTAACTGTTACCTTGCCATCTGCAATTACTACACTCACTCCATCTGGAACTAGTACTGGTAGTTTTCCAATTTTACTCATATTACCAAATCTTAAAGAGGACTTCTCCTCCAACCCCTTTCTTTACTGCTTCTCTTCCTGTCATAACGCCTTGATTTGTTGAAACCACAGTTACTCCAAGTCCTCTTCCAACGAGCTTTGTTTTTTCTGCTGCTCCTGCATAAACTCGAAGAGACGGCTTTGAAATTACGGTTACATCGGTAAAGACAGCGAGTCTTTTTTCGAAATTAATTGTTGCAAAAAGACTTTTCTTTCCTTCTTTGCTTTCTTCTTTTATTGAGCCAAGAATTCCTTGCTTTACCAACACTTGCCCAATTGCTTTATTTAATTTTGAATATGGCAAAACAGCTTCTCGTCGCCGTGCGAGTGCTGCATTTTTTAATCGAATAATAAAGTCAGATACTAAATAAGTCATACACTAACTACCAAGTTGCCTTCAAAACGCCTGGTAATTCTCCTTTCTGTGCTAATTCTCTAAAACACATACGGCAAAGACCAAATCGTCTCATGTACGATCTTGCTCTTCCGCAGATTTGACATCTGTTGCGTGCCCGCACATCAAATTTCTGCTTATGTAAAAATTTAACTATATCTCCTGTTCGTGCCATATATTATTTTGCAAAAGGCATCCCTAATGCCCTTAAAAGCGCCTCTGCTCCTTCCTTTTGTTTTGCTGTTGTTACAATAGTTATTTGCAAACCTTGAATTCTATCAATCTTACCTGGATCTATCTCTGGGAAAACAGAATATTCTGAAATACCAAGGGTATAATTTCCCCTGCCATCAAAACTATTCTTTCCAACCCCTCGGAAGTCTTTCAATCGTGGCAAAACAATATCTACTAGTTTGCCGTAGAAATCATACATGCGATTTCCCCGAAGCGTAACAACCAGGCCTATTTTATCACCTTCTCTAAGCTTAAAGCTAGAGATAGATTGTTTTGCTTTAGTTACTTTAGGTTTTTGTCCTGTCACCAACTCCATAACTTGTGTTGCAATTTCCATATTCTTTTTGTCTGCAACGGCATTCTTAACACCCATATTAATGACAATTTTTGTAAGTTTTGGTACAGCCATAACATTAGAAATTTTTAATTCCTTTTCTAACTGCTGTACTACCTCTTTTGTATATTTATCTTGTATATATGTCATAAATTATTTACCATTTATTATTTACTATTTATTATTGAACCTTTTTTTCATCAATGGTCAATGATAAATCATCAATAATCTAGAGCTCCTTTCCGCATTTTCGACAAATTCGCACTTTTACGCCTTTTTCCATTTTATATCCAACGCGTGTCAACTTTTTGCACTTTGGACAAATAAGCTGCACATTTGCAACTGGCAATGGTTTAGTTATGGTGATTACCTCTGATTTGGTATTTCCCATTCCACCTTTTTGATGTCTTTTGTATTCATTCACACCAGCCACCAATACCTTTGCTTCTTTTGCAAAAGATTTTTCAACTTTTCCTGTTTTGCCTTTATCTTTTCCTGCAACTACTTTAACTTCGTCTCCTTTAATTAATTTCATATTACACAACCTCCACAGCCATACTGGCAATTTTGCTAAATCCTGCATCTCGTACTTCTCGTGCTATTGGTCCAAAGATACGAGTACCCTTAGGGTCTTTTGATTTTGCATCTAATAACACAACTCCTGCGTTGTCAGAGAATCGTACATACGATCCATCTTTTCTTTTTGTTTCTTTTCTCGCTCTTACCAAAACAACTTTTACAATCTCACTATCCTTAACTTGACCTGTTGGAGATGCCTGCATGACAACACAATTTAATATGTCACCAATATAACCAAATTTTCTCTTAGATCCGCCAAAAATATGAATAACGCGAAGGAGCTTTGCTCCAGAGTTATCTGCTGACTTAAGTAAACTTCTATGTTGTATCATATTATTTTTCGTTCCCTTCTTGTCGTGAGCTTGCCGAATCGACTACCTTAAAGTGCTTATTTCCTGCCATTTTTCGCGTTTCAACAAGGGTTACTGTTTGACCAACCTGCAGGTCCATTCCCCGACTATCTGCTATGTATTTCTTACTTACGGTAATAAGCTTTTTATATAATGGGTGTGGTGTTTTTCGAGTAACTTCTACAACAACACTCCCAGTCATTTTTGTCCCAATAATAATACCAACTACTGTTTTTTTAGCCATTATTTTGCTTCCTCCTTCTTGTCAGATTCTACTGATTTTACAAATCGTTCCATAGATATTTTTGTCAAAAGTCTTGCCAACTCATCTTTTTTTGTACGAATCTGTGTCGTATGCTTTAATTGTCCTTTTGAAAATTGCATAGTCAAATTAACAATTTCTGCTCGCATGTCTCCTACTGCCTGTTGCATATCTTGTGTACTTGTTGGTTTTGTTTCTTTTTTTACTTTTGTCATATTAATTTCCCTTCTCAATAAACTTTGTTTTTACCGGTAATTTATATGCTGCGAGTCGTAAGGCTTCTGTTGCTACCTGCTTTGTAACGCCTCCCATTTCAAAAAGCACTCGTCCTGGTTTTACAACAGCAACATATTCATGAATATCGCCTTTTCCAGATCCCATTCTTACCTCAGGGGGTTTCTTACTGATTGGTTTATCTGGAAAAATCTTAATCCATACTTTTCCGCCTCTAGCAATATAATGAGTGATAGCTCTACGTGCTGCCTCAATTTGCCTTGCAGATACCCATGCTGCTTCCAAGCTTTGAATACCAAATTCTCCATTCGATAACTTGTTGCCACGAGATGCAACGCCTGTTCTGGTTCCTCGCATTTGTTTTCTAAATTTTACTCTTCTTGGTACTAACATATCCTGAAAATTTCTAATTTCTAATTTCTAATTTCTAAAAATTTTGTACTTTATTTTTAGGTTAATTAGATCAATTAGGTTAATTAGGAATTAATACCTCCTTCTGGTTTATTTATCCAAACCTTAACCCCTATGTACCCCTTCTTTGTTAATGACGGGTAACTTGCATATTCAATATCTTCTCTAATTGTTGACAATGGTACCTTACCAACCTGAATCTTTTCTCGTCGTCCAATTTCTGATCCATTAATTCTTCCTGACAAAACAATCCTAACTCCTTTTGCGCCTGCTCCCATAACGCGTTCTGAGTTACTATTTAAAACTCTCTTGAATGGGAGACGCTTCTGAAGCATCTCTGCAATATTCTTTGCTACAAGGAATGAATTCAAGTTGGGTTCTTTAATACCTTCAACTCGCAGATCAACTCGTGGCACACTCTTACTTGCCTTATCAAAGGATTTAAAAAGCTGGGCAACATATTTTTTTAAATCCTCAAGACCTGTCCCTGCTCGCCCAATAACCATACCCGGCTTACTCACATTAATAATTAACTTAACACTATTAATAGACCTTTCAATTTCAATAGATGCAACTCCTGCAAATTTAAGCTTTTCCATAAGCGCTTTTCGCACTTTGTAATCCTCCATAAGCGTACCTTTATAATTTCGCTCATTAAACCATCTGGATTCCCAGTTGTATATTGTGCCGAGTCGTAAAATCTTTGGATTAATTTTTTGTCCCATTTATTTTGTCTCCTCCTTCTTTTCTTCCTTTACTGGCTTTTTTGCTTTTTTATCACTCTTTACTACAGTAGATATACTTGTCCCTTTTGTTGATTTCATATCATCAACAACAATTCTGATGTGACTACTTCGTTTCGTATACATTCGCACATGCGATCTGGACCCAATATGCATTCTTCGAAGTGTTGGCCCACCATCTACTTCTATTCTGACAATAATAAGAGCTGCCTCATCTGCACCTTTTTGTACTGCATTTGCTACAGCGCTCTTAAGAACTTTGACCAAAACACCGCTGCCTCGCTTTTGTGTTGTCTCCAAAAGCTGCAATGCTTTTGCAACCGACATATTTCGGATTGCATCGGCAACAAGCCTCACTTTTCGTGTACTAATTCTTACTCCTGTTGTTCGTGCTTGTGCTTGCATAATTTTATGTCTTACTTATTTCTCGTGCCACAACTCGTCCATGAGATCTGAATGTTCGGGTAGGTGAAAATTCTCCAAGTCTATGACCTACCATACTCTCAACAACATACACATTGACAAAAATTCGTCCATTATGAACTCCGAATGTATGTCCCACGAATTCTGGTGCAATTTGGCAAGCACGAATCCATGTCTTAATAACACTTCTGTCTCCTGTTTCTTTTTGTTTTTGTACTTTTGAAAGTACTCGTTTATCTACGTATGGTCCTTTTTTTGCACTTCTACTCATAATTATTGACCTCTTTTATTCTTTCTTCTTTGCAAGATGTATTTATTTGAATACTTCTTTGGTGTTCTGGTATTTCCTACTGCGACACGTCCTGCATACGTCTTTGGACGCTTAAGTCCAATTCCAGATCTTCCTTCTCCTCCTCCATGAGGGTGAGAACGAGGATTCTGAGCAACTCCTCTGACTGTTGGCCTAATACCCATGTGTCTTGCTCTTCCTGCTTTACCAATGACTTCATTTTTATGGTTTACTTGTCCTACCTGGCCAACTGTTGCCATTCCTGCAACTGGTACTTTTCTTGTCTCACCACTTGGCATGCGAAGATGCGCATATGTACCTTCTTTTGCTGCAAGTGATGCTTGTGTTCCTGCAGATTTTGCCAATTGTCCGCCTTTTCCTGGTGTTAATTCTATATTATGGACAAATGTTCCAACTGGAATATCAGACAAGGGCATAGCATTACCAACTTTTATCTCAACGTTTCTTCCTGCTATAACGCTGTCTCCAACTTTTAATCCTTCAGGACAAAGAATGTATCGTTTTTCTCCGTCTGTGTATTGTACCAGAGCTATCTCACAAGTTCTATTCGGATCATATTCTACTGCAATAACTTTCGCACTCAAAAGTTTTTCTCTTTTAAAGTCAATTGTTCGCAAAAATCTCTTTTCTCGTCCACCTTGATGCCTTACCGTGACTTTCCCTGAATTATTTCTTCCTGAATTTTTCTTTAATATATTTTTAAGTTTCATAAAATTATTTTTTCTTTTCTCCTAATTCAAATTCGTCAATCTTTTGTCCTTTTGTAACAACGACAACTGCTTTTTTGTATTTTCCCAATAATTTCTCTGTTCGCTTCTTGCCAACTCGTTTTCCTTTTCCTTTAACAATTGCTGTTGCAATATCAACAACAGTAACTTTATATTTTTCCTCTACTGCTTTTTTTACATCATCTTTCGTTGCAGTAAGCGCTACGACAAAAGTAAATCTTCCGTCTTCCGCATCTTTCATTGATTTCTCTGTAAAAACAGGTCTCGTTAGTATGTTGTGCATTTATTTATTCTCCTTTTTAAATTGTTTTTCGAGTACTACCAATGCTTCCTGCATAACAACAACTACTCCTGCATTCAATACCTCATAAGTATTAAGAGCAGATGATCTAATAACACCAACTCTATCAATATTTCTCACAGCTCTAAATACGCTGTTCATATGCTCTGGCATAACAACCAATGCTTTTCTCTTTTGTAATCCCATAGCTACTAATGCTGCTGCTGCTGCTTTTGTCTTTGCAAGTTCAGTAAAACCCGCAACAACCATAACATTTCCGTCTTTCGCCATTGCAGAAAGCGCAGATACAACTGCTGCTTTTCTCATTTTAACGGGCATATCCAATGAGTAATCTCTGAGTTTTGGTCCATGTGCTGTACCTCCACCAACAAAGATTGGTGCTCGTATACCACCGTGTCTAGCCCTTCCTGTTCCTTTTTGTCGATAAATTTTTCTTGTTGATCCATCTACTTGTCCTCGTGTCTTCGTAACGGATGCTCCCATTCGCTGATTTGCTAAATATACTCGTACAGCTTGCGCCATAAGTACTTTATTTATTTTTCCACCAAATACGTCCTCAGGAAGTTTTACTGTACCTTTTGATTTACCTGCAATGTCAAAAAGTGTAACAGAAAGATTTTTGCTTTCTGCTTTCTGACTACCGACTACTGCTGTAGACTGTAGTCTGACTGCTGTTTGCTTCTTAACCACAGTTTTCTTTACAGCTTCTTTTTTCACTGTTTTTGGTTCTTTTTCTACTTTACGCTTTACGCTTGAGGCTTGACGCTTTTTTGTTGGCATTATTTTACTTCCTCCTCTTTCTTTTCTTGTTTAGAACCGTCTGACGTTTCTGCCTTATTTTCTTCTTGAACCGAGTTTGACTCGGCTTCTTTTACTTCTTCCTTTGTCTCTTCAACTGGAATCTCCACCTTAACTTCTTCATTTGAAACTTCTACCACTGGAGCCTCTTCTACTACTTTTTCCTCGTTTGTTTCTTGTTTCTTGGAACTTGTGTCTTCTGGCTTTAAGACTGCGACAAATTTCTTATTCTTTTTTCCTGTTGGCTTAATAACAACAACTGCGCCAATAACACCTGGGACAACACCTTTTACCCACACAAAATCTTTTCCAACCTCTACGACTTCCAAATTCTTAAGAGTAACATTCTCATTTCCCATTTTTCCAGCCATTCTTTTGCCTTTATAGACTCTTCCTGGAGTGGTACCAGAACCAATAGAGCCTGGTGCTCGGTGTCTATCTGATTGACCGTGTGTCTTAGGTCCACCTCGAAAGTGGTATCGCTTTACGCCTCCAGCAAATCCTTTTCCTTTAGAAAAACCCTTTACATCAACCATATCCCCAGCTTCCAAAACTGTTGCAGCATCTACCACAGAACCTACTTCTGGAAGACTTTCTGCTTCCTTATCGGTCATTTTGGCCTCGTGCATAAAAAGAGGCGCCTTTTTTAATTGCGCCTTTGCTGCTTGTCCGAGTTGTGGCTTGTTGGCATTCTTTCTTTCTCCAAATCCAAGTTGAATAGCCCAGTAGCCATTTTTATCCTGGGTTTTGTGTGTCATAACACTATTTCCAGGAGTTGCCACGATAGTAACAGGGATTCTAGTCCCATCTTCCAGGAATTTTTGTGTTTGAGCTAATTTTTTACCAATTACTGCTAACATATAATTCTTAACCTTTTAACCTTCATCTCCTTTTAGGAGAGGATTGAGGTGAGGTTTATTTACCCATTTATTGAACTTCACCCTTTTTGCCAACAAAAAAGTGGCGCTCAGGCCACTCTACAACTTGAGGGTAACTGAGGCTGCTTTTATAGTCGATCCGTTTTCTTAAGTCGAATCATGTTGACGAAACATAAGTATTGTACCAGAAAGGGTTGGGGCACGCAATAGGCAGGGATTGAACCTGTCATCCCGGACTTGATCCGGGATCCAGAACTAGATTCCTGCCTTCGCAGGAATGACATTTTAAACCTGTTTTTTCTCTATTCCAACAGTTTTGACTATCTCAAACTCCACCCCATCGGATTTAAGCACATAATAGCCAGTATTTTTTGCCGCACCATGAGATAATTCTTGAATACTTCCAAAACCTAAGTGAGCCAGGAGAGTTCTCATCATATTCCCATGCGTAACCACAAGAACGGTTTTTCCAGGGTAAGCCAAGGCAGTTTCTCTAAGAAATGTGATAAATCTACCTACAACTTCTTCATCTGACTCCATATCAGGCACAAATTTAACTGAATGCCTATCTTTATACTCCATTGCATTATAGACATTCATACGTTTTTGAAGCTCTTTGCCTAACTGGTCGAAAGACTTACCTTCAACAGCTCCATAATTTCGCTCTCGTAAAATTTTTGTCGCAGTTAAAGCTAGCTTTCTTTCGGCAACAATAAGCTCTGCTGTTTCTTTTGCTCTGTATAAATCAGACGAAAAAGCTGCATCAAAATTAATATCTTTCAAGCTTTTACCTCTTTCAATGGACTGATTTTTACCGACTTCAGAAAGATGAGGATTTGTTTGACCTGAAATAATATGATGAATATTAGCCTCTGGTTGTGCGTGTCTGACAATATAGAATGTGCAGTAGCTATTTATATGAGGATTATACTTTATTCTTCGAGAGAGACAAAGCAGTTCTCGACTTCGCTCGAACAATAAAAAAATCTCCTTTCGGAGATACTTAACGCTTGACGCTTTACCCTTTACGCTCGGTTTACATTTTAATTTCAATATCCACACCTGCTGGGAGCTCTAAGTGAGTAAGGGAATCAATAGTTTTTTCTGTTGGACTAACAATATCAATAAGTCTTTTGTGAATTCTGAGCTCAAAATGGTCTCTGTGGTTTTTTTCAATGAAAGGGGCTTTATTTACGACGTAGACTGATCTGTCTGTAGGAAGAGGTATTGGTCCGACAACCTTAGCGCCAGTTCGAATGGCGGTGTCTAAGATTTGTTGACAGGTAGAATCAATGACACGTGCGTCATATGATTTTAGTCGTACTCGAATTCTTCCTTTAGGCATAGTCTTTTAAAGAACTTGTGAATAGTATTATACCAAAGCTAATTAAGCTTGTCTACAATGTTTTTGGTATTAAAAAAACCGCCTACTGGCAGTTAATGAAGTTATACTAAAGTTTTTTTACCTACCGTTATGCGTTGTTTGGCGAGAGATTTGCCCTGTTCCACGCCTAACCTGACCAAGACCTCTACTATGGCTGTTGTTGCTTCTGAGTGCACGATCATTTAAATTTCTAGCATCCTGAACATCTCGCAATAATTGTTCTGCATCAACTGTTCCAGAATCACCATTAGAAGAATGTCTTGAATCAAATTTATTCATATCTTAAGAAGAGATTATTTGAGGATTTTAGTAACTACGCCTGCGCCAACTGTCTTTCCACCTTCTCGGATAGCAAATCGCATTCCTTCTTCCATAGCAACTGGCACAATAAGTTCTACTGTCATGACTGTGTTATCTCCTGGCATAACCATTTCTGTACCTGCTTTAAGAGTTACATTACCAGTAACGTCTGTTGTTCGGATATAAAATTGTGGTCTATATCCATTAAAGAATGGTGTGTGTCGTCCGCCTTCTTCTTTTGCCAAAACGTATACTTCTGCTTCAAATTGTGTGTGTGGAGTAATAGAGCCTGGTTTTGCAATAACTTGTCCTCTTTCTACATCGTCTTTTTCTACACCCCTTAGGAGAAGTCCAACATTATCTCCTGCTTGTCCATCTTCAAGTTGCTTGCGGAACATTTCTACTCCGGTAACAACTGATTGCATTGTTGGCTTCATTCCAACGACTTCAACTGCTTCGTTAACTTTTACAACGCCTCTTTCAATTCTACCAGTAACGACTGTTCCTCGACCTTTAATAGAGAAAACGTCTTCAACAGGCATAAGGAATGGCTTATCAAGTGCTCGGACTGGATCTGGAATGTAACTATCCACTGCATCCATAAGTTCCATAATCTTCGCTTCGTATGTTGGGTCTCCTTCAAGAGCTTTCAAAGATGAACCTCTGACAACAGGTACATCATTTCCTGGATATTGGTATTTTGTTAAGAGCTCTCGGACTTCCATTTCAACGAGGTCAAGAAGCTCTGGATCCTGAACCATATCACATTTATTCAAGTAAACAACAATTGCTGGAACACCAACTTGTCGTGCAAGAAGAATGTGTTCTCGTGTTTGAGGCATTGGACCATCTGCTGCACTTACAACAAGAATAGCACCATCCATTTGTGCTGCGCCAGTAATCATGTTTTTGATGTAATCTGCATGACCTGGAGCATCGATGTGTGCATAATGTCGCTTTGCTGTTTCGTATTCGATGTGGGAAATGTTGATGGTGACGCCTCTTGC
>CAYOZJ010000011.1:0-35157 GCA_964408485.1 uncultured Gammaproteobacteria bacterium
TATTTACATTAAGTAAATCTTTATGCAGCGCATTATCTCCTGTGTACATATTCTTGACTGTTCGCAAAGATGTATCACCAATAATTAACACATCTTGTCCAAGAGCTTTTGCTTTCTCTTTCAAACCAACTGGTGAAATAAAACCTGGCTCACTACCAATTTTATGAACTTCTTCTGCTGTGGCATGACGCAAATGATATGCTTTTGCCGTGTGGGCAAGCTTTACCTCATTCACATCAAAATCTCCTCTAACAACTGCCAAAATAAATCTTCCTGTCTCATCCACTGCAAGAAAATCTTTCATCTGCTGCCACAAAGGCAATCCGTGCAATTTGACGCCGTCCTCCATAGTAGTACCTCTAACTGCATCAACTGCTTCCATTGGTTTTTCGGCCGCCTCGAGGTTTTTATTACCGCGCTGAAATTTAGTAACCTCTTCGTGAGCTGCATAACTTCCATCCTCTGTCATAAAAAATTTAGACTCTCCTGCTTCAGACTCAACAACAAATTCATGACAATATTCTCCTCCTATATATCCATTGTCTGACTCAACAACCAATGTTCGAAGACCCAATCGCTTGTAAATTCGTTCGTATGTTTGCCACATGTTTTTATATTCCTTTTTAAATTCTTCCTCATTTATGTCGAATGAGTACGCATCTTTCATAACAAATTCTCGAAGACGAAGTAACCCTCCTCGCGCACGCATTTCATCCCTGAATTTTGTAGAAAATTGATACACATTAATTGGTAAATCTTTGTAAGACAAATGAAACTTTCTGACTACATCAACAAGCATTTCTTCGGCAGTGCCGCCTAAAACAAATTCAAAATCGTTTCTGTCTTTAATAGACATTAGCTCAAAACCAACAGATGTCGTACGATTCGTCTCTTTCCATAATGCTTTTGGATGAAGTGCAGGTGTTATCATCTCTTGTCCACCAGCTTTATCCATCTCTTCTTTGATAATTTGTTTTATTCTGTCATGAACACGCATCCCCAACGGAAGCATGTAATACCTTCCTGCTGTGGATTCGCGAATATAGCCTGCTTGATACAACAATTTATGCGAGATAAGTGTCGCATCTTTTGGAGTATCTTTCATTGTTTTGCCAAAAAGTTTTGAATATTTCATAGTTTTAGTGTATCAGATTTTTCCAATAAAAAACTCGTCGCTGCAAACAGACAATTCTGTTTACAAGGACGAGTGCAGCTCGTTTACGGTGAGCTTGCCGAATCGTGGTACCACCTTGTTTTGTAAATTCTAATTGAACTTACCTTGTTATTGTTGATAACGAAACAATCCGGACCTACTCATCGTAGTCAGCTCTCCTCCTTCGCTAAAGCTTCGGAAGGATGAAATGGGCGGGATACCCAATCAACGCTTTTCTTTATTTTATCTTGTTTCTTTATTCCTGTCAATATTTGCTATAATACCTTCGCTATGGGATCTATTAAACCTGGTACAAGTGAAGGCGTTGAGTCATTCGTAGGAGCATACACTCCCCGCGAAGCTCATGAAACATTACGACGATATTTGAATCGAGGAAATCATTCACTTACCATATACCCATACCCAGACGGAACGATAACATTTGACTTAAACAAGCAAAGACAACATGGCATGAAACCTATTATTGAAGCATTACGACAACCCCAGCGTAGATCACCACGGGGTAATTAATTATTTCTCCTTCACTTTATGTCCACCAAATTCATGACGGAGAGCTGCAACCATTTTAGCCGCAAAGGAATTTTGAATTTTTTTACTCTTTTGTGATTCCTGTCTGAATTTCAATGAGTCTTCAATAACCTGGATTGGCAACTTAAGTTTTTTCGCTAACGCAATTGTCCACTTTGCTTCTCCATTTTCTTCAATAAAACCAGCTGTTTTATCTAATGTTTTATCCTTACTCAGCGCATCATTTGCTCTATCCATAAGAAAACCCGAAACAATTGTCCCTTTTGTCCAAAGGTCGGCAACTTTCTCTAGATCCATTTTATATGGCCCTTTATCGAGCACTCCAAATCCTTCTCCAATCGCTTGCATTTGCCCATATTCAACACCATTGTGGACCATTTTTACGAAGTGCCCTACTCCACCTTTTCCAAAATATGCATGCCCTCCATGAGGCTTGGCAAGACTATCCAGTAATGGAATAATTGTTGTGTATCCTTTTTCTGATCCGCCGACCATAAGAGGAAATCCATTAACAGGAGCCAAAATTCCCCCACTGACTCCAATTCCTAAAAACTCTATGCCCAATGCAGCTAGCTCCTTGCTTCTTCTCTCTGTATCTTTATAAAAAGAATTTGCGCCATCAATAACAACATCACCTTTTTGTATATACTTTGCTACTTCTCGCAAAACAGATTCTGTCACATCACCTGCTGGTAACATAAGCCAAATGATTCGAGGTTTGGGTAGAGATAAAAGAGCATCTTTGATTTCTTTTTCTATTCTTAATTCATGATTCTTACTTCTTAATTCTTCTTGAAGATTTTGTGCGACAGTAAAATTCCTATTCCATGCAGTAACAGAATGACCACCTTCAACAAACTTGGTCACCATTCGACTTCCCATTTTTCCAAGACCTAAGAATGCAAGCATCATAAATTTAAAATTGCGCAGAGACATTCCGAATGGTTTGTCTCAATTAACATACCTACATACACTACAGATTTTTAGATGCTAAAACAAGAGGAAAAAATTAGATTTCGTGAAGATATTTTTGAAATTTGCACTGCTGACATTCTTTACCTTTCCATACACTGACAACCAAATGCTTGGGACATTTTGTCAAATAGAATGGTTCTTTTTTATAATCTTTTCTTATAAATATTTCTTTTAGGAGTTTTAATAACTCTTTCTCATTTTTATAATTGAATATCATCATTCCTGGCATTCCTTTTGTCATACGACTAACTCTAGTCTGAGCAAATGCAATAGTTGGGACAAACATACTCATTTCTATTTCTTGTCCAACTCCATGAGAGGGCCTATTTAAATCCATAAGACCTACCTCTGCTTTTAATACATTCATGTGATCTAAATCACGAATCTGATATGAATTAAGATTGTCAGGAATTTTTTGGTGTGGATCAGATATGTCAAATGGCGCATAGACATCGTAGTTCATTTTTCTAAGCATAGAATTTATTTTATGCCAGACAGGTTTCATCTTTTTTGTGTATTCTGGGTCGCCAGTGAGCGAGGTTGCAAAATAGACACGTCCTGGATAAAATCCAAAACTTTGTGTTGAGAGATCAGCATCCAATGCGTCTTCCAGCAAATGCAGAAATTGTGTTTGAAGCCGCACTCGTTTTTTCCAAACAGCAACACCATTCACTTTTGTTGCAAGAATTTTCTTTAATAACGAATAGTTATATTCTTGTTTCATAAGAGATAATTATATATATTACTGCAATTGTTGCAATACCTGTTCACATGATTTATTTGCTGTAATAATATCGCAGGTTAGCGCATTATTATTGCGACAAATACTTTCAATGTAGAGTGCTTCTAATTGAATAATATCTTGTATACCATGTAACTCAACGACAAATGTTGGATTATCCATAAATGATCCGTTTGTTTTTTCACTAATTCTTTCTTTAGAAAAAACTTTAGACCAACTCGGAATAATATGAGCTTTCTCCAAATCTTCGGCAACTTTTTTTGCAAGATATTCTTGACCAAATGTTGCAAGAATAACCAATTTTCCTTCCGGAATCCTATTTATTTTTTTGCAAATTGTACAATTCATATTTTTTTGTCAGAGACTGAGAAAAAGATAGCTAGCATCCATCTCTTTCTCATAAAACTTACCGTAGCTTTTCGAGAAGACGTCTTACCTCTCTTTGGTACTTCCCATTTGTTGCACCGCTACGTTCGCTCCTGTGAAGATAGATTCCCGCAACATATTCTGCTGTTTCTTTTCTTAATGTATCTTCTTGGGGAAGATCACGTAATTCTTGTATCAACCTTCTCGTTGCCTGTGTTGTCTTCTTTGACATGTTTTTCACCTCCTTTCCCCAGCTAGATAGCTTTGCATCTAGCGGGGTCACGTTGGATGATTTCATCTATCCAACTGTGACTTTTTTCTTTTATATTCTGTTATTTGCCACTAAAAAACCTCCCGGCTGGGAGGCTGTAAATTTATTACAACAAAACTCTCCCAGCAAAACTAGGAAGCTTTGTTGGGGGAATAATTATTATAAATATCTACTCGAGAATTCATAAATTGATAATATGAAAGAAAATGTTAATTGTCAAGCAACTAAACAACATGAGGAAGTGATGCATCGCGCTGTCTGACTTGCCTTGGGGATCTCACCTCAAGATTACCAGTTACTGAATCAACGCGACCAACAAATGAGCCACCATCTAAACCCACTTTTACAAGACTGCGTAGTCCACCACTTTCTCTCACTTGATCTGCTGTAAGGTCACCATAACCAATACCACGATTTGCAACTCGATAACGCCATTCACTCATAGAGAAATTATATTAAAACGATCTTACTCTTGCTTGACTTGATCCTGACACAAAATACAAGATTTATTCAATCCACTTTTTCCCATCTTTCTCAATAAGTGTATTTGCTTCTTCAGGCCCCTCGGACCCAGGAGAATATGAAGCAATAGGAGTATTAGATTTTTCCCAACCCTGCATAATTTTTTCTATAAATGCCCATGACGCTTCTAATTCATCTGACCGGTTAAATAGCATTTGATCACCAACAATAATATCGGTTAACACTTTTTCATATGCATCAGCACCCTGAGTCCCGAATTGCTCTTTGTAATTAAAGTGCATCTCAGCAGGTTGCAGAGTCAATTTACTTCCTGGAGTTTTGGCAATAATGCGAAGACTAATTCCCTCATCTGGTTGAATACGAATTGTCAAAACATTTCCATCTTCAGGACAACCAATTTCTCTAAAGAGAATATGACATGTCTGGCGAAAAACAAGAGAAATTGTTGTCTCAGCCTTCGGCATATATTTTCCAGCTCTCAGATAAAATGGCACATTCTTAAATCTTTCGGAATTTACAAAAAACTTCATGGCAACAAATGTTTCTGTAGAAGAATTAGAGTCAACATTTTTTTCCTCTTTATACCCATCATATTGCCCTCTAACAACTCTTTCTGATACTTGGCTTGGCTCAATAGAGATAATATCTTTAATTGCTTGCGCCCGCGCATCTCTAACACCTTCTTTAGAGAAGGATCTCGGCATTTCCATTGCAACTGCAGAATAAAGCTGTAGTAAATGATTTTGTGCTGTATCCCTTAAGAGCCCTACTCCATCAAAAAAATTACCTCTATTCCCAATTCCCTTTTTCTCACTCCACGTAATTTGGACATGGTCAATGTACTCTTTATTCCAAATGGGGTCAAAAATACCATTCGCAAAACGAAATACAAGTAAGTTTTGTACTGTTTCTTTTCCCAAATAGTGATCTACTCGAAAAATTTGTCTTTCCTCAAATGTAACAGCTAATTTTTTATCGAGCGCTTTTGCAGTCTCCAGATCTTTTCCAAATGGTTTTTCTATAGCAATTCGTGTCCACTTGTTACTTCCCTGCCCACATCCTTCAGATAATTTTGAACTAACTAGATTATCTAAAATCATGTCGTAATTACTCGGAGGAGTTGCTAGGTAGAAAATACGCGTAATACATGCGCCAATTTTTTCATCAAATTCTTTTAACTTTCCGGCAAGAGATGTATATCCTTGCTCCTCGTCAAAAAGCCCTTGCTGGTAATGTAAATGTTTTGCAAACTCACCCCAACCAGGATGCAAGCTATACTCTGGAAAAAATTCTCCAAACTGTGTGTCTGTCATTTCCCGTCTGGCAAATCCAAAAATAAAAAAGTCTTTGGGTAATTGATTATTTTTGAAAAGAGTAAACAATGCGGGAATGAGTTTGTTTTTTGCAAGGTCTCCTGTTGCACCAAACAATACTAATACAAATGGACTATCCATGAATTATGAATTAAGCAGTATGAATTATGCTTTTTGCTCCTTTCATTAAACCATTAAGTAACTTATGAACAATCACTGATTGTTCTAATAATAAATTATACTCCTCTTTCGAGAGATATTTAAGGTCTTGTGCTATTTCTAATTGATTTTGAACTTCTGTTGTTGAACCTAGTGCTATTGCGTAGAATTGCAGCTTTTCCTTATAGGATTTTCTACTAAAACCTTCGGCAATGTTTGAGGTAACTGAAACGACAGCTCGACGGATTTGGTTTGTTAAGGAAAACAGTTCTTCTCGAGGAAAGTTTTTTGTTGATTCGTAAATCATGAGCACAAACTTATGTCCTTCTTTCCATGCATTTAAATCTTTAAAGGAAATGATCATGTTCTAAGAGTACCATATTGCATTATTCTTATTGCATATTGCTAGCTTGCTTAGCAAGCTAAACCTGCTGATCGGTAATAATCACAGTATTATTAGAGGCTTGTTGCATAAAAAAACGTGCTGGAATTTCTTCCAAAGGTCCAGACTCAAACATTTTTTTAAGCGCCAACTTTTTCTCTTTCCCAAATACCAAAACTATAAAATAATCAATAAGCGCCAATCCTGCAAACGTCATTCCAATACGCTCCTTATAGTCTGACTTTGTATCATTAAAATCTCCAACAAATAACTGCTTCTTCCCCTCCTCAAACATTGGATCAGTAAAATCTTTTCTATTGGGGATAATACTTGAGATATGACCATCAACTCCCACACCCATTATGGCAATGCTTTTGGGAAAATGGAAAAATAAGTCGCGGGTTATTTGATCGTAATTCTCGGATGCTTTTTGTCTTAATTTGTCATTGCGAGCGAAGCGTGGCAATCTCTTATTAGATTGCTTCGTCGTTTCACTCCTCGCAATGACGTCAGGGAGTATGGGATGGAATGGAATGTGCTGAGTATCAAGATAATCAAGAAAGCCTGTTTCCTTAATCATTCGCTCATTACTTGTCTCGTGAAGTTTTTTCCCATACCGCTCGTCTACCATACCAACTGCCGCGGGTTGAATAACTTTTTCATTGGCAAGAATGGTATACAGACTTTTGGGTGTTGCTCCTCCTGATAAAAAGAGTACTGTTTTTTTATCTACTTTTTCATGCAAAATTTCTTTTGCCTTTTCTATAGCGTCCTGAAAATTGGGGATAACAACAATTTGCATGTTTGGGATATAATCATAGCACAACTTATGACAAAATATATCCTCCATGGAGGACATGCAAAAGGAAAAGCAAACAAGAAAGATTTTTTTGAGGAAATGGTTAGGGATATTCCAAAGAAAGATATTGCCATTCTTTACGTACCATTTGCAAAAGAGAAAGAGAGGATTCCGGAATATTTTGCGCAAAATAAAACAGCAAGTATTCACGCACTGCCTAAAAAACAAGTTTCATTTTTATTAGCTGAATTAGAGATAGATAAATTTTTGGATCAAACCCACACTGCTGATGTTGTCTATTTTGGTGGAGGAAATGACGAGGTTTTAAAAAAATTTCTTTTCCAGACTCCTCTTGAGATTCTCAAAAAACACTTGGAAGGAAAAGTTATTGCCGGATCATCTGCTGGAGCAAACGTACTGGCAAAATACTATTACACAAATAACAGAGAGCGTGTTGAGGAAGGACTTGGAATCCTACCTATTAAGGTAATTTGTCATTATACAGAAGGTATGGAACCCAAACTTCAAGAATTGGAAAGCTACAAAGAACACCTAACATCTTTTGCCTTGCCCGAAGATTATTTTGTTGTTATTCAATAGATTATCGCATCTTTGCCTCGCAAAGCTTAATAAATTGTATTAGCGGAGCTAATTCTTCTGCGTCAAGACTTACCCTGATTCTTTCGCTTTGCGAAAGATAAGTCTTACTTTGGAAGAAGTGTCCCCCCTGTTGCTATACGAATTATATCGTGGATGGTGACAAGCCCTATGAGTCCAAGAAGGAGAGCCATACCAATTGCATGTGCATATCCCTCAAACCTCGGTGATATTTTTCTTCTAAATATTCCCTCGAATACAATAAAGAAAAGTCTTCCTCCGTCAAGTGCAGGAATTGGTAGTACATTTAAAATTGCTAAATTAAGTGACAGCAATGCTAAAAGTGAAAGTGTTGGGTTTACTCCCATTTGGACAAATTGTCCAGTAACTTGGGCTATTCCAACGGGCCCAGCCAAACCTTGAGGCACTGTCCCATGAGTAAATAGTTGAGCAAACAGTTGAATAAGACCATCAATAATAAGCCATGATTGGATAAAGGCCTCTCGCAACCCAACCACAGGCCATTGATACCATGGATACCGCTGCACAACCACATTTGTGCCGACAGCAACGCCCATTGCTCCTTCTGTTGAGGGATATTTAACGCGAGGCGTCACAGCAATTGTCTTTTCTTCTCCATCTTTTTGCTTAATTTGCAAAACTATTTCTTTACCCAAGTGTGCTTTTGTATAGGAAATTAAATTCTCAGCAGAAGCAATTGCTTTAGTATCTACAGAAATAACTCTATCTCCTGCAAGAAGTCCTGCTTTTTCTGCTGGGGTATTCTTGACAACTTGGACAATAAAAACATCCTTCCCAGGCTGTGGTATTCCCTGCGCGCCCACAAGATAAGTCAGGAGTACGGTTGCTAGGAGAAAGTTCATGAATACTCCAGCAAATACAATCACGAATCGTTGCCACACGGATCTTGCAAAAAATGCCCTTTTGACGTCTTGCGTGATTTTTGTTTGATCTGTAACTTTTAAACTTCCACCCCCTGCTTCATCTTCTCCATATAATTTTACAAAACCCCCAATTGGCAACCAATTTAGAGAATAGATTGTCTCACCAATCTTTTTTCCAATTGCTCGAGGTGGAAATCCGAATCCAAATTCTTCTACCTTTACTCCTAACCACTTTGCTGTTAGGTAATGACCTAATTCATGAATGAGAACAAGCACTGTGAGGACGAGAAGAAAAGAAATGATAGTTAATAGCATAGAGCATAGCGCAAAGAGCATAGGGCTCTAAGCAATATTTTTATATTCTAATGGAAATATATACTTTTGTCATCCCGCACTTGATGCGGGATCCATAAAACGGAATAATAAAATTATGAAATCATATTGGATTTACATCCTTGCAAGTAAAAAATATGGAACTCTTTACTCTGGAGTAACAGACAACTTAACAAAACGAACATGGCAACATAAAAATAATCTTGTCGAAGGTTTTACAAAAAAGTATAACGTTCATATGCTTGTTTATTATGAAGAATTTACTGATCCAAGGGAAGCAATCCTGAGAGAAAAAAGAATTAAAAAATGGAAAAGATCTTGGAAGATAGAGCTCATTGAAAAGAATAATTCTGATTGGAAAAACTTATGTAAAGGAATTCTTTAAAGCCTGGATTCCTGCTTTCGCAGGAATGACAAGGGAGTACATTGCCGTGTACAAAAAACCCAATTAAATCTGGAGCAATTCTTCTTCTTTTTGTTTACCGAGAGTTTCTATATGATTCATAAACGTATCTGTAGCTGTCTGAACTTCCTTTTCGAGACGCCGTACCTCATCTTCTGAAGATTCTGATTTTTTGACTTCATTCATTGCGTCTTGCCTTGCCTGCCGGAGAAGAATTTTACCATTTTCTAATTTTTGGCGCATTAAATGAATTAGCTCCTGCCGACGCTCTGTAGACAAAGGAGGAAGTGTTATGCGAATAAGCGTCCCTTCTACTACTGGACTTACACCGATATTTGCCTCTTGGATACCCTTTTCTATATCATGCATTGTTGTGTGATCAAAAGGAGTAATAACAAGTGTCTGACTATCCTGCGCAGCAACGGTTGCAAGCTCTATAACTTTTAATTTTGCGCTGCCTTCGTATGCATTAATAACAATATTTTCAACCAAACTTGGTGCAGCGCGACCTGTACGAATAGTTGCTAAATCATGCTTAAGAAGGTCTAAGACCTTTTGCATTTGTGTTGTGGTATTTTGAACTATTGGATCCATAAATTACTACCAATCTCCTTCTCCTGCCGCTCGTCTTACACCGTTTAATGTATAAGGCATTCCATGAGAAGCAGTATCTAATCTTCTACGTGTTTCCCAAACTTCCTGCCAAGATCCCTCACCTGTATCTCGCCTACGGATTGCATCCATAACAGCTCTTGCTTCTCTACCCCATACTGGATGACCTTTTTGTGGTTCTCTGGCTTGTGGAAGGAGTAACATACAGTTATCTTACTTTTATATAGCAAATCTGTCAAACTTTTTGACTTGAATATTTTCTCCTGTTTTTTGGATTGTTTCTTTAACCATTTTTTCAATAGTCTGACTTGGATCTTTAATGTATTCCTGCTTAAGTAACTCTTCTACATCTTTTGGATCCATAGCTGCAATTTGCATTGCTATCTCATGGCCCAAATGCTTAAAATCATCTGTCCTGGCAACAAAATCTGTTTCACAAAGAAGCATAACCATAACACCAATTTTGCCATTTCCATGGACATATGTCTCAACAATTCCTTGTCCTGTCTCTCTATCTGCTTTTTTTGCTGCAATTTTTTCGGCTTTTGCTTTAAGAAGCTTAAGCGCTTTGTCGTAATCACCATTTGCATCTTCTAATGCCTGACGGCATTCAGAAATAGAAATTCCCGTCTCTTCACGAAGTTTTTTAAGAAGTGTTAGATCGAGTGCCATAACCTGAAAATTTCTAATTTCTAATTTCTAATTTCTAAAAAATTTGTACTTTATTTTTAGGTTAATTAGGTCAATTAGATAATTAGGTTAATTTATTATCCTTTCTTTTCCTTTTTGACTGAGCTTTTTGCTACTTTTGGTTTTTTTTCAACTTTTTTCTCTTCCTTAGGAGATTGTTTCCCCGATTCGGGACTATCCTCGCCGAGGTGTCGCGCACCGCTCGCAATGACGGGGACGGCTTCTTCTGTCTTTGTTTCTTGTTTCTTGGAAGTTGTTTCTTGTACTTCTACTGGCTTAGTCTTTCCCTCTAACCATGCATCAAAAATATACCCAATAAGAAGCTTAAGACTTCCTACTGCATCGTCATTTGCTGGAATAACATAGTCAACCAAGTCTGGGTCTGCATTTGTATCAACTATTCCAACAACTGGAATTCCCATTCTTTTTGCTTCTCGTACACTTAAATCTTCTGTGTGAGTATCGATAACAAAAAGTGCAGATGGCATCTTTTTCATATCTATAATGCCACCATAATAAATATCCATTTTTTGCATTTCTTTTTCAAAAAGAGATAATTCCCGCTTTGTGTATTTTTGCTTCCATTCATCTGAATGCAATTTTTCATGTAATTCTTTTAATCTTTCGTAGTTACGTGAAATTGCAAGAGTATTTGTTAGAGTACCACCCATCCATCGCTTTGTTACACTAAACATACCAAGTGGTTTGTCTTTCGCTGCCTCTTTGAGACGCTTTAATTCTTCTTCAATAAGAGGGACTGCTTGTCTTTTTGTACCTACAACAAGGAGGGTTGATTCTGGATCTTGAGCTAATTTAAGAAGAAATTGTGCAGACTCCTCTAAGCCTTCTTTTGTTTTGCCAAGATCGATAATATGAATATTATCTCGCTCTTCAAAAACAAATTCTCGTGCTTTTGGATTTTGCCTTGTGACTTGGTGGCCAAAATGGCAACCAGCTTCAAGAAGTTCTTCTAATGTGATATTTTTCATATGTGTAATAATCCTTTATTCACCTATCTAGCTTTGAAGTTTCAAGGATTATCGATGCTAGATATGTTTGCTTGTCGTTCCGAAGCTCGCTAGAGCAAAGGACGAATAGATGTATTATAGCAGGCTGGAAAGAGAAAAACAAGGGAATTTATTGAGAATTGAGCACTTCGTGGAGTTGTCTTTTTGCTGCAGCCCGTTGTCTTTCTTGTTCAGCAAGTCTTTCTTGCCAGGTTGGGTCATTTTTCCGAGAATCGTCTATATTTCTAGATCTACTTTTACTTCTTGAAGTTGTGGCAATATTATTATCTGGCGTCCAACGCTTAGCACGATCCCTTTTTTCGGTTGCCAATCCATTACCTCCTGAACCAACAAAGGCGCCCCTTTCCGTAGTGACTCTAAAACCTTTTCCTTTTATTGACATAATAAGAGGAGATTTTAAGAGAAAAACCTCTCAAAGTCAACCTTATTCTTCACCTTCTCCACTATTTTGATATTTTCGTGCCTTTCTCTCATCTATTTTTCTTCTTTCCTTATCAACTAAAATTTCTCTGGTCTGAAATCTGCTAAATCTTTTTTTATTTTCTCTAGCAAAATATTTTGTTTCATTACCAGAGTCTGTTTTGTGAACATATCTATTATTTCTGCGGCTCATTTCAAAAAGTATAATAAGAAAACTATTTTACGCTGTCAATCCTACATATTGTATATGTAATTAATATAGGATATAATTCACGATTATGCCAAAAGAAACGCGATGTCAAGCAGGATATCCTATTGCTGGGAGAAATCAAACAGGCACCGCTTATGTTGTTAGAAGCACAGGAGTTATTGTTGATTGCTCTCTTCCTGGAGAATGTATCGTAAGACAAGTTATAACTAGTTCCAGATCGAGGTCTGAAAGTGTAAGTGCCGTATGCACACAATGCAAAGAGGAAAAAACAGCAACTACTACAAAAGAACCAAAGAAAAAACAGTAGTATTTATGGCACAGGATATTTGGAGATAAATTGTTTAATTTCTGCAGCTATTTTTTTAAGATTTTTATTTTTAGCTATCTCCAAACGAAAATCTACTAACACTTTCTTTCTTTCCTCTTTATCCGCTGGCATTTTGTAATTCTTCACTTCATCTACTACTCGTTTTATCCATTTTGCAATTTGCTTAAAGTGGGTTTCCTTGAGTCCTCGTGTTGTAAGCGCAGGAGTGCCCATTCTTACACCACTGGGGAAAAACGGCGACATTGGCTCAAGTGGAATAGTATTTTTATTCATCGTAATTCCTGCAATACCCAAGGCAAACTCAACAAAATACCCACCCCCTGGACCAAAAATATTTTGTAAGTCAACGAGAATAAGATGATTTTCCGATCCATTACCAATAAGGACAAATCCTTCTTCTTTTAAAGCAGCAGCTAGTGCCTTACTATTTTTGACAATTTGCGCACCGTATTTCTTAAAACTAGGTGCTGCTGCTTCTTTGAGTGCAACAGCAATTGCACCTGTTTGGTGATCATGTGGACCTCCCTGCATTCCAGGGAAAAGTGCTGCATCAATTTGCTTGCCTAAGTCAGGATTTTTTTCGAGCCCTTTTTGCGTTACCATAATCATGCCACCTCGTGGACCACGAAGTGTTTTGTGTGTTGTTGTTGTGACAATGTGAGCATACGGGACTGGCGATGGATGAACACCAGCAACAATAAGTCCTGCAACGTGAGCTATGTCTGCAGCAAAATATGCACCAATACTATCTGCAACTTCAGCAAATTTGTCATATTCATACAGATATGAATATGCTGTTGCTCCTGCCCAAATGAGCTTTGGCTTGCGCTCTTTGGCTAATTTCCATACCTCATCCATATCAATTCTTCCGTCAGGTAATACATGATATGCAATAGAGTTATAAAACATTGAAGTAATGGATGTTTTCCATCCATGAGTAAGATGACCTCCATCGATAAGATTTAAGCCCATTATTGTATCTCCTGGTTTTACTGTTGCAACATATACAGCAAAATTTGCAGGACTTCCAGAATATGGCTGAACATTTGTATGAGGAACATTAAAAAGCTTTTTTGCCCGCTCCTGCGCCAACTCTTCTAGCTGGTCTATGAATTCATTGCCACCATAATACCTCTTCTTAGGATACCCCTCTGAATATTTGTTAGTAAGGATTGAGCCGTTAACTTCTCGAACAGCTGCTGAGACATAATTTTCCGAAGGAATCATTTCAAGACCATCTTCTTGACGTTTGGTTTCTTCTTGAATGAGCTTGTAAAGCGTTGGATCTTCTTTCTTAACGTACTGCATGAAACCAACTATAGAAGAGTTTGCAAAACTGAGCAAGGGGGAATTTTAAGAACAAACTATATATAACTACTTCAGGGATTACTGATCGTTATTAACTGTATCTACAGGTCGGAAATGCAAAGGAAAACGAGGGTTATAACGACAGAACGGAGCCCTAACGCTTTGCGTATCCGAAGTAGCTTGCTCATTTGTGGGACTATCAGGATGAAATGGCGCTGTTTGACGAATTATTCTGTAATATACTTTTCGTTTTCCACCTCGAGGCTCTGTGCTATGATCACCTTGTGTATCTATTCTAGACATAACACTCCTTATACGCGTCTTTTCTAAAGAAAGCAACTAGACACCACTTCTGTGCTCGCCTGCTATAACACTACTTGCTGAAGAAATACCCACATGATTGTGTCCATATTTTTTGACGCGGTCACGAAGTTGATATATCGACAAAGACTGTTGATCTGCAAGAGCAAGCCCTGCAATTGCCCGGTTTTCCCGAATTGCATTTACATTACTTCGCACTGCATCATTAAGAACAAGATAATTTACTTTTCCTTCTACTGCCCGCACAATTCCATCTGGTCCCAAACGACGTTTTGCTATTTCTGGATCCATATATGCTTCTATAAGTTGTGTTGCTGCAGAAGCACTTCCATGATATGGAATAACTGGCTCTTCCTTTCCGCCTCTGGCTTTTAAGGCATAAAGCCCTTGGGTTGACTCATAGCCACCGATGCCTCTTTTGTTGAGTGAAATAAAATCAAGAAGTGGCAAGAGCGCACCAATCGTTGTCCCTGTTCCACCTTCCAAACCTATTAAACAATCATTAAAAAGTGGATCAAGATAGAGTAAATACAATAGCTCTATCGAATTAGCTGCACCTCCTGCTGTCAGCGATGTACAGTTTTCCCCTCCTCCATGACCAATAATAAACATTTGTGCTTGAGCTTCTTTTTTAAGCCGTACGACTTGAGGATAATCGGTAATTGTCCCAACAGAGATGAGAAAATCCGGTCCAACTGCTTTTCGAATTTCTTTTGCAGTCTCGACTATTCTTCCATCAGGATTTGTTGTATCCAATCGTGCCGCATGTCCTCCATTTTTGTAAAAAATCTGTACGTTTTTGGCAATTGCTTTAGGGTTTTCAGAACCAACAGAAATACCTATTTGTGCAATAACCTGTTGCTCTATATCTTTTGGCAGGGCAAACGATTGAATTTGTTTTTTTGCTTCTTTAAAAAGCTGCAATTGGCGAGAAAAATTTCCTGCAAAAACTCCATTGCGTGGAATCCAACATCGCATATATGACATAGCAGCAGTAACAAGACTGTCTCGTGAACCACTTGTTGGTGGCATACCACCATAGGAATATAAACTAGAAACGACTTTGTCAGGTCCACGCATGAGTATTCCTTTTGCAGCTTGTTTGCGACTCAAATACTCAGTTGATGAAAGTCTTTTATACCCTAATTCCTTGGTTGCAATAGCAACGTTAGCGACTCGATCAATAACGCGAAGGCCATTTAACGTATCTGTATGTAGGATCATTCCTAAAATTCCCTCAAGAATAGGACTGGGAGTATTGCTCCTGGCAACATGAGGAATTTTTCCTGATAATAAGTCTCTGACATGCTGATGCATTTCCGAAGTGTGCATATCAATATACTCTGCTGCACGTGATGCTAATACTACTTCCAATGCTTTTGGCCCCATTTGATACAACCTGGGATTACCCATATCATCAACATCCAATCGAATAGGACGTCTTTTACCATTATCTGGTACAGTTTTTAAATCAACTTCTGTCAACAAAACAAGTCCTTGAGACGCTGACTTGGGATTTATTTTATATTCCCGCACTGCACCGTCATGATAGTCAACGCGCGAAAATGGCGCATATGACTTAACATGAAGCGCTGGATTTGGCGTTATATGCGCTTTTTCCAAAGATTCCAGTGCAAAGGCAAATTGAAGCGCTTTTCTATTTTTAACTAATTCTTCTTTTCGAATACGAGACAACTGAAATCCTGATGGCTCTTGTAAAGAAAAAACCGGAAGCTGAAGCTTAATTGGATATTTAAGCAATTCCTCCAATGCCATTCGCCTTGCTGAGGATGCATCTTTTTCTTTTGGACTCATTTGAGCAAATGTTTTTTTACTCCCATTTGGAATAAAAATTGGATCAAATCCAAAACCATTACTCCCTAAAGGCTCTGGTGCAATTGTTCCATCTACTTTTCCAATCCATGAGAAAATACCAATCCCATCAAAAATCGCAATCCCAACACTCACCACTGCGTCTCGTTTTTGATTAGGAGCAAACATACGGCAAACAGCTTCAAGCTTTGTCTGGGTATTGGTCTCATTATCGGCAAATGGACCAATCATATTGTCTAATGTTGAAAGCGTTAAGCTCGTATCTTCAACAAAAATTGGCTTGCCATATATCTGGTATGCAGCTTTTGCCTTTGCTTCCAAAACTTTTAATGGATCGCTGTCTTGAATTTCTGGGACTTTAAGGTCTATTCCCTCAACTGGTTTTTTAAGAATTCGCTGATACTCTGCTAATTTATTTTTATTGCGTGTTGCAAATGTGTATGAGGGATTTTTTATTTCCGAAGAAGTAACGTGATTAATTGCTTCAGGTCCAAACTGTGTATAAACGTTCATGTGTTAGAACTTACTTATTGTAGGGATTTTTTGTGGAATGTAAAGACCAAGAATTAAAATCCAAAGAGAGTAAAGAATTATTCTATTTCTCCAGTTGATAGATGAAAAAGTTTTGCACTGTCTCCGTGATTATTGTAGGCCTCAATCATTCGACTAAGTCTTATTCGTGCGTCATGTTTTGCATCTAGATCTCTATCGTTATATCGTAATCGTACATTACCTTCTGCAGCTCTATCATAAGATTCAGCAGTTTGCGGATCCATGTCCCTTACCGCAAGTAATCTTCTTGTCCTTTCCGCACGAGATGGTTTACCAAATAATTTTTTTACCTCTTTATTAAAACTCATGAGAAAAAGTATAAAAGAAAAACTGAGCAAATACTGTTCTATAAAGAACAAAAAAATTCTCGCTTGACATTATATACTACAGGTCTTATAATCAACCATGGAGAGTAAAAAATACAATATCCTCTCAATTCTTCAATCCTCCTTTGTTTTTCGCGGCCTTCCCCCCATCCAGCTACGAAAGCTGCTTCAAAAGGTACGAATTCATACATATAAACCCAGGCATCTTGTTATCGAAGAGGATGTTATCAACGATAAGATTTTCATTATTATTGCAGGATTAGTTAAAATCTATAAGATTACTCCTGAAGGAAAAGAAGTATTTCTTGCAATAGAAAGAACCAATGACTACCTTGGTGTCATGGATCTTACTACTTCTCCTGCAACAGCAACGATAGAAACACTCACGCAAACAAGTTTCCTTATTCTTTATAAAAAAGACGTACTTCTGTTACTTCAGGAAAATCCTTTTCTCTGGGAGAAGCTGTATCACATTATTCTTCTTAAATTAAAAGAATACACGCAACTTCAAGAAATTACTCAAGGCAGTACTCTTTATCAAAAAACATACCAAATATTGGATTTCATATCCCGCCTTTCAAAAAACAATGTTATTTCTCTTTCTCATGAAACCATTGCACATATCCTTGGCGCAACGCGTCCTCGAGTTACAGAGGCATTACATTCCTTACGAGATGCAAAAAAAATCACTCTGTCTCCTAAGAGGATAGAGCTCCTTGCCTAAAATTTGTTCTCTTAAGAACAAATTGTTCGTTCTACCAAGAACAGATTTGCATTCCCTAATCCCCTAAAATTCATAAATCCTATGTCAGTAAGACAAAAAGCAGTAGAACAAGTAAGACAGGAAGCAATATGTAATAGCATTACTGTTTCAAGTCGTGTAGACAAAAGAGTCCAAAGACGTTTGGTAAGATCTGAGGAAAATCACGACAAAGCGCGTTTTGAGGCAATAAAAAGAAACTATCTTGAATACACTTTATGGGTCATGGGTGGTTCACGATACGACCCAAGTTCTCAAGAAACAGATCGAGTAAGAAAAATTACCGAAAAAGTTGTCAGTACATTAAACATTGGCGTGGCTCACGGAGCAGGTCCTGGCATTATGCTTGCTGCAGTCAATGGATTTTATGATGCAAAGCAACATGCTCAGGAAAATGGAAATGTATTCACTGGAAAAAATATCGCTATTGGAATTGAAGTCCCATGGGAAAAAGATAGAGATGTCTCCCTTTTTGATTATTACCGTAATCATCCCGAACTTCTCCACCGCGTTCAAGAACTTATCGATAAATCACATGCTGTTTATATTGGGCCAGGAGCAATAGGCACTGCCTTTGAGGCATGGACTGTTGTGCAAATGAAGCAAACTGGCGAGTTGGGACCTGAATTTCCTGTTATTGCAGATGAAAGCTGGAGAAAGCCATTTGAGGAGTTAAAACAGCAATGGCACGACGATCGTGTTGCCCAAGGTGAGCGCCCAACTATGAACGAGCATGACTTGGATATTGTCTTCACAAATGATCCTGATAAAATTGCCGATATTATTTCTAGAAGCTATAAGGAGTGGCATGAGTCAATTGGTAAGCATGTGAGATATAGACGAAAACCATTCTGGGAAAAATTAAAGCGAACAAATTGAGAAAGGAGGTTGTATACTATGGCGAATGGAGGAAGAGAAGGCTTGAAATTATATCACGATGGAACACCTGTTGATGGTGATATGAGTCCATGGGAAGACTATTATACTCAACAACGTAGGCTTGATGTAGAGACTGCAAAAGGAAATAGAATCGTAAGACTAAGAAAACCGAAACCTTGGGATAGATTATTGACCCGAATTCGTGGGAAATAATTAAGTTTACAAACGATATGAAATTTATTCCTATTTCCTGGCAGCAATATGAAAAAGATGCAATTTCACTTGCAAAAAAAATCCAAGATGAATATGGTCGAATTGATGAAATTATTGCTATTGCCAGAGGTGGCGTTGTTTTAAGTCGCATTCTTTCAGATATTCTTGATGCAAAAATTTCTTTTATTACCATTGAGTCATACAAAAACTTTGAGCAGAAAAAAGATCCTGTTATTACTCAACTTGTCTCGAAAGAATTTAAAGGAGAAAAAGTATTGCTAATAGACGAATTAGCAGATACCGGTGCTACATTTTTACGTGCGGTCGAATATCTTAAAAAACTTCCTATCAAAACCATTATTACTGCTGCTCCCTATATAAAACCAACAACAAAATACATTCCTCATTTTTATGTAAAAAAACTAGACGGGTGGATTATTCTGCCATATGAATTGCGGGAGACAAAAGCTGCATTTATTGCAGAATTTGGTCTAGAAAAAGCAAAAAAACTTTTAAAAAAGTTAAAGATTACCGATTGGTCCTCTATAACATAGAATTTTTAGTCTTATAGAATTTTTGCTCCATTGACGATATAGTACTCTTCCCATAGAATAAATTATGGAACTTCATATTCCTGTTATTTCTTCTTTTCAAAATTTCAACACATATTTTGCGCACATTCTAATGTAATATGATACCTAGGTTCGAAGCAGGACTACGTCCTCCACTGCAACCAAGAGAACTAACTACTGGCAGCATAGCTGCTCATCCTTCACGAGAAAGAAATGCATCCAGACTTGTTCCATTCATTGCAACAGAAGTATTCCGCACAGGTAAAGAAGGACTCTTTGCTGCAGTGCGAAGTGAAGTTGCACGAGCAGGGATGCAAATTCCAGAAACACCAATCCCCCATGATGCAAATCATATACAGGCTGTTGCTATAGCGAGTGGAAATAATAAAAAAACTGATGATTTACTACAACAAATTTCTAATCATCAATTACGAATTGAAAGATTCCCCGAAGCAGACGAGCTGCACAGCAAAATAGAAGAAATTGACGCAGCATCAAAAGCAATAGATGCCCATAATTATATTCAACTTCGAATGGATGAAGCGGATGTTCGTCGGCAAATTCGCACAGAGTCATATGTAGTTATTGCCAACGACCAAGTGAATGCTGCACCAACTATTGTAGAACACCCAGTAACCCATCTTCCTGTTGTTACGTTTGAAAATCTTGGCAAACCAAAAACAGATGATCCTGAGAATCCCACAGAATTTGTTAGGTCAACACTACAACATATGGTTGATTTGGCAGAAAGATACGATTGGGAGACTGTTCCTTATATTATTAAACTTGCGACAGTCATTCATAATCCCCTAGACCCTGATCATAATGCAGTAAGTCTACAGCGATCTGCAGTCTTTCTCTCTGTTGATGGACTAAAACATGTAGCATCAGATAGATTTGATGAGTATGTTGCGCTTGTTGAAAAACAAGCAGGACACGCCAATGGAAAATCAGGAGTCACTGATATTGCAGGAGGGTTAGAATTTCGAGTTCTTGAACAAATGGGACTTGTTGAATTTGTTAGTGGCACTGCGGATGAAATTAAAACAGAAGGTTTCCCCCCTGCGCAAAGACCAGATGCACATGATCACGCATACAACATGGCTCTTGGCACATCGGATAAGGAATTAATCAGAAAGTACTTTACTCCACCACCAGTGAATTAAGCTCTTTTATGCCGTCTATCGAGGAATTCACCTAATACCCTAGCAAGTTTAGATTTGGGTCTTCTTTGCTCTTCATATTTTTGCCCCCAAACACTATCTCCATATTCAAATCTGGAAATACTTTCCTTAAGTAATCTTCTTGCAAGCCTATCTCTAGATGTCTCTTCAAGAAGAATATCTTTTGATCCTTTATGAAGGGCCCTCATTCGTGGAAAATCGCCTTCGCTTGTAGACCTTGTCATAAAATGTATTATAGGCTTAATATCAAACGATTGCAATACTATGGTCGTTCTAAGGTGAGGAAGCGATATGGATATTCCCAATCTGATTTTTCGATCTTTTCTACCACTTTTGTAAACTCTTTTTCGTATTCAGGAAAAAAAACATCTGCAGGCGCTTCTGTATCGACGATAGTAAGATACAACCTATCTGTTATTGGTAAGCTTTCGGTAAAAATTTGTCCCCCACCCAAGATAAAGATTTCACTCTTCTCGTCATTGCGAGGAGTCAAAGACGACGCGGCAATCTCCAATGCTTTTTCTAACGAATCAACAAAAATCAAACTTCCTGGGATATCTGCTCCACTACTTCTTGAAACTACGATATTAAGACGTCCTGGTAATGGTTTACCAATAGATTCAAATGTTTTTCTTCCCATAATTAATGGGTGACCCATGGTGATTTGTTTTAGTCTTGGAAGCTCACCTGGAATATGAAAGAGCAAATGATTATCAATGCCTAGTCCTCGATTTTTTGAAATAATTGCAATTGCGCTAACGCGAGTAGTATGTAGCATGTAGTACGTAGTAAGTATAACCCATTTGTCATCTCGAAGAAACAGAGTGACTGAGAGATCTCTCACTGCGTTCGAGATGACATATCGGTTTAGCCTGACAAAGGAACACAAACAGTGAGTTAATTCTATTTGACATAACTATAAGTTGATAGTAAAATCATAATTATGCCTAAAGGAAATGTAAATCAATCAAGACGCCCACAAGATGTTGGTGTTGTACCGGCAACGCTTCTTGCATTAGGGATAACAACACTAAATGCTTTAGACAGTGCTCTTACAGACAGAAACAAGCGAATTGAAACAGTAAAGCTTCAAAAAGGATTGAGGCAACTAACAGAGAATAATCATGAGGAAACAGAACGATTCAGGAAAGCACAGCAAACTCTTAATGATTTTGCCAAAAGACTAGAAGGAGAATAATTACCCTGCCATCTTCCCTGTTTTCTTATCGTATAGTCCTCCAGCAACAGTTAACTCTGCTTTAATCACAGGATCTGGATCATATCCAACTAATTCTATATATTCTGGTCTAAATTCATCAAGCGTTTTAAAATCATGGGTAAATGCAATTGTTGGAAATTTCTTTGGTTTTCGCTTTAATTGCTCTTTCACTGCTGCAACATGATCATCATAGACATGCACATCACCAAATGTATGAGTAAATACCCCGGGCTTAAGTCCTGCAATTTTTGCCAGAATCATAGTCAGCAAGGCATAGCTAGCAATATTAAATGGCACACCTAAGAAAAGGTCTGCACTTCTCTGATAGAGTTGTAAATCCAAATATCCATTTCTATTAGAGATTTGATACATGTTGTGACAAATGGGGAATCTATTTGCATCTTCCAATGTTGCCATTGTATACATGTATTCAGGATTCCAGGATGTGACAATAAGATTTTTAGCATCAGGATCTTCTTTCATTTCCTGTAAAACCCAAGAAAGTTGATCTATAGTCCGGGCTTGCCCTGAGCTTGCCGAATGGGTTGGCCATTTTCGCCACATTTCCCCATAAATTCTAGGCAAATTCCCCCACTCCTTTGCAAACTTCTTATCTGTCCTAATTTTCTCTATAAATTCCTCCTTAGTCATAGCTCTTTGCTCTTTGCTCTTTGCTCTTTGTTTAAACATTTTGTAGGGATAGTCGTCCCAAATATGCACATTGTTGTCGACTAAGTATTTAATATTTGTCTGTCCACTCATAAACCAGTACAACTCATGGATTACTCCCTTCCAGTACACCTTTTTTGTCGTGAGAAGTGGAAATCCTTCTGACAAATCGTATTTTGTCATTCTGCCAAAGAGTGAATGAAGCTTAATATCTGTACCACGGTCTATCTTAATAATGCCATCTTTAAGGGCTTCTTTAAGGAGATCTAGATATTGATATTCAGGATGCTTGTTCATACAAAGTATTATGTATCATGTATTACGTATTATGTATAGAGGAACAAAATATATACTTAATACATACTACTCACTACTTGATACTGGAGCTAGACTTGTTTTTCTTTTTTTGTAGCAGTTACTCGCCCACCTTGCCATTGACCACGATACATATTTCCTTCTCCCAAAACTTCCGAAAATTGAATATGGACAAATCGTGCACCCATTTCGACTGTCACATCAATGGGTCCTTCATTTTTAATTCCAAAAGTAAGACCCCCACAATATCCAGGAGGAACATTACCCGTGCGAAGCATTAGTCCACTTCGATATGTTGTAGAACGTGGAGTAATTGAAGCCGTTAGATTACTCGGCATATTTACTGTTTCTATTGTCTTAACTAAGAAAAAATCTCCAGGTTTAATAACTATCGAACGAGGTTCTTTCGCATCATAACTTTGAATCAACTCTATATCTGCAGTTTTCCTATGTACTTCTCCCAAAAATGCATCACCAGAAATTTTATAGACTTCATCTAATCGCAAATCAAATCCTGCACCTTCAGGATTAGTAAGCTCTCTTTCCGACAAACCCTCTACTAACTTTATTTTTTTAACTAACTCTAGTAATTTCTTTGGTCCAAGTATCATGAAGATGAGTATAAAGTATCAAGTATTATGTATCAAGTATACAAATCTCGTACACACTGCATACTACTTAATACGTAATACATTTCTCACTATTTCTTGTGTGATTTTTTCTTCAGGTTGTGTACCATCAATTACCACAAACTTCTCGGGAAAACGGGCTATCTCCCATTCATATCCTCTTTTAATTTGTTGGAGTTTGTCTTTTTTTTCATAGATTTCTTTATTCTTGTCCATTTCCGATAACCGTTGCATAGCAATATCTACTGGGACATTTAAATAGAATGTTACGTCAGGACAAATAAATTGGTGATACATAGATAAAAGCCCTTGTGCCACCATAAGGACTTCTGCATTTTTTTCATCATAATCTCCCAACCCTCTATCCATTACCCCATATGGAATAACAGACCAAAAATTCCTGTGAGACAAAACAATTTCTCCTTTCTCAAGCGCAGGTTTAACAATTGTTTCATGATTAATCACTCTATCTGCAGAATATAAATACTGAAATGCACTTGAGGGCATTTTTATTGTACTGCTTAAGACTTCACGAATAATTTTTCCAACAACAGAATCTGATTTTGGCTCAGATGTTAATACTACTTCCAAACCTTCTTTTCGCAACTTTTCTGCAACTAAATGAAGCTGTGTGCTTTTTCCTGATCCATCAATTCCCTCAAGTGCAATATATTTCCCTTTGTATGGATTCTCTTTTAGCTCGAGGTCAAAACTTATATGATATTTCATGGAAGTTCTCAGTTGTCAGTTCTCAATTTTCAATCAGTGAACAATGCTCAATGAACATTTATTGAAAACTGGAAATTGAAAAATGAAAATTAACTCTCCTCATGTATCTTACTTTCTTCAGGCTTTTGTTGAAATTTATATTTAGCAAACTTTTTATTTGTATATGGTGTTTCTGCCGGACTGGATAACTCTTCAAATGTCATGGCGCAGATGCGCATGCCCGGGGTGAGCGATATCGCCATCCTCCCCAAGTTACCCAACTCCAGCACTGGCTTACCATCCCACCCAGCATCAAATGTTGATGCTGTTGAATGGACGACCAAGCCAAGTCTGCCAAGAGAGCTTCTTCCTTCCAAACGCCCCATTAAATCTGCTGGAATTTTGACATTTTCAAGACAGACTGCCAATACAAAATCTCCCGGCTGCATAATAAAATTGTCCCCATCCTTAACGACTAATTCTTTTGTAATTTCATTACTAAAATCTTTTTTTGATGGGTCGATAAAAGGAAAACGTGAATGATCAAATACGCGGAATGCATTACCAAGACGCAAATCTATAGAACAACTACCAAGCTGTGTAGAAAAATCAGGAGCTGGAGTAATTTCGATTCTTTTTTCAAGAAGTGCTTTTTTAATATCTCGGTCAGAAAGAATCATACTGCTAAGCGTAAAGGGTAAAGCGAAAAGCGTCAAGAAGGAAAATAAACACAAACTAGATCAAATTATTGATGAATTCCCTGAAGTTTTTCTAATTTTTCAATTCGTTCTTCATGATTTCTATATTGTCCTACTGACATTACCTGTTCTTCGCGGATTGTTTGCAATTCGCCTACTATCTCATCTAATTTATTAAGAACATCATCCCTATAGCCTTTTGCTTTAGTATCAACTTCACTAAGTATATCCTCTTTCAATAAAACTAAATCATTTTTTGTTGCACCTTCATTCGATAATTTCTGTTTCATAAACTCATAATAGAATAGTCTTTATTCTCTGTCAAGAAAATTTCCCTCTTGAGATTTGTGACTAATTTACATACGCTATAAAGGTATGCGCATCCCAAGCGTTAGGAATGGTATTAAAAAAATTATTTCTGTTGTAAAACAAGAAAAAGAAAATATAAAAGAGTATTTTCACTCTCCCAGTAACACTCGCCTTTTTGCTATTTTTGCAGTTGTGGCAATTGTCCTTGCAATACCAATAACCGTTACTTTTTTGGGCCAACAAACAAATCTAGAGCAACATGCATATGTACCAGGAGGTGGCGGAACTTGTAAAGAGGAAATTCTATATAGTTGTTCAACAAGTGGTAATCATGCATATATACGAACAGCGATCGGAGGAGATTGCTCAAGGCGAACTTCTTCGTCATTTGTATGCGGCAAATGCGGATACAACCCAACGAAAACACAATATCAGGTTTGTAATGGCAATCAGTTATGTAACAAAAACTACTATTCATGCACAGGTAAATTCATATCATGGACAAGTTGTTCAAAAGTTCAGGGTCGATGTGGTGTACCTTATACTCAACCTACTATTCCTCCTCTTAAATTCTATTGTAGCGATAGTACGCATTACAAAGCTGATAATCCGATCGTAAATGGAAAAACAATTCTTATTGGTGGAACGTGGACATGTACGAGTGGAACAGTCTGTAAAGGTGGACCTTACGCAACCTCACAAGGTAACGTAAATGCAGGACAACATCTCTGTGTTGCAGATTATAGCCCATGCACTACATTTAACGCCCGATTTAGCGCTCGATCTGCCCCTGCTACAACCTCAGCAGAGTGTCAAACAGCCGCAAAATCAGTTGTATCAAATTGCAAGTACCCACAGTACTATGCATTCGTTGATAATGGTGGCAATAATCCGCAATGTATTTTTAAGGGATCTAGCTCAAGCACTGAAAATAGCAATAATGACTGCACGCTCCATAACGGCGCCTGCCAAACAGGGTCTTCTCAAGGAACGACCTGTAAAAATATTCTTAACTCTTATAACTATGCATGTACAGGACAAAATCAATTCTGCTGCGGAGATAGTGTTAGTCTCACTAATAATTCCTGCACAAGCCATGGAGGCACATGCAAACCAAGTTCTTCTCAGGGATACACTACATGTGGAACTATATCAACCAATGCAGCAGATAATACTGCTTGCGACGCAGCAACTACAAATTCTTTTTGCTGCTTAAAGGCAGCAACTCCTCATGGAAATTATGGCACTTGTGCAGGATTGGACAGTAATCATTCTATCTGTACAGATACATCATGCCCTGCAACAGGTGGATATGTTAAAACAGCATCTAATGCATGCTCCGGTAAGACACCCAATGGTCTTACCAAAATATGTTGTACAAGAAGTACTTCGAGCAATGGATCTGGAGGAACCGGAGATAATGGCGATGGTAGCTCGGGTGGCGGCTCATCATGTACAAATGGCAAGACAACTAAATTCACACTTAACCTCAAATTAGATGGCATTGGGACAGAGAGCTTTTCTAATCACTTACCTGCACATACAACAAGAAAAGGTATTTATGTAAAAGTTACAGATTCAAATAACACATCACTCTACAATAATACCTCGACAACATTTACCTATGCTGCATCTGGTGGAACATTTAATGCTCCCAAAGTTGACTTAAGTACCAAATTATCCTGTGGCCATACCTATGCGGTTACGGTAAAAATTCCACGATACTTACCAGTCAAAGCAACTGTTGAATATGGAACAGACAAAACAATTACTCTTAATCCAATTGCAGGAGATATTAATGGCGTAACAAGTGGAGTAATAACCGGAGATAACAGTATTAACATTAATGACTATGCCCTTGTTGCTGCATGTCGAAATAAAACAGCAACAACAACGCAAACACTCACCAGCGGATCCTCTACCGTTACTGTTACGTGCGGAGATTTAATGAACTTCATCGATTATGCAGATGGTGGAACCACTGGGGACGAGTGGTCATTTAATTACAATCTTTGGGCAAGAGGATTTTTCAAAGCAAACGGATACTAACAAGCGTTAAGCGAAAAGCGTGAAGCGTTAAAACTTCTCGCTTTGCTCGAAGGATATTCTTCTTCTTGACGATTAACGACTTACCATTTACGCTAAACATATGACAAAAAAAACAACCCTTCTTATTGTCTTTTTATTTTTAGTAACCTGCGGACTCTTGTATTTAGCACTCGTTACCAAACCATACAAACCAACTTCAACAAGCCCAACTCCCACTCCAATTTCTGTTAACGCACATACAACACTCACTCTTGGTCCTGCTACTGCATCTCAATCGTCCCTTCTGGCCCAATCAGGGCAAGCCAAGCTTGCTCAATACACTCTTGCTGTCGCAGTCGATGCAGGAGGAGACCTCGTAAATTCTGTCCAACTTGAATTGGCATATGACCCACAAGCCCTAACAAATGTCACTGTTACGCCAGGAAGTTTCTTCCCACAACCCAATACGCTTGTTAATAATGTGAATACAACCGACGGACGCATTTCCTATGCCTTAGCACAACAAATTGATACACCTGGAAGAAATGGAGTAGGAACTGTTGCATTCATTTCCTTTAACGTCGCGCCTACGTATACAAATAGTACAACGACATTTACGTTCTTACCTAAGACAGCAGTTGCGGCAGATAAAATCCTTGAGTCGGTACTCAAGAGTACAACAGGATATACTTTAACAATAACACCAGCCCTATCACCTACAATGCAAACAGGAACAACCTCAGCGCAGTAAAAATAATTTTCAATTGTCAGTTCTCAATTTTCACTAAATGACCAGTGATCATTGTTTCATTGAGAACTTAATGAAAACTGGAAAATGTAAACTAAAAACTGTTCTATTTTCCTCCCTGACCTTTTTTCCATTCCACAGCGGTAAGTAGTGGCGTAAATACTTCGTGATGCATATCCACCATTTTCCCCAACTGTTCTTTCCCTTCTGGATTTTTATTTACAAACTTTACAAAAGGAATATCTGAAATAACTACTAAAGGTGTCTGCTCTGCCCCTTCACCCATTTCTCCAACTGCTACAGCAGCAAGAGTATCTGCATCATTCACTTGCTCAACTTTCATTGGTCGTCCAAAAACATCTGGCTTGCCAATATAACTTCTAATTGCTGCAAAGCCGCTGTGAGAAAGCGCAACTCCTGTTACTCCCCATCTAAGAGGCGATAATTTACTGTCTGTAATAATTACTCCTATCTCTCTAAGCCCAAAGCTCTTTGCTATATGCGCGCGAATTTCATTCGCGCTTTTCTGCACATCTTTAGGCCATAACACTAATTGCCCATTACCATTGGACTTATCTATTCCCGCTGACGCAATAAATGTGCTATTTTTAATCGTTATACTTACATCGAATGGATTTGTTGCTCTTGGCAAATAATACTCTGCTTCCTTTTCTACCAACTCATCTCTTGTTATTTTTTCAGGATCTGCAACTCGTCCCTCGCATAATGCAATAATTTTTGATGCTATAGCAACAACAGATTTTTCCTTTAACTGCTTAGGAAGACTTTCTTGTAAGATTTCAAATAGATCGTCCCCTACAACAACTTTTTTTGTCTTGTATGCTTTTGCCAACATGAAGGCATTATACCAAACTAGTCAGCTCCGATTGAATCGGAGTCAGGAATCAGTCAGGCACAAAGCGGCCTATTTTGCTATAATTTCGTAATGCTAGGAGCGATTACACCAACAACCTATGAATCAATTGTAAAAGAATGGGTACGCACCATCACTCTTCTTTCAGAAAGTGAAATTCATGTCTGGAGCGCGCTTAACTGCTCTTTTGCAATCCTCAATCAATTTGCCCATGACTCGTCTCTTCAGGAAAAAGTATTTGGCAAACTTAAACGTAAGCTTGTCTTTATTGACGGCTATGAGGTAGAAAATCCAACATGGGAAGAATTTGAAAAACAATTTTTTCATTTTCTGAAAGATGCCAAGACGGATGACTTTGACATGGATGACTATATTGGTAAAAATCCCAATGAATTTTTTGCAATCTTTCTTATTGGCTACGATAGCGCTATAAAACACGGCAATACAACAATTCTTAAACATATTGGCTCACTTCTTGAGAAGCATTCTCATCTCTCACTCATTCTTCTCACAGAGCAAAATATTATTGATTCAGATATCTATACCGACCTTATCCAAAAACACATGGTGGTTGAAAATATTCAATATCAACCGCTCTTTTCTTATGAAGATTCACTTTACTTTTTACAAACACTTGCTGATTCATGGAAATTTGCGTATCCAAATGGAATGGAAAAAATTATTGCAGAAAATATTGGCGGGCATACACTGCTTTTAGAAGAAGCAGCACGCATTGTCAGAGATCATCCAACAATTACCTATAAGGCTTTACTTGCCGAGCCTTCTTTAATCCGTAAAGCTAAAACAATTTTTAAAGCACTTAGCCTGTCAGATCAGGAAATCGTAAAACATGTCCTAGACAATCATTTGCAGAAAACGCATGTTTCAGAATACTTGGCAAAAACAAAGCTTATAGACAATGGAAAAGTGGGTATTCCCTATTGGCAGTATATGTACGCAAATATACCAGGGGAAAGAGAATTCTTCCACCTTCCGCACCAACATATTGTGGAATTTAGCCATACACTCACACTTCTAGAAAGAAGAGTCTTTGATATGTTAAAAGAAAGAAAAAATGTTATAACCCGAGAAGAAATAGCTAAGCTTATCTGGGGAGAAAATTATTTAGATAAATATTCTGACTGGGCAATTGATCAACTTATTCACAGACTCAGAGGAAAATTACAAACAAGCAAAGCACCTTTTACGATATTCACAAGAAAAGGTGAAGGATTTTACCTAGAAGAAGAATAACTAAACAATTTCTTCAATCTCATATTCAACAAAATTCCCTTTTTCTGCTTTAACAACCCTAAAAACTACTCCACTGTTCATATCTTTTGCTTCCCACATGGAATCATTTAGTGATTTTATATAGGAAAGCTCAGGATGCATAGGCACAAAATAGCCATCCGCCACCTCATTTTTCCTTACCTTCACGCCAAACACTTTCTTCTGCATAAGAGATAAGTATAAAATGCGCTCATTGTAATTGCTTGACAGAAGTCTGACTGAAACTCTTCGTGATGCTATAATATGTTTTATATGGTAAACGGCCAACCAGGGGGAGAAATACCCAGAGCTGATCAAGAAGGAGCATCACCACCTTCACATACCCCACTAGAACAACGAACCAAACAGCAGTCAAAAGAAAGAATTTTACCGGGAAAAGTCAGATTTAATTTAGGAAGAACACTTCTGGAAACTCCGCAAATTTGGAGCTCCTCTAGTCATGAAAATGATGTGCGTTCGGGCGCTCCTCTTACCATGTATCGCACGCAACTTGCTATTAATGCGCTCGTTGGATATGGTATTGCATATTTTCAAGATACCTCTATTCAACTTACCCTTCGAGGAAGTACTCTTCGCAAGGCTGCATCAGATGCGCTTGGACCAGAATTTATTGACACAAAAATGGGCAATACTAATTTTGAGGATTGGTATGGACGAATTAATACGCTTCCTGATATTGTTTTGAAAAGTGATCTGCAAGCAAAATATCGAGATGGCCTTCAAAGGCTTCCCGCACATATGCGACAGCCTTTTGAGCATATTTTAATTTCTGGAAGTGATTTAGATATCCAGTTAACACGCCCTAACAACACTCCCGATGCGTCAACAGCTACTTTGCAAAAACAATTTGCAAAAGATATTTCTACTACTCTTCTTCCTTACTTTACTAATGCGGTCGCTTCAGATGTTTATCGTACTCACCCTGCAACAGCAATGACAGCTATGCAAGAACTCGCTCGTCAGAAAAACCAGAGTCCCTCCGAACCCAATGAACTTCCTCCAGGAGTAATATCACTTACTAATAATGTAGAAAATGGAGATTATATTGCTGTTTTGGATAGACAAATTACTCTCAAACCGATAGGAGAAAATCAGTCTTCTCAAGATTTTGATAAAACAGTTATTTATGCAAAACGGATTCCTATACGAGATGGGAAAATAACTGTAACCCAAATAACGATTGCCGCAGACAGAAGAACAGATCCTACTCAAATACTAACTATGGATAATATTGAACAGCTTACTCAACCAGCTGCAGTTATTCAATTTAATAGTACGTTTGCAACAGAAGAAGAGGTGCGTAGAGGAAGTTCTCGTGTTTCCCCCGCTGCAACATCAAGAGATAGAACACTTGTACCGTTAGAAATAGGAACATCAGGTGATAATAAAAATCGAACAGACATCCCTGCTCTTTATACAACATTCAGGGAGGTAGGACAGGTGGAGACGGCTCCTCAAATTGAAGCAGAATTAACCCAAGATGTACTTAAAACCTTTAATGGCCCTGTTACGCTCGGTCCTGATTGGGGACATGAACTTGATGAGCAAGATCAACCTCTTCGCAATCCAGTAGATGACTTAGAAATTGCTTCCCGAGCTTTGTGGCAATCGATACATGCAGGTATTTATGAAACAAATGTAACTCAACCTCGGGACTATATAACTTCTAATACACTCAATGATATTTCAAAGTTTATTGACACTCATTCGAACCTTCTTAGCCAACTCACTACTGATCAGTATTCCTATCAGCGAGGTATGATTCAAGATGAACTTCTCCTTATGTTTATGCACAATCCACACCAAGGATTACGTCTCATACAGGAAAGTGGGTTTGGGCGACTTCTTTTCCCAACTCTCTCTGGAAATGCCCTAGAAGAACATCTTTCTCGTCTTCGTTTACAACTTGATGAGAAGATATCAGAGGACGATTATCGTGTTGCAACATTTGGTAAAAGACGAAGCCTTCTAGATGCTTCTGTAGCTATAGGTACAGAAAAGATAGAAGACCTTGACAGACTACTAGAAAGGTATGGGGCTGATGCGGTAAAAGCAACTCAATTAGATAGAGATCAGCACGAAAGACTCCAACGACTTGGCACAGTTCCTGACGGATGGCAACTTATACACTCTATCCTTTTTTCTGATACTCAAGATCTGACCACAATCCTCTCTGACCTTTACACTTTTACTAATATAGGATATAATTTGTCCTCATGAGAGCACTTCCTGAACCAACATTTAAAGCTATTGTTAAACGCTGGGCTGATGTAATTAATGCACCTAGCACCCATACATTGGAAATCTGGACTCCGCTTGAATCCGTAGCGATTCGACTACGCAGATTTCTATCAAGAAATGACCTGCTTTCAGAGTTTTTTCCAGCTGAACTTCCCTCTCTGGTTACAATCAATGCACAAGAATTACAATTTTTTGACTTTGGAGACTTGGAAAATCAAGTAGGATTTTCTCTATTTCATGAAAAAGAAGACACTTTTAATCTAGAGTTATGGTTAAAAACTAATAAAAACCCATTAGCACTTTTTTTAATAAATTTTGATGAATACTTCAAAGATGACATTTCAGATACTCTTTCAAAGCTGGGGCTATTGGCTCAAAAGTATCCTCATTTAACCCTTCTTTTTTTTACATCCCAAGATGTATCTCAATCGGACACATTCCTAAATTCTAAGATTCCAGGAATTCAGAAACGGATTGCTTATCAACATATATTCTCTTATGAAGACTCTCTCCACTTCCTTGAATTCACTGAAGAAAAATGGGGCGTAAATGTAAGCAAGGAAAAAAATAGTGATCTCGCTAAGGCTTTACGCGGGCACCTTTTGCTTCTTCAGGCAGCGGTTCTTCTTATTCGAGAAAATCCATTGATAACACTTGATGGAATTCTCCATTCACCTAGCATGAAAAGGCGTGGAATTGCCATTTTTCAAGGTTTTAGCTCCAATGATCAAAAAACAATTCTTGCTGTATTAGAAGGGAAAGAACCAAAAGAAATTTCTACTTATCTTAAATCCATTCAGCTTATTAAAGACCAACACCTTCATATGCCTTATTTTGAAAAAATTAATAATGACCTCAGGGATACTTACAATACAAGTAAGGGGCTCTCCTCTCACCATAAATTAGAGAGGGCTCTTACGTCTTTTGAGAGAGAAGCTTTTGATATTCTCATGGAGAGTAAAAAGGTACTGAAACGTGAAGAAATAGCGCAAGCTATTTGGCAGGATGATTGGATGCGTCGCTATTCTGATTGGGCAATAGATCAAGTTATTCATCGAATTCGTGAAAAACTGCAAAAAACAAAGGCTCCTTACAAAATCATGACCAAACGGGGAGAAGGTTTTTACTTGGTGCAAAAAAAGAAATAACTTTTTTCTGACAGAAGTCTGACAAAAGTCTTGTCTTATTATACTCTAAGGTTTATAATATCCTCCTATATGAACCACACATGCGACGCTCTTATTGTTAGCTGCATTGATTTTAGATTTCAAAAGCATATCCGAAAATGGTTGGATGAAAATTTTGGCGACAAGACATTTGATTATGTTGGGTATGCAGGTGGAACAAAGAATTTAGAAGAAATCATGAAACAACTGGATATTTCTGTAAAGCTCCATAACATTCACCATGTTGTCCTGATGCATCACGAGAATTGCGGTGCATATGGCGACGAATCTACTCCAGAAAGACATGCTGCAGATTTACTGAAGGCGAAAAAAATGATTTCTGAAAAATATCCAAAACTAAAAGTTGATCTCTTCTATATTCTTCTTGATGGAAAGTTTAATGAGGTAAAATAAAGGGAAATAATTTCCTAACTTATTGACTTACTTTATTCCGTGCATCATGAGCATCAGGAAAAAGTAAGTTCATCGTATCACTCCATGTTCTGTTATCCTTATCAGGTCTATCAGGCATTTGTCGTTTCCTTTTAGGAGGTTCTCCCCTGAATTGTTCAGGTCGACTACCCGCAAAATCTATATCATTAGGTGTTCTCTTTTCAACCATAATAGTATTATAGGATTAATTTTGGAGTCTGTCAAGCAGATGTAAGGAGACTACTAATCTAACTCGTTATCGAATTTTCCACTCATTATCTCCTCTTCTTTTTGTGCAAATTCATAGTCTTGGAGGTGATCCTCTGTCCATCTTACCCGATTTCCTCTTTTAAATCTATTTGGATCTTCAGGATCAACAGAACGAACAAATGCTTCATGTGCCCCTTTTACTGTCGTGGGATTATACGCTCCAGGCTTTTGTCTTGACCCCCTCTTTTTTATCTCTGACATAATGTAGTAATTGTAGAGTGGGCAGCCATGGAGTCGGACCATGCACTTCTACATTATCAGTGTAGCGTTCTACCGATGAACTAGCTGCCCAAGTAACCTATTTTATCAAATCTGCAAGCTCTTTGGAAAGAGTGTCTATTTGCAATTCCCCTTTGCTATCCAGAATGATCGCATGCATTACTTCTTCCTGAAGCTTTTGTTTTCCATGAATTTCTGCATGAAGCTGCTCTGATTGTCTCCATGCACCCTGACTAACTGAATGGAGACTTTCTAAAAGTGTGTGTATATCCTCTGAATTCGTATGATATGCCACGAGAAGTTTTTCCCGATTGCTCATACCAACCCGCGCAGCTCTGCTTACTATTTTTTGTTTGGGCGACAAAACAAGTGGTTTTCGTTTTTTTACCTGCGAATTGTCTTGCTGCTTACCCTCCAAGACGCGAGCTGCACGCTTTTCACTAAAACCTGCATCTGTTTTTTCTTCTGGATTTTCTATAAATATTTCAGGTCCATTTTCCATATTGACTCCTTTCAGTCGTAAATTCCAAGAAACAATTTCCAAGTAACAAACAATTCTGACCTTTGTTATTTGTAATTTATTTGTATCTTGGCTTTTGTACCTTGTATCTTATTCTGTGAGGCACGAGTCGGATTCGGACCGGCGCATGGCTGTTTTGCAAACAGCTGTGT
>CAYOZJ010000012.1:0-35052 GCA_964408485.1 uncultured Gammaproteobacteria bacterium
TCGCCCATTCGAGCCTTTTTAGCTGCTCGACAATCTGGACATCGTTTTGGTGGATTAGTAAAGCCTTTTTGCTGATAGAATTCTTGCTCGGACGCGGTCCATGTAAATGCTTTGCCGCAGTCTGCGCATGTTAATGTTTGATCTTGCATGTAGTAGTCACCTCCATTCTGAATTTATTGTTTTGATTTCCATTGTTCCTATTTCAAAACGAAAAGGTGACCTTGGAGAAATTCACTATATATAGTATAGCAGAAAGAGAAGTATGTAGCAAGTATTAGGTATCAAGTATAAATTTTGAGGCTAAAAACTTAATACGTACTACTTAATACATAATACATTTTTTTGTGGACCGTACCAGATTTGAACTGGTGGCCTTCTACATGCCATGCAGACGCTCTAGCCAACTGAGCTAACGGCCCAGGAGAGTTAATTATAGTAGATTACTAATTATTTATAAACACCCTGCCTGTGGGCAATAGAAGTAATCCAAACTTCTTTCTGTTTTTTTTGAATGAAGTAAATAATTCTATACGGCCATACACGTATAGAATATCGTCCATAAAGATCTCCTGCAAGTAATTTTCCTCTAAGTGGATTGTCTTGAATACTTATAAACTTTTTTGAAATCTTTCTTTGCTGCGCTTTTGGAAGTTTCAATAACTGTTTTTGTGCTTGCAGCGTAACAATCAATTTCATTTCATTTCCTCAAGAAGTTGCTCCAAGGTGATACCTCGTCCATGTTTCATATCCTGTTCCCCTTGCTTTATAGATTCGAGCATTCCTGGTATAGCCAGTATTTCTGCTGTTTCTTTAAGAGATTCAAGATATTCAGGATTCACCAATACTGCTTTTATTTTTTTATGAGAGAGAATGTGAACTTCCTCAATCGCCCCTTCATCTAATTTTTTTACAAGACTTGGGAGAGTGTTTCTCGCGTCTGATATAGAAATAACATTGTTCATACATAAAATGTACAACTTCTTGTACAATTTGTCAATAACACGAGCTGGGCGCAGACCTGTACATGTGGACCATGGCGGAATCGGACCGCCGCAACTGCAATGCGAATGCAGAGCACTACCACTATGCTAATGGCCCAAGAATAGTAGTAAGTATAAAGTATTACGTATTATGTATAAAGAGGAACTTTACTTAAAAAATACGTAATACATATTACTTACTACACAATACTAAGGTAGGTATGGAAGTGGATTGACAACATGTCCACCAATTCTAATTTCAAAATGGGTGTGTGGACCAGTTGAGTTACCAGTATTGCCTCTGTACCCAATCAGTTGCCCTTGTGACACACTCTGCCCTACTCCAACTGTTGGTCCCCCTACCATATGAGCATACATTGTCTGATACCCTCCTCCATTGTCCAAAAGCACATGACATCCATAGCCATAATTCCAGCCACAAGATGCCTCGTCCACTACCCCACTTTTTGCCGCATAAATAGGTGTCCCAACAGGACCTGCGATATCAAGACCTGTATGGTACAGCGTAAAGTACTGGGTAAGAAGTCCATGAATTGGCCAAATCCAGCCTCCAGAAACCTCTCCTGAAAATTCTGGAACAGATGCATACACAGGTGCAGAATAGATCCCTTGCGCAGATGGCTGGACTCCATCTGGCACGATAAGAATTTGTCCAACAACCAATGAAAATGTTTCTGGATTGGCAAAATCATTAAAGGGAAAGTCTACAATTTTCTGTGGATTTGTCGCAAACTTCTTCGCAATAGTGTACACCGTATCTCCTGACTGCACTTTATACGCAATACCACTAACTGGGAGTATTTTGAGGCTATCCCCTACTGTCAGACTGTCATCTGTTAAGTCATTTTCCCACCTGATTGTATCTTCTGAAATACCAAATTTTTGGGCAATACTGGAAATGGTATCTCCTTTTTCAACGGTATAGTCAATAATTTTATTTCGCAGTTGGGAGCTAATTTGGGTAGAAAAAACATTGGTATCAACTGCAACCGACTGCTCTGTACTATTAGGACTTGGTGTTTTATCCAGTCCCTGTGCAGATCCTGCAAAAAGAGGAAATGTATCTGCAAGAAGTGGTGTTACCATAACTCCCAAACCAATAACAATAATGGTTGCAAAATGTAAAAAAGGCCGGGTATAGCGGCCTCGTTTCATTTGGAAAAAATGTACTAAAATATTCTTAATTCCCTCAAAGAAAACAACAATTGTGATCAAGTGATGGCGGAAATAAGAATACAGGAAAGCCAAGAATTCTATAAAAAGTCTAACTCCTTTTCCAAGTGCTATTTTGACTTTGAGAATTTTGGATAACAATGCTCGCATGGGGTTTTTGTATGGTATCAAAGATGGCTAAATGAGTCAAATGAAGAAGCTAAAATTTCTCTGTATACCCTGCTTCAATAATTGCTTCTGCCTCTCGAAGTTTTTGTCTTGCTTTTTCTGTTTCTTCTTGTAAGAAGACATTATCGGGCTGTTTGTTAACATTTGTTTCAGCACTACGCAATGTCCTTCTTAATCCAACTAAAGAATCTCTTGCCTTAAAAAAGGCAACATTATCTTGGTTGATTCTGTTTCCTCTTGATGTAATAGCAGTTCCCTTTCCCCAGTCACGATCAAACTGACTACTAACCCCATTATTTTCTCCTTTAATGCCTGCATTAGCCTGACCTAATCGTTCTCTTGCTTTTTTACTTTTAGTACCCATAGTTCTTTATCTAAAAATCTTTTACGAGGCCTTCAATGTCTTAAGGAAGTCTTCATTAGTATCTGTTTTGGAAAGCTGTTCCATAAGCCGTTCTGTACGCTCCCCTTCACCCAACATATCCAACATTCTATGAAGAGTAACTGTTTGTTTTAATGTCTCTTCTGGGAGAATTCTTGCTTCTTCTCGAGTACCTGATTTTGCAACATCAATTGCAGGGAATACACGTCTCTCTGCTAGTGCTCTTACTAAATGAAGCTCCATATTGCCTGTTCCTTTAAATTCTTCGTAAATTAGGTCATCCATTCTACTCCCTGTCTCGATAAGTGCTGTGCCTATAATTGTTAAACTACCACCTTCTTGGCAATTTCGTGCTGCGCCAAAGAATTTCTTTGCTGGGAAAAGTGCTGCTGGATCAAATCCTCCGGACAATGTTCTACCAGATGGTGAAACACCTAAATTGTACGCTCTGGCAAGTCGGGTAATACTATCAAGTAAAATCACAACATCTTTTCCTTCTTCTACCAATCGCTTTGCCCGCTCTAAAGCAATTTCTGCAACGCGAATTTGGTTTTCTGGAGATTCATCAAAATTAGATGCCACTACTTCCCCTTTAACTGATTGAGATATATCTGTCACTTCTTCAGGACGCTCTGCAATAAGTGCTGCCATTAAATGCACATCTGGGAAATTAGCAGAAATTCCTGCTGCAATATCTTTAATAATGGTTGTTTTTCCAGCTTTTGGAGGTGAGACAATCATACCTCTTTGACCAAATCCAATTGGCGCAACAAGATCAATAATACGTGTGGACATTGGAGTCTTCCCTGTTGAAAGCTTGATTTGCTTATTTGGGTATACTGGTGTCAAATCATCAAACCATGGTCTTTTCATACTTTCTTCAGCTACTTTGCCATTGACTGACTCTACTTTTAGAAGACCATAATAGCGCTCATTATCTTTTGGTGGTCTAGCAACTCCCCCAACCTTGTCTCCAGCGCGAAGCATAAAGCGTCTAATTTGAGATGCTGAGATATAAATGTCTTTATTACTTGGGACAAATTTAGGACGAAGGAATCCATGTCCTTCCATCTGAACATCCAAAATACCACTTACCTCCTCTGTTGGACCTTGAAGTGCTGCTTGGGCTGGACCTGTTACTCCATTTGTGTCTTGAGCTCTATTGAATGGTCTATTGTAGGATTGCGTAGAATTATCGTAATGCTGATTAAATGGCCTTGGTGCTGACCCGAATGGCTTGAATGGCTTTACTTCCACAACATCCTGATGAGCCTTTTGCTCCGGCTGAGACACTTCCTGAATAGACTCTGATCGAACAGTTTCTGGCTGTGTTGAATCCTCTGTGGATTGACCAACTTGTGGTGAGTTTACTGAACCCACAAAATCCTGAGCTGAAGAAGTTTTCTGATTAGGCATACTATTAGATTGTCATTAATGGGTAAAAATTTTCCGAAAGATTTAGGAGTAACCATGTGTATTACACCATACCCCCAAAAGTTTGTCAAGCCCCGATTAAATCCCGATTCAATTGGGATAAATCGGAGTCAAGGAGAAGATTTATTGAAAAATACAGGTAACTCTTCTATAATCTCTTCATGAATCACGTAGAAGATCAAGATCAACCAACACCAGAGCAACCAGAACAAGAAAAACCTGCGACAGGGAAAGGATCAGGTCGAAGAGGAGGGTTCCGATGGCATCTTCCCCCAGACCAAGCATCAAGAATGGGTAAGAAAGGTGGTAAAACAACAAGGGAAAGATATGGACTAGAACATCTTAGTGACCTTGGAGAAAAGGGCGGAGAAGCAACAAAAAGAAAAATGGAGGAAGAAGATCCTGATTTTTATAGCAGGATTGGTAAAAAAGGTGGTAAAACACGTGGACCATCAAAAAGACGTCGTGGCCCTAAACCTCCTCAACAATAATTCTTGACAAGAGTTTCAATTTCTTCTACATTTTCGATATGTCTGCACAAAGCGAAAAAGAAGAAGCATTGCATGAAATACAACATTGGGCTGTAACAACAGTTGTAGGTTCATCTACGGGTCTTTCAAAACAGGTTACGCGTCTGGCGAAAGATATTGCCATAAGAGACACTAAAACCTCCCAAGCTGAAGCTGATACTGCTGAATACCGAGGAAAACGTATTGGCCATAAATTAGCTCAAGAACAGCAATATAACCGTCCTCTTTAACCTCATATTCCTGCCTAAAATTTGACATATCTCCCCTCCTTTGATAAGCTCTAGTTATTGGAATTTAAACTCTAATTCTACAAACAAGGATCTGCCTCTTTCCCATTGTATCCAAATCATATGAAACATGTTATTCAACCACTCTTGTCTATTTTGTTACCAGTGTATAATATTGGCCATTACCTTCCCGACTGTATAGATAGCCTTCTTGACTCCTCATATGACAACCTCGAAATCCTAGCCATAGATGACTTCTCCAAAGATGATTCACTTAAGGTATTGCGCCTCTACAAAAAACTCGATAGTCGCATAAAGATATATAAGAATGTAAAACATTACGGCAAAGCGCTTACCTTAAATCGACTCCTTCGAAAAGCAAAGGGTCAATTTATTGTATGTATGGATGGTAAAGACATAGTCTACAAACAAAAATTTGCCAAACAAGTAAAATTCTTGCAAGAAAATACTAAAACTGTGGCTGTTGGCACGCAATGTACCTTTATTAACAGTGACGGTAAAAGGGAGGAAAAAAGCACCTATCCTTTAGGTACTCAAGCTATTTACGAGCGTCCTTTACACGCTGTTACATTGGATTTTGAAACAGTGATGATTAATCGTCATAGCCTGCCGAAAGATTCTCTCTACTTTAATCCAACCAGTACCCTTCTCTACTCAGACATTATTATGAAGCTTCTTCAATTCGGAGAAATTCAGAATCTTCCTCTTTTCCTTCAGTACCGCAGAGCAGAAAATCCCCACAGAAAAACAACTTTTTCCAAGATTCCTAGCCTTATTAAACTGTGGGCAAAGTCCATGGATAGCTATGACTACAAATTCTCCTTTAAATCCCTCATCAACTCCATTAGACAACCAACTCTAGGAACAAATTAGCCTTTATTGACAATCTAAGTCACGTCCTATATACTTCAGTTTATGCCTAGAGGAAAAGATACATCAGAAGATTTACAGTCTCAAGCGCGCAGCCTAATGAATTACGCCGAGCAAGTTGGAAGCCTAGGCTCATCTCATCAAGGCCCAGGTGAAAATGAGACTGACTTTGCCTTTCCAGGAGTTAAACCCAAATGGCAGAGTGACCCAATCGTTGTAAGCCATTTAGAAATAGAGGGAAGAAAAGGTGGATTTGTTCTTTTTGACAATGGCATTACAAATTCTTCTATCATAGTTGGTGTTAATGGAGGCGTTATGGCATCTCACGCACAACCCGGACCAGACAACACCCATGAAATAACAAGGGATGCCGAAGCAATAAAACGAACACGCAGGGATCTTCAAGAAATCGCAAAAACAGCGAGACCAAAGAAAAGATTTAGACTCTTCTAAATCATTGTTCTCGAGGACGAGTAGGATTACTTCTTCTTCGCCCAACTCCTCTGTAAGCATCCAGAATTATCACATTTTCCAAATATGGAGAGATCGATCTTGGATCAGGATGCGGACCTCCGGCTAGCTCCTCATCTTGCGCTTTTCGCGCAGCAAGGTGTTTTTCTGCTAACTTCTCTAGTTGATCATCCATACTAGTCATAGCTGAATTATAGCAAGAATTTTCCAAAGTCAAGAGATATTTTTTCTTTCCCAAAGTTATCCACATCTTTTTGGATAACTTTTTTAGATTGATTTGACAATCTATTTGAATAGTGTTAGGCTATAGGCCTAGGAAGAAAGTATCTATTTTAGGCTATAGGTTTGACACACTTGACACCTCGTGATACAATCCAACTAGAGTATGAAAATATTCACTGCCGTACGTAACCTCGTAAGTAGACCTACAAAGGTCCTTTCCTCTATTGATGACTACAAACAAGAAGCGCTCATAAACATGGGTCGATTGCAATTTGAAAAACTTTTGAAAAAAGGATTATCTGTGCCGGTGGTTCTTTTGTAAGTGGTTAATCGTGTGTAAGCACGCTGAAAATGCAATTATTGTCCTAGCGTAGTTAGGAAACAAAAAAGAGCATCGCTTTCGTTACTCTGTGAATATGAATTCGGTACGAAAAGCAATGCTCTTGAAAATGCAAATAGTCCTTTAGGCAGGAAAAAACTACATGCATTACGAGTTGTAACAAATGTAGTATACCCTGTCAAGAAAATTGACGAGGCCATTATATAAAGATTTTGTTGTTACGACAGCAAAAATCATTACTTACATTTTTATTACATTTGAGCTTGGTCAGTAAAAAGAGGTGGAAAACTTGGGCAGGGTTTTCCATCTCTTTTTTGTTGTGAATATAGATATCCCTTTGGCGATAACTTTGCGCCAAATCAACCAAGGACCGCTAACTACCTCTTACACGTCTTGGTCAAGGATTTACGAAGAAGAACTCAAGAAGTTGTCTAAAGGTCGACTGTTGAGGATTGTAGGCCCTCTTAGGAGATACTTTCTTATGTTTTACTCGGGCAGTTATTTTCCTATGTTTCATTGCAATGTGTTGCATAGTCTTAGTATGGGAAATCTCTGAAATGATGTCAACGAAATCAAAATTATGTATACAATTACATATGCATGCATATAATTGCATATTGTATTGACAAGAATATCCTTTTATACTGACTGTATGGAGTCTTTACTTTCTGTCAGACAAGTTGCATTTATTTTAAAAGTTCATCAGCTAACAATTCGTCGCTATATTAAAGATGGACGACTTAAAGCAGTACGGATTGGTGGCAATATACGTATTAAAGAAGCGGATTTGTCAGCATTCCATTACGACTTGTCTACTGCACCTCCTCAAAAATCGATTATCATTAAAGCGAAAAAATCAAAAGTAGAAAAGCCATTTGGCTTTGAAGATGCATTCCTGCGCATGTCCGGACGCGGCGCATCTGTATGATATGCAAAGTAAAATATTTTTATCCGAAGACGCATTTGTAGCATTTATCGACAGAGCTGCTGCCAAACATTTACATGCAGGAGCTTTTTTTCGGTATTTTGCTCAAGAACATTGCTTTTTATATACTAATGTATCTATAGTGGTATCAACATATCGTAAGATTGCCGAGTCTTTAAATAATTCAGTTGCCAAAGATTTTCTTAAAGCATTATCTTTTAGCAATATTATGATTCTTTCTCCTGATGACTCTGAAATAAAAACAGCAATGAAAGTTGTTATAGGAACGTCTGAATTGTCTCTAGATGAAGCGCTTATGTTAGTTATGTCAGAAAGAAGAGGCATTTACTCCGTATGTACCTTTAAACCTCTTCACCAACTCTTTGGAATAAAGACATTTTATCTCCCAGTCTAGGACATCCTGGATTCTTTCTTCGCCAATCCGCTGTAAATGCATGGACGATTCGGCGAATCTAATCCCGAGTCGGGAAAAAATGGACGAGCAAGCGTTAAGAAAATGTAAGCGAACTGCGTATTTTTAGCTTGCGAGGAACATTACGAAAGCATGAACTAGGCCTGGCGAAAACCTTTGGTTCTTTCGGTTACGAAAGAACGGAAAGAGATCTTATTTGGTTGGTTCTGGAGTAACCGTTACTACTGCTGTTGGAGCCACTGTAACAGGTGCTGCTGTTGCTTGTACCTCTGTACCGCTTGGTGCTGGCTGTGCTTGATTTTGTGCAATATTGACTGGTGCAACGGCAACGATAATATTTGTTGTTGGTCTATAAAGAATTGCTTGTCTTGCTTTTACATAGATTAAAACTTTATCACCATTTTTTGCATGAGCGAAAAATGTCTGATCTTTTAATTTTCCTGCATCTGTTACCGTAGCGATTGTTGGCTGCTCATCTGTTGGGAGCATCATAAGCTTACTTACTTGGCCAACTAATTCTTTTGTCTGCTTCTCTACTGCAATATTTGGATTCTTGAGGATATTATTCAGACTATTATATTGATTGTAGTAATATGCCCCTGCTGCAATAGCAACGAGTGCAACTAATCCTAAGAATGCAGAAAAAAGCCAATGTTTGGCTAAGAATTTTCCTGTTTTTGCTACTGGTTGTTCGTCCATAGAAGTATCTATCTATACTAGGTATTTTTTAAAATGTTGTCAAGCCCCGATTAAATCCCGATTCAATCGGGATCAAGAGAATAAAGAATTTTGTTTGACATTTTTTATACAACATTCTATCGTTAATATATGTCTGCCACTGCCAATCCAGAGATTGATCTGAATACTCCCTATACACCTCGTCGTCCGGCTCCATTAATTAGCCTTTCGATTAATCATCCTATTGCCACTGCTGTTCGAAAAATAAAGAATTTTCTCACCCATAGACAAACTCTTTTTGCAACAAGCTTTACCATAAAAATAACGCCAATTGTTGCAATTGTTAGTCTACTCGGACTAACAGCACTTTTTGGCGGTGGGATAACAACTGCGTACAACTTTGGCAAAACAGTAGAACAGAAATTTCTTGCAACTGCCCCAACGCCAACTCCAAAAGTTATTATTGAAACCCCTGTTATAACAACTGTCTCCAAAACCGGAACTATTAAAGCAACCTATCAGAATCCACCTACTCCTACCGTCATTGCGAACGAAGTGAAGCAATCTAGTCCCAATGGGATTGCCACGGACTCTTCGAGTCCTCGCAATGAAACCTTATCCCCTACTGTCAGTCCAAACCCTATCCTTCACTACATTCTCGTTTCCCGATCAGGACAGATAAATTACTTAATAGCGAGCAGTAGTATTCACCTCCAAAATTATGTCAACTCCCGGGTTCTCATTACCGGAAGTTTTAACAGCAACACTAATACCCTCACTGTTATCAAAGCAACAGACATAGAAGTACTCCAGTAGTCTTTGAACTAGACCTATGCATTGCCTATCCAATGCTCACACCCCTGAGGCTAAATATTGAATAAGGTATGCATATTACCCTAAAACTACCCAAAAGGATAGTTTCCTCTTTTGTAAGAGAAATCCATATGATATATTTCTCGTGTGAAGCATTCTTTTCTCATTGGAAGTATCTGTTTACTTATTGGAGCTCTTGGGGGCTTTTTTTTATACCCAACTCTTCTCCACTCAACGCCTCCTGCACCTCGAACCAACAGCAGCACTTACCCTTTTCTCTCCCCTCGCATTTTTATTGCAAACGCTAACGACGTGTTAATAAATTTTGTCGATTTACGGACTTCTCTACAAACTTATGTCGATAATCTAAAAGACTCTGTTGGCGTGTATTTTGAATACCTTCCTTCTGGCAATTCTATTGGGGTAAATTCCGGCAATGAGTATATTCTCGTTAGTCTTCTTAAGCTCCCTGTTGTCATGGCAGTGTATAAGAAAGTTGAACAAGGAAAAGTGAATCTTAATGAAGAGTTAACTATTGAAAAGGGCGATTTAGATAGCCAATTTGGAACACTGTACCAGAAAGGCGCAGGGACAAAAATTACCGTAAAACAGGCAATTTTACTTACCCTTACCAACTCAGATAACACAGCGAAAAATGCCTTAGGACATCTTATTAGTAATAATAATATCTTAGACGTGTTTAATTCATTGGATATTCCCCAAGACACGGATAAGAATAATCCTGTCGTGAGTCCAAAAAATTATTCTTCAATTCTGAGGAGTCTTTACTTATCATCCTATCTGACCAGACCATACTCTAACCTTATGCTTGATGATATGACCAAATCTCACTTTAACGACAAGATTGCTCAACCTATCCCTAATGATATACCAGTTGCCCATAAGATTGGTGTCCATGAAGTTGTGAATGATGTCCCAATTTACTCTGATTGTGGTATTGTTTATCTTCCCCACCGACCGTATATTTTGTGTATCATGACCAAAGCGCCTGATGATAAAGCCAAAGAATATATGCAAACAATATCAAAACTGGTCTACGACTACGTACGAAGGGCAAATGACTAACCTGGTGAGAGGTGAGATGTAAAAAGTAAGAAGGCAAAAACAATTATTTTGTACTTTGTGCCTTAAGAAGTCCCCAAAGTAATTTACCACATTTTTCTTCCAATAATGCAACTTTCACTAAAGCATTCTGACTAATATATTTTCTTTTTTCAGCAAAGTAGATAAGATATTCTGTCTCTGCTAAGGAACCTAAAGCGATACGCAAAAATTGGCGAAACTCATTCTTATTATTTCTCGCATATCCTTCTACAATATTAAGTACGATAGAGAGTACTGCTCTTCGTAGCTGTGAGGTTAATCCGTATATTTCTTCTTTAGGAAATGTGCTGCAAAGTTCGTAAATAGAAAATGCCAACTCATCTGCTACTTGCCAAACAAGTAATGATTTATAGCTATTCATCTGTCCCCTTTCGCCCTTCCTTCTCCCATCTTTCTTCTCACTTCTTACTGCGTTATTGGTGTTGGCCCCGATTGAATCGGGGTTGGTGTAATACTTGTCTGCAAAATATTATTTAGAAGTGATTGCTGAGCATTGCTTTGTGTCCCTGTTGGTATTACTGTCTGATTCTGTTCTAATGCTGTCCAGCCAAAGGTTACATCATCTTCTGCTGGCTTATTAAGCTGAATTGTAAATCCATTTTCAGTCCTTTGTGTAATGACATAGCTATATCCTGCAGAAAGAACAGCATTTGCATTATTATCTGTGTCATTAAGAGATGCCGTAACCACAGGAACAGTATCGTATGCACTACTAAACTCTACTTTGACATTGCTCTTCCCCTTTATCACAACTGCTGTCCCTGCTGTATCTTGACCAACTTGCACTTTTCCATTTACTGTTACATTCTTATGGAAGATAACATTATCAAAGAAATCAGAAACTCCTGTCACAATAATGTTGTGGGCTGTTAATGTATCCAAAACAGTGAGTACGCCTTCAAAAAGACCATTTCCCTTCACTCGCAAATTACCAGATACTGTTGCCAGTCCATCAACATTCAAACTCGTTAATGCGCCACTTGTTGAGCTCAGAGGATTTGCAAAGTATGCACTTGTTGATGCAGATAATACTGCTAACTGGTCTTGCTGGTTACTCAGTGTATCTTTAACTGCAGCAATTTGCGCAAGCATATCACCATTATCTACTCCACCATCGACGCTTACGCCGTTGTAATACCCATGAGAAACAAAGAGTGAAACCTTTCCAATACATGCCCTTGTAGCATCGTCAACTGTGTCACAATTTGTCCCATCAAATCCTTGTAGTGCCTGTCCAATAACAGGCCCTGCTTTGGTTGCTTTCATACCAACGCCTGGGACACTTGATGAGACAATATAATCTCCTGATTTAATCTCACCTGACTCTGTACTAACCTTAACTGGCACGCGTCCAACAAGGGCAACGGCAATAGCATTATTTCCATCAATATTGGCAACATCTGCCTGAGACAAATGAAGCGCAGGATTTGCAGAATACACTCCAATAACTGTCCCTTGATTGGATATGTCTGAACGTTTGACAAATCCACTTTCCGCTGTATCGAGAGATACAAGATCGCCAGAACTAATTAGGTCATCTCTGGTTGGGTAATCTTCTGCCACATCGTATGCGCCGGCTCCTGTAATAAGGCCATGGGACATCATGAAGGATCCATTGCTTGCACCACTCGCAGCGTTTGTCTGTGCAGAAGGGCTTGCCATAAACCAAAGTGACGCATCATTGGTAAGACCATTTTGCTCAGAGGTTATTTGTGATGCCGCATGAAATTTAAGCGCAAAAGACTGATCTGTTGTGTTGTTATAACTGTAGACTTCAGCACCCGCACCTGTTGCAGGTACTCCATTTTTACCAGTACCAATGTATAAATTGCCATTGTATGGGATAAGTGTGGTAACTTTATCTATACTCGAGGTTCCACCATTTGCAATAGTTCCTGCTGCATTACTCACAGTAGACCATACATCTCCATCAATGTATTGGTAGACTTCTGCTCCACTTGATTTTTCTGTACCAATATAGAGCCTCCCATTATATACAGTCATTGCAATCGCTCCACGAATGCTTGAGGTTCCACCTTTAGCAATAGTTCCTGTTACGCTATTTGCTACAGAAACCCATCGAATGCTTGTTGCACCTGCTGTATCATCATAGCGACAAATAGCTGCCTGACCAGATGTATTTATTGTTCCAGCATATAACTTACCGTTGTAGACAGTCATCGAAGGCACATCGGTTGCACTTGTACAAGCACCAATAGTACCCGTACCTGTGGCAACACGCGCCCACGTTGTATCGTTATTTGCTGTTGGTGTGTACTTGTCAATTTCAGCGGTTGCTCCTGCTTTTGCCACTCCAATATATAACGAATTATTAAACGAAACCATAGAGTTAACCTTATCCATTAAGGTTGCGGTAATAAATGTTCCCTGTGCAGAAGCAAGGTCAGTCCAGGCACCTTGAGTACCTTCATACCGATACACCTCTGCATGACCTGCACCAACATATGTTGCTGCAAATAACTTACCTCCCATTACAGTCATAGCACTCACTCCGTCAAGTGACGCATTACCGCCTGTTTTTAATTTACCGTCAGCGTTTGCAATTGATGTCCATGTAGAACTTGTTCCATTAATACTATCCAATCGATACACCTGCGCGCCTCCTATCTTAGAAAGACCAACATAGAGCTGACCATTAAATACAGCCATAGCAGAAACAGAAGCAACACCACTTGTTGCACCAATAGTCCCTGCGGTTGCACTGGTAATTTTTGTCCAAGTACCTAGTGTTGCACCGTTATATTGATAGATTTCTGCTCCAGCTCCTCCTCCAGTACCAACATACATAGACCCGTTATACACAGCACTTGCACTAACAGATGCAATAAGCGTTGTTCCGCCAGATGCAATTTGTCCTGCAGCATTACTGATACGCGTTGGTGCGGTAATACTATTTGTCTTATTATCAATTCTAATATTTCCCGCTGCATTAATAGCGTTATCCCATCCGCTTGCAATATTGATACCTGTTTCTGTCCCAGCTCCTGCAGTAATTGAGGAGATATTAAGACCATTCAATGCTCCTGCTGATATACCTGCTGCAGATATATTAAGTGCATTTTGTGTAATTGATGATGTAACTCCAACCGATGCTGTATTAATCAATTCTCCATTCCATATACAAGTACTACCACCAGTACATGCTGTAAGCACTGGGGCTGCGTGGGCAATGTCGTTAACTGTTTTTATACCTGATGCTCCTGTAGTGACATTTAGCGTTGCAGAAATACTTGCGCCGTTGGTTGTACTGGTTGCTGTCCCATTTGTCGCATCGGTAAATGTAAGCCCTTCCAAGCTTCCTACTTCGTTAGTACTGGCATGATTAAATGTCGTACTATTAAGAGCCAAAACATTTCCTGTTGTCATTGCCGATCCGCCAGTAAATGTCATTGCTGTGCCAGTTGTTAGCGATCCCCAATTCCAAACAATTGTATTACTTCCGTTGGCAATACCTGTCTGATTACCTCCTGCTGCAGTAATATTATTTAATGCTGTTGATGCACTTCCAAGTGTCAAGCAATTTGTCCATGACCCTGCTTCATAACACCTGAATTTACCCAAATTCGTGTTGTAGTACATTGCACCATTAAAGCCAGATGGATCAGATCCTGAGCTACTGACATCAAGTCCTAAAATATCTGGTGTTGCGGATCCGGTTGGTCCACCTGCACCAATTTGGACAATACCAGTAACACCTGTTCCAAGTGGCTGCAAAACAATTCCACCAGTTGTCGTACCGCCAATAGTAAGTGTCTGATTTTTTGTTGTCTGGATACTTGCTGCAGTATCAAAGGTAAGACTTCCTGATTGCGATGCTGCACCACTATTGGAAATGGTAAATCTAGCTGTTCCAGAACTTGATGCTGTTAAAATGTCTCCTGTTGCATTTTGCTTATTAATAATAAGTGCTGCTGCATTACCTGCATCTGGCTGAATAACAACATTTCCTACACCTGTTGTACCGCCAAGAGTAATATTGCCTGTTCCGGAAAGAATATTTGTTGCACTTGTTGTATTGTTAGAGCCAAGATTGACTGTCTTCACTCCTGCGCCATTGCCTATGGCCAATGTCTGTGTCCCAGTTCCACCAATCGTTATTTGACCCGTTGTACTCCCTCCACCAATAGAAACAGTATTGGAAGAGGAATTATCGTTAAGAGAAATAGATCCACCACTGAATGTAACACCACCGCTCACCGTCAATCCTGTTAATGTACCGAGTGAGGTCACATTTGTTTGCGCGGCAGTTGATAAAGTTATTGCCTGATTAGATGACCATGTAGGTGTTCCACTTACTGTATTTGAGCCTAATGCAAGAGTGCCACCTAGGGTAAGACTTGTTAATGTCCCAACTGATGTTATATTTGGCTGTGCGGCTGTAGAAAGAGTAATAGCTTGGCTACTTGACCATGTAGGCGTACCTGCTACTGTATCACCAGTAAGGGTAAGTGTTGTTCCGGAAGTTAGAGTAAGACCATGACCAATGGTTGTACCGCCTGTTCCTGTTCCATTAAGCGTCAGCGTTCCTGAGCCATTCGCATCAATGGTCAATGGAATATTTGTCCCTCCTCCTGCAACGGTTACTGCAACTGCATTACTACTTGCCGAACCTGTGATAACCAATCCATTTTGCTGGGATGCAGTACTAGAATCAACCTTAAATGATGGATTTGTTGTTCCATTTGGACCAACTGCTAAAGAATTATCATCTGCCGATGTTACTACTGTTCCACCGCTTCCTGACTTTATATTTGTAACTTCTGAACCTGTGGTATTTCCAATTGTTACGGTTGTCCCATTAGCATTACCAATAAGAACAGAGGACGTTCCCCCTGCAGAATCAACAGTTACATTAGAACCAGATGCGCTATTGATTGTTAAAGCTCCTGAATCAGTAAGTGTATGGCTTCCAAAGGTATCTGTTCCAACAACCGTACCAGTAACAAGAGAGCCAACTGAGGTTATATTTGTCTGTGCTGCAGTACTTAATGTAATTGCTTGATTACTGCTCCAAGTCGGGGTACCAGAAACTGTGTTGCTGCCTAATGCAAGAGTACCACCTAACGTAAGGCTTGTTAATGTTCCTACAGATGTGATATTCGGTTGAGCAGCTGTTGACAATGTTATTGCTTGATTACTGCTCCATGTTGGTGTTCCAGAGACTGTATTAGAACCTAGTGCTAATGTTCCTGAAGAAAGTGTAAGACCGGTCAACCCAGTCAATGTCCCAGTTGCAGTGATATTGCCGTTATTGGCAACAAGGAATTTATTACCCAAAGATCCAACGCTCAGACTTCCTGTTGCCGTTGCATTACCACCTTCATCAACAGCAAACTTCAGAACACCTGCAGATGATGCAACAAAAATATTTGGATTAACAAATCCTAAATCTGCTTGCTTATTAATAATAAGCGCTGCATTCCCACCTGCATCTGGATTGATAATGACATTTCCAACCTTATTTGGTGTAAGGGTAAGATTACCGTTTGCTCCTGTTGCCAATGTTAGTGCGCCATCATCAGTAATCGCATTATTAGTAAAGGTATCTGTGTTTACTTTTGTTCCACTGACCAATGTTGCGACACTCGTCAGAGAAGAAGCAGTAACACCAGAGTTAAGAGTATTGCCAGTTAATGTTCCTGCAGCTGCAGTTACTGTAATATCTCCTGTACCATTAAAGCTTACTCCGTTAATAAGACGTGCATTTTGAAGTGCTGTTGCTGTACCTGCATTGCCAGAGACAGTTGTTTGGTCACCGGTATTGGTACCAGACGAACTGCCTGAAAAATTAGAACTACTCAGCGCTCCTGCAATCGTGAGTGCTCCTCCGGAAGTGATCTTATTAGAAGCACTAAAGAATTGAATATCTCCTGTTCCACTAGACTGCAGAGTAAGTGTAGAAGATCCATTAGAGTTAATAGTTAACGCTCCAGAATCTGCAATATTATGTGCAGAAAGTGTTTGATTGGATCCATTGATAATAAGACCATTTATTGTATTGGTAGCAGTTGCACCGCTAATCGCCCCGCTAAGCGTCAGAGTATTTCCAGTAAACAATGAGTTACTTGCTGATCCAATTGTTCCTGTACCTACAATTGAGCCAGATCCAGTATTCACAGAGGCAAATGTTGCAGCGCCTGCGCCTGTTATCGACCACTGTGCATCGTTAAGTGCTAAGTCACTTCCAGAACTCTGACCAATCGTAATTGTTCCGCCAGTACTATTGCCAATTGTAATATTATGAGAATTTGCATCTGTTCCAATAAGAATTCCACCTGTTGTTGAGTTACCAAGTGTAAGGTTTTGTTTTGCTGTTGTTGCAAGAGTTCCATCTGCTGTGAGATATGCAGCTCCATTATTCCCTGCACTCACAGAGGCAACTGGAGTACCAGTATTAACATTAAGAACTGCAAACTTTGCTGCTGTTGACGCTTGGCCGCCAATAATAAAGTCTTCTGTTGAGTTAAGTGGAGCAATAGCACCAGTTAGTTCTTGGAATACCCCCGCGCTCCCTCCTCCACCAGAGATATCATTACTACAAATAATATTTCCAGAGGAATTGGTAGTGAGCTTTCCAGAATTAGTAAATCCACTACAATCAAGCGCAGATCCATTACTTTTTAGAGTAAAGGTACCACTTGTTCCTTTGTCAAAAACAATTGAGTTACCAGACGCACCATGATTCCCTATGTTAATGGTGGTTGCATTCGCAGAACCAAGATTAAGACTTGCTGTTCCACCAGCTGAATCCAAAGTAAGGTTGGATCCAGATGCGCTGTTAATTGCCAATGCGCCGGAATCTGTTAGGGTGTGGCTCCCAAAGGTATCAGTACCAACCACAGTACCATTCACGAGACTGCCAACTGAAGTTATATTGGTTTGTGCTGCAGTACTAAGAGTAATCGCTTGATTGCTGCTCCACGTTGGGGTACCACTCACGGTATTACTTCCTAGAGCAAGCGTTCCACCCAAGGTAAGACCAGTTAATGTGCCAACTGAAGTAATATTTGGTTGGGCTGCAGTAGATAATGTTATGGCTTGGTTACTAGACCAAGTTGGCGTGCCACTAACAGTATTAGAACCCAAGGCCAATGTTCCCGAGGAAAGTGTCAAACCTGTAAGTCCAGTCAACGTTCCTGCTGTTGTAATGTTTCCATTGTTGGCAATGGTAAACTTGGTTGTTGCGCCAGCACTGGCGGTAAACAGATCCCCTGTTCCTTGGTCTTTAATAATAAGAGCCGCTGCACCACCTGCATCTGGCTGAATAACAACATTACCAACGCCAGTACTGCCACCAAGTGTAATATTTCCTGTTCCAGATAAAATAGTTGTGGTACTACTAGAATTATTAGACCCAAGATTGACACTCTTATTCCCTGCACCATTACCGATACTGATAGTTTGTGTCCCTGTTCCTCCAAGAGTAATACTACTCGTTGTCGTTCCACCGCCAATACTGGTTGTGTTGTTAGACGAATCATTAAGAGATAATGCTCCTCCACTCACTGTCACACCACCATTAATTGTTAAACCAGTTAATGTTCCAACCGACGTCACATTGGGCTGAGATGCAGTTGAAAGTGTAATAGCTTGATTACTTGACCAGGTTGGAGTCCCGGAAACTGTATTGCTTCCTAAGGCCAAAGTACCACCTAGAGTAAGGCTAGTAAGGGTTCCAACTGATGTTATATTTGGCTGTGCGGCTGTAGAAAGTGTAATGGCCTGATTAGAAGACCACGTTGGTGTGCCACTGACTGTGTTAGAACCTAATGCCAATGTTCCTGAAGAAAGAGTTAAACCAGTCAATCCTGTTAAAGCACCCGTTGCAGCAATGTTGCCATTATTAGCGACTGTAAACTTGGTAGTACCCGATGCTGACGCAGTGAATAAGTCTCCTGAATTGGTATTATTGACATTTAATGCTGCGTTATTTGCAATACCTCCTGATATAGATAGAATCCCTGGTGTATTTGCGCTACTTCCTATTCGGATTCCTGATACAGGTGTTGAAGTCAAAACAATATTTCCAGAACCATTTGGAGTGAGTGTTAAGTCACCATTACTGCTTGTTTGAATAGTGAGTGCACCACTATCTACAATAGCATGAGAATTATGAGTAAGTGTTCCAACAACCGTACCAGTAACAAGCGATCCTACCGAAGTAATGTTTGGCTGTGCCGCCGTTGAAAGGGTTATTGCTTGATTGCTTGACCAGGTTGGTGTACCACTTACAGTATTGGAGCCTAATGCAAGTGTTCCACCCATCGTAAGACCTGTGAGGGTTCCAAGTGAAGTAACATTTGGCTGAGCTGCAGTACTTAATGTAATTGCCTGATTACTACTCCATGTTGGAGTACCAGAAACAGTATTACTCCCCAAGGCAAGGGTACCTGATGAAAGGGTAATTCCTGCAAAACTTGCTGCTCCTGCACCTGTAATTGACCACTGCGCATCATTAAGCGCGAGGTCACTACCAGATGATTGTCCAATGGTTATTGTCCCGCCTGTTGAGTTACCAATTGTAATATTATGTGCATTGGCATCTGTACCAATTAATATCCCGCCGGTTGTCGAGCTGCCCAAGACCAAATTCTGTTTTGCAGTTGTAGACAGGGTACCATCTGCTGTAAGATATGCTCCCCCATTATTACCAGCTGATACAGATGCAACTGGTGTACCAGTGTTTACATTAAGAACGGCAAACTTTGCAGAAGTTGATCCTTGACCACCAATCAACAAGTCTTCTGTATTATTAAGTGGAGCAATTGCTCCTGATACGACTTGGAAAGGACTGCTCACAACAGAATTCGTGCATCCACTACATGATGCAACCGTAAGTGCAGCTGAGCCTAAATTAACTGTGGTGGCATTGGATGTGATTGTTCCAGATGCAGTATTAAGCGCTAAATTGCCAGATCCACCTGATGCAATGGTTAATGCGCCGCTGTCTGCAATGCTGTGAGATGAAAGGGTTTGCGTTGCGCCATTAATAATAAGATTGTTAATTGTATTAGATGAAGTCGCGCCGCTTATGGCACCACTCACAGTAAGACTTCCTAATGTTCCAACTGATGTAATATTTGGCTGAGAAGCGGTACTTAGTGTTATTGCCTGATTGCTAGACCATGTTGGTGTACCACTAACAGTGTTACTTCCAAGTGCGAGTGTTCCTGAAGAAAGAGTAAGACCAGTAAGACCAGTAAGCGTCCCTGTTGCAACAAGATTACCACTATTATTAATAGTGAATTTCGTTGTACCAGATGCACTGGCGGTAAAGAGATCTCCTGAATTACTATTGTTTACGTTTAATGCTGCGTTATTGGCAATGCCACCTGATATAGACAAAACTGCAGGAGTATTTGAGCTACTTCCAATCCTAACTCCAGACACCGGTGTGCTTGTCAAAACAATATTCCCTGACCCGTTTGGAGTTAAAGTAAGGTCACCATTAGAACCCGTGGAGATAGTTAGCGCTCCACTATCTGCAAGACCGTGGGAATTATGAGTGAGTGTCCCAACAACTGTACCATTAACTAAAGAGCCAACGCTGGTAAGAGATGAGACAGTTACCCCAGAATTAAGCGTATTGCCTGTAAGTGTTCCGGCTGCTGCAGTAACCGTAATATCTGCTGTTCCATTAAAGCTAACGCCGTTAATATTTCTCGGATTTTGCAGCGCTGTTGCAGTACCGGCATTTCCACTAACAGTTGTCTGATCCCCTGTATTGCTTCCGCTTACTGAGGCTCCTGATGCAATATTTGAAGAAATAAGGGCACCAGCAATTGTTAATGCACCACCACTCGTTATCTTATTTGACGAGCTAAAGAATTGGATATCCCCTGTTCCGCTTGATTGTAAAGTAAGAGTAGATGAACCATTGGAGTTAATTGTTAGTGCACCAGAGTCTACAAGAGAATGAGATGAAAGTGTTTGTGTTGCGCTGTTAATAATCAAACCATTAATTGTATTCGTAGATGTTGCACCAGTTATTGCTCCAGACAAACCAAGTGTTGAAACACCGGATAGAGCACCACTGTTAATACTCACACCGTTAATGGTATTTGTTGTGTTTGCAGTAATCGTACTGGCCAGAGTTAGCGCGCCAGCACTTGTTATGTTGTTAGAACTACTATAAAAATTAATATTGCCAGATCCAGCAGTAAGAGTTGTATTAGTTGCACCGGTTGTATTACCAATTGTTATAAATCTTGCTGTACTGTCTGTACCAATGCTTATGCCACCTGTTGTTGACGATCCCAAAACCAAGTTTTGTTTGGCTGTAGTAGAAAGTGTTCCATCTGCTGTGAGGTATGCTGCGCCATTATTGCCAGCTGATACAGATGCAACAGGAGTGCCAGCATTCACATTTAATACAGCAAACTTAGCTGCAGTCGTTGCTTGTCCCCCAATCAATAAGTCAAGGGTATTGTTGACTGGAGCAAGTACCCCACTTGCCAAGTTCCAAAAGTTCTGTCCAGTTGATGCCACACAACCATTACATGAACTAACTGTTAAAGTTGCACTTCCAAAATTAACTGCTGTAGCGTTAGACGTTACTGTTCCAGATGCAGTATTAAGCGCTAAATTGCCAGATCCACCTGATGCAATGGTAAGTGCGCCGCTGTCTGCAATACTATTGGTACTGAATGTTTGGGATCCAAGTACTGTCCCTGAGGCAAATGTACCAACACCAGAATTATTTATTCTCGTTGCACCACCTGTTTTGAGTGACCCATCAGATAAATTCAAATCAGCTACTTGACCACCTGTTGAATTAACCAAAACTAATGTATTAGTACTATTTTTTGTTAAATCAAAGGTAAGATCACCATTATTTGCAGTGATTGTTGGAGATGCCCCGGAAAGAGTTAGTGGACTTGCATTGGAAAGCGTAAGTGCTGTTGCGGTACTCGCTCCTCTGCCTGTGACACTAGAAAGCGTGTCTGCTTCTGTACCAGTAATCGTTACCGTGCTACCTGAATAGACTGCATTATTTATTCCTGCTCCTGAAATCGTCAAGGTATTTCCCAAAGAAATTGCACCAGATCCACTATTCCCTGCAAACGTGATTGAAGAATTGGTCAAACTTCCATTGGCTAATGTCCCTGAAGTAATAACTCCATTTGTATCGGACTGTAACACACCAGATCCATATCCGGTCTTTGAAATTGTTCCATCATTTGCAATAACAAATTTAGTAGTTCCTGATGCGGATGCAGCAAAGAGATTGCCTGAATTAACATTGTTCACAATTAATGCAGCGTTATTTGCTATGCCTCCAGAGACAGAAAGTATCGCAGGAGTGTTACTTGATGAACCTATTCTTACACCAGATACAGGTGTACTAGTCAGTACAATATTGCCAGATCCATTAGGAGTAAGAGTTAAGTCACCATTACTACCAGTAGAAAGAGTTAATGCACCACTATCTGCAATTCCATGAGAGTTGAATGTGTCTGTGCCAACAACCGTACCGGTAACTAAAGAGCCAACGCTTGTCAAAGAAGATGCTGTAACACCAGAGGTAAGTGTATTACCTGTAAGGGTCCCTGCTGCTGCAGTAACGGTAATATCTCCAGACCCATTGAATGAAACACCATTAATAAGACGTGCATTTTGAAGTGCTGTTGCTGTACCAGCATTTCCAGAGACTGTTGTTTGGTCACCAGTATTGGTACCACTGGAGTTGCCTGAAAAATTAGATGCACCAATGGTTCCTGCAAGAGTTAGATTTCCTGACGAAGTGAGATTGTTGCTTGTGCTGAAGAAATTAATATTTCCACTACCTGCAGTAAGGGTAAGTGTACTCGCTCCTGTTGTATTTCCAATTGTTACCTGCCGTGCTGTTGCATCTGTACCAATAGTAATAGCTCCTGTTGTTGATGCTCCCAATACTAATGGCTGCTTATTTGTTGTGGCCAGCGTTCCACCTGCAGTTAGATATGCAGCTCCATTATTTCCAGCAGAGACTGAGGCAACTGGTGTACCAGTATTTGTATTTAAAACTGCAAACTTACTTGAACTACTAGATGTCCCACCTACCAGAAAATCAGTTGTAGAATTAATTGGATAGAGAATTCCATTAGAAAGTGTCCAATAATTAACTCCCGATCCGCCACCTCCTGTGCCGCACCCAACACACGAACTTACTGTTAAAACTGCATTACTCAAATCAACAGCAGTAGCATTCGAGGTTATTGTTCCGCTAGCAGTGTTGAGTGCTAGATTGCCAGACCCACCTGATGCAATGGTGAGCGCTCCTGAGTCTGTAATACTATGCGTTGTGAATGTTTGGGAGGCAATTTGTGTTCCACTGACTAACGCTCCAACACTTGTTAAAGAAGAAGCAGTAACACCAGAGTTAAGTGTATTGCCTGTCAATGTTCCTGCTGCTGCAGTAACGGTAATATCTCCAGACCCATTAAAGGATACGCCGTTAATATTTCGTGCATTTTGCAGTGTCGTTGCCGATGTAGCATTCCCAGACAATGCGCCAGAAAATGCGGTTGTAGAAAGTGTATTGGTCGATGGATTAAACGAAAGTCCTGTCCCAAGACTTGCTGCCTGATTAGAGTTAGAACTTGAAGCAACAAATAATGGATAATACGTTGCGTTACTCGAGACTCCGGTTGTTGCAACATTTGTTGCGTTGGTTGCCGTTGTTGCAGATGTAGCACTCGTAGCAGTTGTGGCATTACCCGAAAGTGCTCCGGAGAAAGTAGTTGCGGTAATAAGACCAGTATTGGGGTTCACTGAAATACCTGTATTTGTTTTTAAGGGCTGGTTTCCTGTTGCTGTATTTGTGAATACTAAATAATCTGTTGCACTGGTAGTATCGTTTGCCAAATTCACATTATTTGCATTTGTTGCAGTCGTCGCGGTAGTTGCGCTTGTTGCAGTTCCTGCACTTCCTGAGACATTAATAGAGTAAGTACCTGATGTAATAACACCAGAAAAGTCACCTGCAGTTAAATTTGACGCAGTTAATCCACTGATTGTCGTATTTGAAGCTGCTGTCAAACGACCATCCGCATCAACAGTAAATGTTGGCACTGAGGTTGCAGATCCATAACTTCCACCAGTTACTGCTGTTGCTGCTAATTCAGTTGCTCCAATACCACCTGTTTTAATTGTTATATCTCCACTGGTTGCTGCAAAATTACTTGAGTTGAATGAAGCAACACCTTTTTGTGCTGTCGATGCATCTTGAATAACATAACTTCCTGCTGCAGTGAGTCTTCCCTGAGCATCTACGGTAAATGTAGGTACTGTCAAACCGCTTGATCCATATGACCCAGGAGTTACTGCAGTATTAGCTAAATTAAGTGTTGTACTACTCCCAAGACTTACTGCACCTCCACCAGAAAACCCTGTACCAGCAGTCACTGTAACTGATGAATTGGCCAAGTTAGCATTGGTAATACCTGCACTTCCAGACAAATTGGAGTTAACCAAACCAGAGATTGTATAGCTTGCTGCTGCAGTAAGCCTCCCATTTGCATCCACTGTAAAAGTTGGTACTGTTACACCAGAGCTTCCATAGCTTCCTGCGCTCACGGCTGTTGTTGCAAGAGAAATATTTCCCTGCCCTGCACCTCCATTAGCTACATCAAAATCTGCTCCAGTAAAATTAATAGCTGTTGCCGAGGTGACCACATTACTCCCAGCTTCTTTAATTGTTGCAATACCTCCACCACCGCCTCCTGTTTGATTAGCGCATTGCCAAAGACTACTTGAAGCATTCCAGGTAAGTACTTGCGAATCAGTGCATCCTCTTAAGAGTGCAATACCAGATGGCCCAACTTCAAATCCTGAGTTGGAATTTGTATTACTACTTGTTCCACTTGTTGTTGGTAAAACAGCAAGAGAAACACTTCCTGAAGTTCCTCCCCCTGTCAAACCATTTCCTGCAGTAACTCCTGTTATTGTTCCACTGGAGGTTGTTCCACAGTTCCATGATGACCCATTCCACACAAGTGTTTGATTGGCTGAACACCCTGTGGAAAGAGAAAGGCCATTATTATTCGTCAGTCCTCCACTTCCAGAAAGTTGCACTGCAGATCCAGCGACTAAGTTTGATGCAGTAAGTTGTGATAATTGTCCATTTGATATACCTGCATTTGCAGCAAGGTCTGCTCCAGTAAATGTTCCATCGGCAATTTGTACAGATGTTATGGCTCCGGTCGCAATTTGTGCTGCGGTAATAGTATTATTGACCAGTTGCGAACCAGTAATGCTTTGCAAACCAATATCTTCTGCCCCAATCGTCAATCCAGTAATTGTTCCGTTAGGTCCTAAAACTGCCAAATCACCTGTATCTATTCCTGGTTTTTTCCCACGGACAAAATCTGCATTAAGGTTATTAATGAGATTTTTATCTTGAATTACTAAGTTAGAACCTCCTGCTTGCCCATTATTTGTAATAACAATTGGTGCCTGGGGAGAAAGTTGTCCATTTTCAGTAACGGTAAATGCATTACCAGTTGAGCCATCTGTTGGTGGCAAAACCTGAGGAGCAATTTGTGTATATGTCTCAGGCTTAACCTGTTTGACAATCTGTAGTGAAACCGCTGCATAAGGTCGAAGTACTGTTGTTGCAAGTCCTTGAAAGAATCCTGCAGGACCAGTTGCTGCACCTAAAACAGCATGACGCTTTCCTGTTTTTCCAGTTTTTCTATCTACGAGAAGCTGTTGCTGCGTTGGCTCTGATTGGTCATAGGCAAAGAATTTCGACATCTGCGAAGGGTAGGTAGCGAAAAGGTAAGACATAGCGCCAATTGTTAAAAAAGATAATCCTATAAAAGCTAAAAGAGTGAAGGCAATGGCTCGTCTCACAAAGAACAAATTATTCAATCTTTTATTATGTTGTTCTAGGTTAGTCCCAATAAGAGCAAAAAGTTTTTTGTTGGAATCTTCTATTTCGTGAGCCAAGAGTTCCATATCTTCTTTGTCGGCAGGACTTTTAGCATCCGCCGTTTTGGAAAGCGCCGCTTCGGCGATAGGAGTGCTCTCTGGGGTACTAATCCCCTTGGGAGAGTTTTTCTCCGCAACACCATCCTCGTCTCTTACTATTTGTGCTACTTCTTCTACTGGATTTTCTGCGGTATCTTTTACTAATTCCTCTGCAATTGGTTGTTTTTCTTCACTATGGTTTGTCTCTTTCAAGGGCTCTGAAATCTTTTGCTCAACTGTTCCTTTGCTTAAAAAATATTGAGAGTTGAGGAAATCTTGCAGTGATTTTTGGGTGTATAATCTTTCTCCATTTTCATTTCTTTCCGGGACAATAAGACCTTTTTTCTCCAACCGTCGAAGGGTACTCTGTGAGAGAGTAAGTTTCTGGGCAACTTCGGAAATTGTTAAGGGTTTTGCAAGTTTTATTTTCTCCAACTCATCAACGGAAAAATACCTGTCTTTCCCATTGGGACGCGAGGAATGAAGGGTTCCATCTTTATCCCATCTCCTAACCGTGTCAATAGAAACACCGAGTATTTCAGCGGCTTGTCGTATCGGAACTATCTTTTTGTCCTTGGGCAGGTTGATAGGCATAATGTGTCTATGTGTTGGTTATGCAATGCATAGGTTATTCTATATGTATTTAAGTGTCCCATGGCTAAAATAAGCTTGTCAAGGAGTGTTTTCACGAGATTTTTTAGGTCCAAAATAGCAGTATTGAGTATAAAACCTGTGTTTTCTAGACGTTCCTAAAATCCTCTTTGCACCTATGCATTACTTGTTTATGAAGCTGAAAATAGCTATTCCAACTGGGCAGTATAATCTATGGATAAAATGAAGTAAAAATCTGCAAGAAAAATTACATTATATTTTTAGTTCTTCTTTTTAAGCAGTCTTACAGATTTTTCATGAAAATTTCATATTCTCATTTTTCACAGAAATGAAGACTATTTCGACTGACATGTTTTGTCAATAAAAAGGATCCGAATAACCTATGCATAGGTTATATTTTTGCTCTATTGATTTACAAAAAGAAACTTCATATACTGCCAATGCTATGTCAGAAAGAATAGATCTTGACGGTGATTTACCACTTCTTGATGGATATGTAAAAGCGAGAGAATTAGGAACTCTACGTAAAAAGGGAGCATCCTCTTTCAGTCTCGAAAGAGTTGCCATAGAAGAATTAGATGAGACAAAAGAAAGTGCAGTAATGACCAGTAGGGTTGTTCATGCAGATCGAGGAAAAGGTATATATAGGAGGTCATCTACCAGACATACAGCATACGGAGAGTTTGAAGCACCTACACTTGAATTTCTTCAACATATTGGAGTACCTACACGAAGTATTAAGCGCTAAATAAATTTATATTTTCTTTGCAAAAAGCATTCGTCCAGAAGAGGTCTGAATAACACGACTAACAACAACATTCATAAAGTGATCTAGACTACTACTCGCTGACTCAACAACAACCATCGTTCCATCATCCAAGTACCCTACCCCCTGGGTTGGATCTTTCCCGATGTGCTGAATCTTTACGTGGAGACTCTCTCCAGGTACTGCAATAATCTTTAATTTGTTTGCCAAATTATGGACATTAATAGCAACTACCCCAGAAACGCTTGCTTTCTTTTCTAAATTAAAATCACACGTAATAAGTCGTCCTTTGTAGAATTTGGTAATTGTTAAAAGCTTTTCATCAACTTCCTTATGCTTATCTGTTTTATCATTCCCTGGGATAATAAGAAGCTTTACATATCTGGATTTTCTGACTCGCTCCAACCTCTCTAGTCCTCGTTGCCCCCGCTCTCTTTTAACCATATCTTGAGAATCCGCAATATGCTTTAACTCAAGCAAAATAAACTCCGGAACAACAACAAATCCATTGAGCATTCCTGTATCGATTACATCAAAAATTCTGCCATCAATAATTGCAGATGTATCTAAGAATACTGCTTTCTCTGCTTCTTTTTTTCGGCCAGAGGCTGATCGTCCTTTGGACGAATTTTTCTTCGTCTTTTCTCTTCTCAAACTTGGAAACCTAGCTGCAAGCGTTTTAGCAATTTCATCTGCTAAATTACCAACAAAATTGGTTGGAACCTGTACTGGTTTTGCAGCTGCTGCAACTACCTCTGGTGTAATGGTTTGATTTTTATTAGCCATATTGTCTATTTCTCAGTTGTCAGTTCTTAATTTTCATTGAATTGAACAATGTTCAATTAATCATTTATTGAAAACTGAAAATTGTAAATTGAAAACTTTTTATTCTTCCTCATCCGTTGGTATCTTATAGTGTCTTTCGTCCTCCTGTTTCCACTGCTTATTCCCAGGAGTATATCCTAAATTTTCCAATGTTTCCATGAGATTATCATGAACTTCTGCGCTAACAACTTTGGTAAATCCTAACTTACGCGCTTCTTTGACGCGCTTTGTCAGGTCGGGTACTTTTCGAAGCTCGCCTAAAAGTCCAACTTCGGCAATGCCAACTGTTTTTGTGAGCGGCTTATTCTTAAGAGACGAATACACAGCAAGGCACACCCCTAAATCCACTGCACGATCACTTACTTTAATTCCTCCTGCCACATTTACAAAGACATCATAACTCTCTAAAGGTAATTTGGCATGCTTTTGGAGTACTGCCAGAAGCAATTCTACTCGCTTGGTATCAAGTCCAAGGCTCACTCGTCGCGGCATAGGAAATTTGGAATAGACAACAAGTGCCTGAATCTCAATAAGAAATGGCCGAGATCCTTCCATAATAACCGTTAAGACAGATCCTGGAGCTGCTTGCTTGGATTCCGAAAGAAATATTTGCTCAGGATTTTTTACCTCCTCCATTCCTGATTCGTCCATTAAGAAAATCCCTACCTCATCTACCGGACCAAAGCGATTCTTAAACGATCTGAGAATACGAGTCTTTGTGTATTTTTCTCCTTCCAGGAAGAGCACTGTATCTACCATATGGGAAAGTACCATTGGTCCTGCTACCATTCCCTCTTTTGTTACGTGACCTACTAAAAAAACAGGGATCGAAAGTGTCTTTGCTGCACGAATAAACCTACTTGTTGCGTAGCGAATTTGCGAGACAGATCCTGCCAAACCTCCTGCCTCTTCTGACTCAACTGTCTGCACGGAATCGATAACAACGAAGTCTGGTTTAATTTCTGATAATATCTGGACTATTTGATCTACGTTTGTTATAGAAAGTAATAGTAATTTTTCAGGTAATTTTGCGTCTTTTTCAACCAATCGCATTGCTCGCATGGCAACTTGCTCTTTGGATTCTTCTGCACTTATGTATAGGACGGTCTTGCCACCTGTCATCCCCTTGTCATTGCGAGGAGCTTGCGACGTGGCAATCTTATTCTCTTTGTCATTTCGAGCTTGTCGAGAAATCTCTTGAGATCTCTCACTATCGTTCGAGATGACAGTACCCCTTGCTAAATTGAGGCATAGCTGCAAAAGCACAGTAGACTTTCCAATTCCCGGATCTCCTGCTAAAAGCGTTGCTGACCCAGCAACAATTCCTCCACCAAGTACAGTATCCATTTCAGAAAACCCTGTTGCTATTCGCTCTTTTGGAGAAAGGACAACTTCGCTTAATGCTTGAGGTTTTTCGTCTGTCATTTGAGCAAACGATGTGCTTCCTTTTGATCCGGAACTCCCTTTATTCTCCCGAAATTCTTTAAACGTATTCCAATTCCCACACTCAGGACATTTCCCTAAATATGCAGGAGAATCATATCCGCATTCTTGACACACAAAACTCACAATAGATTTAGCCATAAAAGTTACCTTAGTATACCATAGAGGAATTCCACTCAGTCAGGAAAAACAGGAGGATGTTTTGTTTCATCTTTTATAAAATCCGGATTGTCCATAAATTTTGCTACTCCCCCAAACAACCCATTTTGCAAATCAAAAATCTCATCGTTTGTTGCTTTCAGACCACCTTCATTAGGAGGAGTATTATATTCTTCAGGATCTAGAATTTGTAGTTTCCAAGAATATACTCCATCATCTGCGCGATTTACAACCAAATCCCATGCACCATCATATGCAAGAGTAATTCCCAGCGCTGTTGCTTTATCTCGAAGCGCCTCTCCTTGGCTTTTCACAAGATCTCCTTCCTCAGCCATAATTCTTTTATATTCATCATCAAAAGGCTTACTGCTTGCTTGGGAAAATTCTGCACTTTCAGTAGTGCGAGCGATTTCCCTTAATTTTCCTATACCATATACTCGACCTTTTTTACCTCCATCTGTTACATCAGGAACCATAACAAGTTTTTCTTCATTCGCTTGTTCTACAACCCTTACTCCCTCAACAACAGGAAATCCATTTGTTTTAAGCATGTCGTAATTTCTTAAGAATGCCTCTGTTTGTCCAGTATGCGTTTTTTCATCCGTAAACTGTACATCTGGCTCTTCAAACCCACGAAGAATATAATATCCGCCTCCAGTTAAAACACGCTTTTTCCTATCCCCACCAGAAGTCCTTGGTAATTGTCGTTCTGTTAAGAAATCGGGCATTGGCTCAACAGGAATACCAAACATACTGGGACGATTTTCTGTAACAGGTTGAGTCGCAGGTCGAGCCTTTTGCTCTCCTTTGGGAGCATTTTCAGAAACTGAAGCATCTTGTACCATAAAGTATTTTACTATACCGCAGAGGTTAAATTAGACTTAAGCTGCTTCCTCCTTTTTTCTTGGTATTTGAAGACCAGTCAATTCTTCTATTTCTTGTATCGAACCGTCTGTGAGGTCATCTAATCTTAATTCCTGACCCGGTCTTGTTTGGTAATATCCCCCAGACTAGGCTCAACTTTATTCTCAATACCATCCTTAAATCGAAGAATAACTGGATCCATAAGACCACTTCTTTCTATGTCTCGTTCACTAATACCAAGTTTTCTTGCCAGCCTTCTTCTTACACCATCAAGTCTTCCTTGCTGTTGGTCATTTTTTGGCTCAGCCCAGTCCTCTGCATATTTGAGCGTGTGCGCAGAATTGGATGATACATAAAATTTTGATGCAGTAGGACGAAGAGCAAATGAATCAGTGCCATTAAAAAGTGCCCAAACGATTTCTCCCGCATATCCTCCATGAAAATATTTTGCTTGAGGATCTTCTATTTTTTTTGCACCATATTCACCTCGTAAGTGCGCAAGTTTCTCTGATACGGGTTTACGAAGCATAGACATTCTTCCAATAGTATCTGCCAAACTTAATACTTTTTCTTGTGTTTGGGGCATTCTTTTTTCTGGAAAAACACTACGAATATCAGGAGTTTGTAGAATAGCCATAGATCTATAATAGCAAAATAAAGCTATCAGGACTATACTGCCCGGAATCGTTGAAGACAATTTGGTTTGACGCAAGCAAAAGTATCTCCAGGAGCAAATCGAGATCTTTTTCTAAAAGGACATTGTGCATCAGGCGCAGCATTGATAGATCTGACACTATCAACAACTTCTGCATATGTTTCTTGTCCTGTGTATTTATTTACGACAACTGGTCTTTTTCCATCTGCGCAAGGAGTTTGATACTCTGAGACCATATTATCTATACATTAATGGTTTTTCCATGAGGACTGGAGTCAGCATAACTTTTCTTTTTCGTGCGTCAACAGATACAACTGTTGCTGTTACAGATTTACCAATTTCATAGGTTGTTGTTGGTGGAATCTTGTCTTTTTTAATTAATCCCTCAACTGTCAACCCATCAACGTTTCCTAAATCAACAATAAGTCCGTCCTGCGTCATTTCTTTAGCTGTACCCGTAATTTTCTTCTCTGCTGGGAAATTCTCAAGGACTGCTTGGAATGGGTCATGACTTAGTTTTTTTATTGATAAATCAATTCTCTTAGATCTGGAGTCAACACCAATAACAACTGCTTCAACGTGTTGTCCTGTCTCAAAAATCTCAGATAAATCACTTGTTTTCTCCCATGCAACTTCAGAAATATGGACAAGTCCATCTATTGTTGATTTTTCTCCAGATGTACTGGTAAATGGGAGTGTCACAAAAATACCAAATTGCGTAATACCACTCACAACTCCTTTTACTTTTGTGCCTGCTTTATACTGTGTCGCAAGATTGGCAAAGTCATTTGCAGTAAGTGCACCTTTTTGAGAGAAAACAACCTTTTTAGCCTCTCTATTTACTTCTGCAATACTTACCTGTATCTCCTGTCCTACCAAGCTCTCTGAATTTCCTCTATTCATGTGGGAATTTGGCAAAAAGCCACTGGTGCCGCTTCGCATTTCAACAACAAGTCCTCCTTTTGTTACTTCAGCTACAGTTACCGATACCTTTTCACCTTTTTTCTGCAAATCTTCTAAGTATTCCCATGTCTTTTTCTCCATAAATAGCCTTAGACTTACTGCTGGATACCCACTATCTGACTCAGGATACAAAACGACTGCTTTCACACTATCCCCAACTTTAAGCATTGTCATTAATTGTTTGTGGAGTTTTCTGTCTGTCTCCATAACGGTAACATCTATCTTATCTACGTGAAGCATAATATCTGGAGTGAGCGCAGTAACAATACCAGTAACTTCTTCACCTTTTTTTAGGGGTTGGACATCATTACCGTGTTTGGCCATAAGTTCGGCCATTGATTGAGCTGGCGCTTGTCCTGAGTTTGCCGAATTGGATTTAGATGAGGCTGTTGACATGTTGTTTCATATTCCTTTCAAGAAGAGACAATCTTAGTATAGCAGATCTCCAGCCTCTAGGCAATGAGGCTATTATGTGATATAAATTAAATATGACTGAAGACGGAGGCGATAGACCACCAGACGCACGTTTTATTCCACGTCCTAAAGGAGACGATGATGCAGAAGGCCGAGCGAGAGCAATTGAAGAAATTGCCAGAGCGTTAAAAGAAGATCCAAAGGCAGTTATTCGTCCTCAATCAGAAAAAGGTCCTATTGTTGTAACAAGGGAAACTGATGCAGAAGCAGAAGAGCGGAAAAGGATTTTAAGAGAGCAGGGTCCAGCGAGGCCACCCTTCCGCCCTCTTCGACCTCCATTACGTGTAGTAGATCCTAATACGGGAGAGGTAAGACCCCCTGGTAAAGGATCACAACAATCTGGTGGAGAACAACCTCCAACCCCCAAAGATCCTCAAGGACCACAAAGACCTGGAAGAGGCTAGCTTCTTGCAAAGAATAGTGCTATAGGATACAATCAGGTCATGAGAATTGTTCAAAATCCAGATAAGGGTCATACCTTTTATCATGACGATGGATCTGTTTTTACTACTCATCCATCAGTCTACAAAAAACGTAGCTTACGTGCAGGATATCGCAACCTTCGTGGAGTTTTGCCTTTTGGCGGCGGATTACTCATAACAGAACTGATGAACTTACCTCAAAGGATTAGAAGAATACGAAGATAACTTCTTACTCTAAAATTTACTCAAAAAATAATAAAAATACTATTGCGGATGTTTTTTATAATTCGCCTACAAATTGTTTTGCTCCAATAATTTGTTACAAAACACATGCTTTCCTTTGGACAGAAAACTCTAAAAACTAATAAGTAATTTTACGTTAAGGTCCGCTCATACTCCTCCTTTTTCTAGAAACTCTCAACGAACTTGTGAGTTCTAGAGTTTCTGAACCCTCCAAATATTGCTCCTTGAGCCGTATACGAATAGTATCTAAAGGCGAAAGGTAAAATATGGAGGGCTTTCCATAAAATCACTGGGAGGAAATTTTGAAAAAAGAAAACCCGGGGCTAGAAAGTCCAGAAGTACGGCTTGTCCTGAGTGAAGCCGAAGGGAAAGGCAATACTTATTCAGCCCTGCCATACCTGCTTTACCATACATCTAGTCTAACTACTTGTCAAATAAGGATTTGTGCTCTAAGCGCAAATATAGTAAAATACCCTCATGACTGAAGCATCTACTACAAGAATTCAAGAACTTTTAAATAAAAGGGCTGCAACACTTGAAAGACGTGGTGTCAAAAATGGTATCGCAGAACGATCTATTCCTACTATAGCTCGGGCACTTGGAGCAAGTGATATACGTGTTGCTAAAGTTTGGGCAGAAACAGAGATAGAAAAAGATGAAGCTGCAGGAATTATTGCCAGCAGCCACAGCATGAGCGTTTCAAAACCAGATGGATCATACTGGAGCGTACGTGTTTCTCAACCTCCTAAATCTCAAGAATAAATTTTTTCCACAAAAAAAATCCCCTCTCTGGGGAATCATTAATCAAACAAATTCTTTTATGCTGCTCTAAATCCTGCTCGTCGAGCTCTAAAACTATTTGGGTCACCAAAGCCTTCACGCGCTTTAGATCCTGCTCTAACCCTAGAGGCATATCGTGTATTATTGTTTCTGCTTTCTGCCTCTGCTAAACCTTTTGTAGATTCCTGTGTATATAAAAGAGAGACAAGCTTTGCGTCTAGCCCTTCTGTAAGAAAATACATAACCAGCAAACTATACACTACATCTTATAATTAGTCAAGCTCAATCCCAACAAAAAAATCCCCCATTTCTGGAGGATTAAAAAATATTTTGTACTAAAGTCCCGGTCTCGATCTACTGCTTGCACGAAGTGCTTCTTGAATAGTATTCGCGGTGGCGAATTCTTTTGCAGCAAGCTTACCTGGCCTTTTGCAAAGCAAAAGTAAGCTTATTGTAATTTTATTTAGGAAACTATTAAATAGCTTGAGCGGAGGCAAAATCTTATTACAAAAGACTTTCCTGGCATTCTGAAAGAATAAAGTCTTATTGTAAAGACTACAAAAAACCTCCACTTTCATGAAGGTTAAAAAGTTTTTTGTGCTAAAGTCCCGGTCTCGATCTATTGTCCCGCACCACAAGGATGCAGTATCGTCAACGCTGAAGTGTTTCACGACTCTGTTCGGAATGGGAAGAGGTGGTGCCACTACGCTCCGGAGACCGAAGCTTCAACACAAAATTGACTTTGTCATCTCGAACAAATGTGAGAGATCCCATTGGGATTTCTCTCCGCCAGCCAGCCGATCGAAATGACATGTTTTTTTTATTTTAAAGAACATTTTTAGTGCTCTTTAACAAGGAAGAGAAAAACCCGATTTAAACGGATCAAAATACTGTATAGTCATTACTCTTGACCATTAGTACTGGTAGACTTAACGCATTGCTGCGCTTCCATCGCCAGCCTATCAACCTAGTTATCTGCTAGGGGTCTTCGTCCCGCCGAGGCGGGACATGAAATCTTATCTTGAGGCCTGCTTCCCACTTAGATGCTTTCAGCGGTTAT
>CAYOZJ010000013.1:0-34999 GCA_964408485.1 uncultured Gammaproteobacteria bacterium
TGCCGCCTTAGCTCAGTGGTAGAGCAACACTTTTGTAAAGTGAAGGTCCTCGGTTCAAATCCGAGAGGCGGCTCAAAAACAAATGTCATCCTGAATAAAGTGAAGGATCTCATCATTCCTGTCATTCCCGCGAAGGCGGGCTATAGTCCCCTTCATGGGGAAATCCAGAGAATGGATCCCCGGACTAAATCCGGGATGACAACAAGAGCAGTAAGCTGAGTTGGCGGAGCGGTCAATCGCACCTGACTGTAGATCAGGCGGCCGAAAGGCCTGCGGGAGTTCAAATCTCTCACTCAGCACACGTTTCTATTAGGGGAACGGGCCGGCATGGCTCAGTGGCAGAGCATTTTCTTGGTAAGAAAAGGGTCGTGAGTCCGATTCTCACTGCCGGCTCAAATACATTCAAACACGTCGCCTTATAAGAATTTTTCCGCTTGAAAAATACTGCGAGAACGCTTACAGTTGAAACATGTTAACACAGCAAGATTTAAAACAGATTCGATCTATTCTTAGAGAGGAGATTGAATCAGAGGGAGAAAATACACGAAACGAGCTGCAATCAGAGCTTAAGCTATTCCGCTTTGAGTTAAGTGAAAAAATACATGCCCTTGAAGATAGAATGAAGAATGTAGAAATTAAAATTACCAAACTTCAAAAAGACGTAAGTACGCTTATCGTTATGTTTGATAAACAAGACATGGAACTCTTAAAGAGAGTAAAGAAGATTGAGGCTCATCTTGGTTTTACCACTTCCTAAACTATAAAAAACCACCTCAACTAATTTGCCAGGTGGTTCTCAAAATGTCATTCCGGATTTAGTCCGGAATCTATCCTTAATGGATCCCCGATCTGGTTGGGGATGACAAAAGTCAATAATTTCTGCTCTTTACGCACCGAAAATAATTGAAAATTTCCCCAAAGAAATAGCTGTGCCGGGGTTCTTTAAAACCTTAACTCTAAAGACACCACTCACGCTGCAAATAATCTTCGCAACGTTTCAATTTCTTTCTCTTGTCGAGGAAAAATACTCCAACTATCTACGATTGCCAAAGAGCATCTCTACGATAGTAGAGATAGGGAATTTTGTCAAGATTCTAATATGTCAGGAAAAAGTTGTATATGTAGCTAAAATTGCTAAATTCTTATATTGTTAAATTGTTATTCACCCAGTTTTTCATTAGTAAACTTTATTAAGTGATGTATCTCCCTAGGTAAATCTTGTAGCTCTTTTAAGATATATTCGTATTCCTCTTTAGTGTGTAATTTCCTTGTTTTTGATTTTTCATTCCAATCGCAGCCCTCTTTGAGGGACCCAAATGAATAATAGTAAAATTTCACTTTATCTTTTTTCCCAAATCTTCCGAATCCCTCTGCGATGTTAGCAGAAATGGAATCTATAGCTGTGACAAATTGAACTCCAACAGTCTTTTTGGCAAAGTAGTCCCATTTACTCACGATATCCCAAACGTAGTTTGAAAGATTGAGAGATCTCTTATACGAACTAATATCATTTAATTGTAGGTATCTTTTGTCTGCCATAATAATTTAGGAATATAGCAATATAACAATTTGCTCAGGCTAAGGCCTGAGTTCTTCCCAGTTGAAGAGTTTGTGGTTAAGGAATCCACCATCTGCAAAAAGAGTCAGTAAGTAAGAGGTTGCAAGATTTTCATCCCCAGCACCATTCCCATTGGGAAGACCTTCACCTGTTGAGACAGGTGAGCATTGTAAATCATAAATACATAAGTCACGGTTATTTGTAAAAGTTCCACCTGTTTTGGCTGCGTTAGTAACAATACTTCCGATAACATTTAATTTCTTGTCCAAAGGAGACCCATCGGCATTACACACGTTATTTCCGTTGGCATAAGATGAGACAATAAAGCTGCCATCCGCGCTATATAACCCTTCTATATTTGGATTATTGTTGCTTGCATCATCTGGGTTAGTAACAACTTGTCCAACAGATTTATCTACATAAATATTGCCACTTGAGGAAAATGCTGCAACAGAGCCAGCAGGGACTATGATATTGCCTTGCAGATATAGATTGCCATGAATAAGGAATATAAAGCTTTGCGGCGCATTTGCGTCAACAGGGAATGTGTAGGCATTTAAATGCACGTCTCCTTCGGCAGAATAGATCCCTTTTGTTAGGCTACCAGACAAGGTGCAGTTAGCAATACCTCCGGCGCCACAAATAGTTGCCATGTTGGTTGGGGTAATATTGGATTGTCTGGCAGTTGTGAGTAAGTAACTATAGCTTGTTCGAATAACATCAAGTCCTTGGTTGGTAAAGCATTCTTGTTGGTTACCAGGACCTCCTGCTTGCCAATCATTTGCATTTGCCGCTCCTTGTCCAAAGTCAGGTGTTGCGTCACAGCTAAAGACAATACCTGCGCCAGTTGAGCAGCTTCCATTGGTGATTGTGTTGTAGGCACCGCTTACGCCACCGCAGGAAGGTGCTGCAGGAATTTGGTCGGCATAGGTGCCACTGTCATCTCGTACATCGAAGCAGGCAGATTGTTGCCAGGGAATCTCATTCGTAACACCAAAATTTAAATTTGAGATACTTCCATCATTTGGATTGCCGCACGCAGCATCTGGGGAAGTGCTTTTATTACACTGTGGTCCTGCAGTACCTCTATTACCAACAATTACAGTCCAGGTGGAGGGAGTAGTGTAAAAGTATCCTGCATTAAGCGCATGGGTTTGCTTTACTGTATATGTGCCAGATTGGAGTACTTCTCCTGTGTCGTAGGTTCCATCTGTTTGGGTCATATCTGCATGTGCGGTTGGACCACCAGAAATATGAATCGTACTGGTGCCGGTATACGCTGATTCTGCATTGTCTTGATTGAGATCTTTATTTATATCACTAAAGACATTTCCAGAAATTCTATAAAGGGGAGTAACTCGAAAAGCTACAGTCTGGTCGCCATGAGTGTTATCAAGAGTGACTGTTTGTTGTGTTGGACCGATTTGTTGGTAATCTGCGCTGTTATCGTTATAGGTAATGATGTATGTTCCAACTCCTCTATCGTAGGTAACAGTGCCATCATTGCCTGTTGTGGTTGCATTTCCACCGTTAATGCTAACTATCCCAAAAGGATAATTTGCGTCATGAGATCCGTCATGACCGTAATCAATATACACATGAACAGTAATCGTTGCTTCGCAGGTATTTTGATTAAAGCAGCTATAGCCGACATTTGCATTACATCTACTTAAGAATTGATTCTCGGTATTAGTATATGTATGAGGATTGCAAGGTTGGTTTTCATCGTGAGTACAGGTTTGATTACGATTAGTGAAGCCACAATCATTAAAGGCCATTGTGCCATTATCAAACGCACCACAGCTTGTTTTGCCTATAGTGCAGCTAGGAAAGTTACTGTATGGCTGAAAACAACGCCATAAGCCGCCGCCGCAGTCATCATCTAAAAAGTTGGGTGCATTAGGATCCCACGTGTAGCCTGCTGGAGCAGCACCTCGAGCACATCGTCCATTAACATCATCACAGCTTTTTTGTGAAAAACATGAATCGCTTGAATTACAAGACCAATCGTAACTGCCTTGATGCTGATAATAGGAGGTACTTCCCCCATTATACGGATCATATCGGCACTCATAGCCTTTGCTTGAGCATGTAGGATCTGAAATACAACAGCTTCCTGGATAGAGTCCGGGACCACATTGATTGCCGCCGCATATTTCTTCTGTTGTAAAGCCTTCACACTCATTTTGATTATCAGAGTGAGTATGAGCTGGACAAGAGCAAATACGTCCCTGCTGACATGTGTAGCCAATTCCATCTACATAGGCATAGTCGCTAACGCATGTTGTTTGTTTGGTTGCGCAGCCAGTCGATTCACCAAAAGTAGTAACCGGTTTTGCGAGGATAAATAATAGAATACAAGAGAAAAAAGCAATGCAGATAAGCAAAAATTTCCTCATATGCTCATCATTTCAGATATCATTTTTTGTGTCAACTGTAGAGAGCTTCAATTTGGAAGGCAATCTGAAGGATTTTCACGAGCATTGCTTACATATGGAGTGAGACAGCCAATAACAAGAATATGAGAGGTAGCTCCTGATTTGGTGACAAATATTGTATAGGCATTTGTTACTTTTCCAGAAGTGTCATTTTTATATAGAACACCAGCATTACAAGAATTTGTAGTTTGATTGCACGACCAGGTTGGTGGATATGCAGCAAGTACTGATGGATATGGTAAATATGAAGTAGCAATTGTTTTTGCCGAATCTGATGAAAGAGGTGTGTTGTCAGAGGCTATCTTACCAGTATCGAAAACAATCGAAGCATAAGAAAAATTTTCATTTTTTGTTTGGTAGACAGCATACGCGGTAATATATGGAGCACTTGTCGACTTTCCATATGGTGGCCATGTAGCAGTAAAAATATTATTTTTTTGGGAAACAGTAACATTTTTTAGATCTTTTGACGGAAGATATTGGGAGTTTGCCTGTATCATGAAAGAAGGTGAATTGGGGAAAAGGAGAGTGGACAGATCTTTCTTTGCGATGTTTTGTGAATAGAAATGGGGAACAAGAGAGGAAATATTTGGAAGATATGATTGGTATTTGGATAAGTTGATTACATGGAAAAATTGTAAAGCCCCAACAATAGCACCCAATAAAATAACAACAAATCCTATTTCAAATAAACCAATTTCTGTAAAAAAAAGAAATTTTTTAAATTTAGACCGAGAAGGGGGTTGGGGAGACTGGAATTGATTTTCATCCATACACTGATGATAAAATTGTTTGCAGCATCTGTCAAGAAAAACACCAATAAAACCTTGCATAAGGCTTTATTGGTAAAATAGATTCTTAATTATATTTAATGACGAGTAAATTTTGATTGCCAACCAATATCATTGAGTTTATCTTCTTGTCCATTTGTATCGGGTTGCCATCTTGGATCAAAAAGTCTTCGTAAGCCTCCGATAATAGGAGCCTTATCTAGAGCTTTAGAAATATCCTCTCTGGTAAGCCCTGTATGTTTTTTTCCTGTTGTATGTATTGCTATTCTTGCCATTTAAATTCACCTCACTTTCTTTAAGAAAGCACCTTTATGCATGATGACTTTCGGTTACTCGTTGTGCCATTTGTTTACCCTCTTCAGTACTATGCTTTTCACCATGTGACAGAGCTCCATCAATCGCCTGTCTTATACCAAACGTCCGTCTAAACCAAGAGTCTTCTCTATTGATAACAGCACCAACATCTTTTTTGGTTGAGACACTTTGTGTTCTAGGTCTTGTTGTTATTGCCATTAAAAATCACCTCCTCGCATTTAGGTTTGGATAGTATCACGAACTATAAGGTATGTCAAGCTATAGGATGTCAAAGGATTGAGAGAATTTAATGGAGCTATGGTAAGAGAAAAGAAAGGAAAATAGGTATAAAAAAAGAGCTTTTCAGCTCTTAAAAATATTCTAACGAAGATAAAAATAAAGGGGGGAAAATATACCCCTTTATGTAAAGGTATTCGCCATTTCCATAGCGGATCCCAATTCTTCACTTCAGATATAGTATGAGAAGAAAAGATACTTGTCAAGAAGAGAAATAGACCTTGAGTTACGAGTGATTGCTAGAGGGAATCTTTGGAGCATTAGGATTTCTTGCTACCATATCTATTCCGGCTTTTTTTGGATCTCCTTTAATTATCTTTGAAAGGCCGCTTAGTAATTGTCTACCCTTTTCAATAACTCCTTTATGGGTTTCTGCATTAGTCGCTGCTGCTGCACCACCAAATTCACTATTTGAAATATCTACCATAATTCTTATCAAGAATGACAAATATTTCCTATAGTGTCAATAGGGGAAAATTATAAGTTATTTAATTTAGATTTACTGTGTTGATGGAAGCTATTGGGGAGGAAGAAAAAGGGGAAGTTTATTCTGCAAACTTATCTTTTCCGCTTGCTTGATTGAGTCTTCGTGCGTTGGTATTTGCTCTTGTTTGCTGTGCTGCTTCTCCTCCACCTCTCTTGCCAAGATCAGTGGCATCAGTATTTTTACCTGCTTTCCAAAAGTCCACAAACCTTTTGGCTGTTTTCTTTGCGACACTTATTACTTCTTTTGCCATGAAGGAATTATATATATTTCTATATCCTTGTCAAGGAAAAGAGAAAGCATCATCCCTTATGAGGAGTGCTGCAGCTTGTAATATTAATAATTTCTCAAGACAATTTAGGAAAAGCTACTAATTTTCCTCACAATAATATTGCCTTGCAATGATAAATGTATTTAATGTGTGGAGGGGAGAGCTGTAGTAGGGGTGATACCTGCAGATTTAAGGCTTGTTTTAACTGTCTCAAAGTCAGTACGGATTTTTGTAACATCACCTCTAATCGTTGCTAAATCTTTTCGCACTTGGACAAAAATAGATTGTGGGTCTGTTGTGCCGATTTGGACATTCGAGACTAATGTCTTATCTGCAGCAAGAAGAGAGTTAATTGCACTTACTTGTGAAGACGCGTCGTTAAGTGCATTTTGTGCAGTCGTAACATCTTTGCCTTCACTTTTAAGTGTATTCAAAAGATTTTGCACACTGGCAATAATCCCAGAGATTTTTATACTTGTTGTTTGAAGATTATCTATAATTGCTAAAAGTCGTATCTTAGGCTCGAAAATCATGTAGATGCGGTATGAGGTGACAATAGATTTTGCATCTGCAAGTGCAGTTGGTGCGTCGGTGTCTGCATCAAGTTTGGTCTTGAGGGTAGTTAAATTAGAACTTGTTGTAGTAATATCATTCTCAAAACTTGTTTTCTCGTCAGGGGTGAGTCTTTTGTCGTTTTGGACTCTGGTAAGTAAATTCTGCAGACTTGTTAGTCTAACCTGAATCATACTATCTCCTCGGGTAATAATACGAGCAAGATCATTAGATTGTCTTTGTGCGGCTGCGGATGCTTTATTTTGGATTCTATCTGCAAAATTAAGTGCGCTTACATGAGTTACTGGAGTAAGTAATGCAAATACTCCTGCAAGAACGATTGAAGAAAGGATGATAGTAATTGTTTTTTTGCTCATAGTTGTTTTTTGTCTAACAAGCTCATTCATATACTACAGACCAGTTGTACTGTCTTGCGATGTGTCAATTTTGCTCACATTTTGCAAATCTGTATCCATTTGACCAAGCGTTGTCTGCATATCCGCATCTGTTTGGGTAAGCGTTGGTTGTATATTTGATTGTGTCATGGGAGCACTTGTTGGAGTGACAGGTGCAGTGGGTGTAACTGTATTGGTTGCCATTTTCTTGGATGCTCTGTTGGAAAGTAGCAAAAGAGGAATTGCGGCAAGGACAATGATAAGAAGACTAATAAGAGTGAATTTATATTTCTGGACAAATGTCTTGTGTTCTAGTTGATTAGAATCTGACGATATCTGTGGATTCATCCTCTTAGTAAATTATCAGAAGGAGGAGTTTGTGTCAAGCTTGGCTGTTAGCACCAGGCAAGCTTGGTTGCATAAGAATTGGCCACCGCCAATACTATTTATTAGTTGCCTAGCCGGCATCACAATCAAGTTAAAAGCCAAGAAGATGACTAATAAGTATATAAATGTGCTGCATAAATTGAGGCAAATAAAATCCGCCAATTGGAAAAGAAAGAAGGAGAAGCAGAATAAGAATACCAATGCTGCCAATAGATAAATAACTATTTGCCAGATTGTCCGGAAGAAGTAGTGCAAATACTTTTGACCCGTCCAGCGGAGGAATAGGAAGTAAATTAAAAACAGCCAAGTAGATATTGAGCTGTACAAAAAGTTGCAGGATCAGAAAAATTACAAAAGAAAAAGGAAGCGTTGCAGCTCCTGGAAGAAGTTGCAATCCATGGAAAAGAAGACCGGCAATTGCTGCCAAAGCTAGGTTAGTGAGTGGCCCAGAAAGCGCAACTAAGGCAACATCCTTTTTACCGTCCTTTAAGTTGAATGGGTCAATGGGGACAGGTTTGGCACCGCCAAAAATAATACTCGATCCTGAAAGGATGAGAAGAAGAGGGAGGAGAATTGTCATGTAGAGGTCAATGTGTTTGAGGGGATTAAGTGTAAGACGTCCCATAAGGCGTGCGGTTGGGTCACCAAGTCGGTCTGCGACTAAACCGTGGGCAACTTCATGGAGAATTGCAGAGAAAAAGAGGATGGGAAGAGCTAGGACAATGCCAATCAGGAAATCCATAGCCTCAGTATAGCATATACTTGCTCTCTTGAGAGCGAGTCTGATTTATGGTAAAATAGATTCAGTATGGCACGAATATGTATGAACTGTGGTAAAGGCGTTATGTATGGACACAATGTGTCTCATGCGAAAAACCGCACACGAAAGATCTTTCAACCTAACTTGCATGCTGCACGGGTAAAGATTGGGGCAAATATGCGAAGAGTACGACTTTGTACAAAATGTCTGAGAATGTTTAAAGAAGCAGCACGTGCAGATTCTAAGACACAAGTTAAAAGTACTCCTGTGGTTGCAGCAGCATAAAACCAACCCCAACCCGTCATTGCGAACAAAGTGAAGCAATCTCTATACTAAAGACATGTATCTCCTCGGAGGATATACATATATCCTTACTAATAAAGTAAACACAGCTCTTTATATAGGTGTAACAAGTGACCTTATAAAACGAATCTATCAACACAAAAATAATCTTGTTGCCGGATTTACTGCAAAATACAATGTTCATAAGCTTGTGTGGTATGAGCATCATGAAAGAATTGAGGATGCAATCTTCAGGGAGAAACAGCTTAAGGGTGGTTCAAGAAAAAAGAAAATAGAACTAATCAACGAAACAAATCCCAAATGGCAAGATCTATTTGAAGAAATTGTAAAATGAGATTGCTTCGTCGTTTCACTTCTCGCAATGACGAAAATATTTATGCCTCAGAATGACTGTAGGTTATCTTTTCAAGCCAGTCTTTCATTTGAGGATAGCCATTAAGAAAGTCTTTATATGATTGTGGTTTTTTACCTTCAACTTGGATTTTTTCTTCTGGCAAAAACTTTACAATTCGTTCATCCTTATTAAGTTTTATACGAGTCCAATAACTTGGCCATGGATGGTAAGCACGAACTTTACGATCAAATATTTCTTTTTCCGAAGGATTGGTAGAGTCAAAAAATCCAGACTCTCTCTTAAGAAAGTCAGTATAGGTCGCTTTACTATTATCCTGTTCAGTAGGCTGTGCTTTCCCATCCAGGTAATCTGGTAATTCTCTTTCCAAGAGCTTTGTGCCTTCGCTAAAATAGCGAGTGTAAAGGGTTGGGGAAGTATCTGTTGGTAAAATAGGAAGTTTTATCTGCCCTATAATCGCACCTTCGTCCATTTTTTCATTTAGAAGCATAAGACTGACTCCACTTTCTTTTTTTCCATCTAAAATTGCTGTGAGTCCAGGGGTAGGACCACGATATTTTGGGAGAAGCGAAGGATGAATATTAATGATTCCCTTTGGAAAAATATCCAAGACATTTTTTCTGACCATAAGACGAAAATCTGCAAGAACAGCAAACGAGGAGCTAAGAGCTAAGAGTTTAGAGCGAAGAGAATCATCTATTTGAGTGACAGAGACGTAGGGAATGGTGTGTTTTTTACAAAATGCAGGGACAGGGTCTGTGGCATTTTGTTCGGTTGTGACAACAAGTTGCAGGTTGTAGTTTTTATTTAAAAAATCAATAACAGGAAGGACATAGGACGAGGCGCCAAAGAAAATAGTCGATTTTTTCATATCTAGAATTATGAATTAAGAATTACGAATTAAGGGGTCTAAGGAATTTTTATTTATATTTTCCTTGATTCTTGATTCGTGCTTCTTGATTCTTAAAGGTCCACTGGATCAAATACATCTTTTCCATCTTTTCCTTTGTGTGATTTGTAGAGCTGGCCTTGTTGCTCGAGTACTCGTCGTGGGAAAAGAATACCTTGTAAATGGTCATATTCATGTTGCAGAATTGTTGCATAAAATCCATGAAATGTTGCCTTATGTATAGCGCCTTTTTCATCCATCCATTCCAAATGGACTTTTTTTGCTCTCTCTACTTCGCCCCAAATAACTTTTAGCGATAAGCATCCCTCTAATTTGGCGCGCTCTTCTTCTTTGTCTTTTCTTTTCGTTATAGCTTTTTCAACACCAAGTGTTAATGTTGGATTGATGTAAATATCAAATGGGTCTTCTGGATCTTGTTTAACAATAAACAGTTGAAGAGATTTACCAACTTGAGGAGCAGCAAGGCCAATGCCTTCAGGGTCTGTTTGAGCAACTAGTGTTTCTTTCATGTCTTCTATTAGCTTGAGAATCTCAGCATCAATTTTATCAATAGGTTTTGCTATAGCTGACAAGACATGGTTTGGTGCCTGGACAACATCTAAAATCATAAGGGAATTATAGCAAAAAGCGAGTTTGACAGAAAGCAGCAGCAGAGAGGTTCTATTCGGATAAGAAGAAAGCGAAGAAAGTAAAAAAATCTCCGGGTAAAAACCTGGAGATTTTTATGTGTAGCAAAATAGAAATTATTTTGCTGATTTTTTACTTGGTGCTTTTTTTGATAATTTTTCTAAATCTCTTTTTGTTGCAACACCCAGTGCGTCAAGTGCTTTTCCTAATTCCTTAACAACTTTTGATTGTACTGATTTCTTTCGGGAATCAAGTTCTGCTTTGACTTTTTCAACTGCTTGTCTTCCTTCCTTGGATGAAACAGCGGTATTTTTTTCCAATACATCGACTAATTCATCTGTTGCTCCTTTGGTAAGGTATACAAGACTAGAGCTAAGTAAAACAACTTTATCAACTAATGTATTTTTTGATTTTCCTTTTTTTGCGGCCATGCTATTTCACCCCCTCTCTTTTCCACATCATCTTACTAAGAATTATAAACAAAAAAACAGGAATGACAATGACCAAAATTGGCTTATAGGGAGATGCACTTAAGGCAGTTTGAGTAAAAAGTGGATATGATATAGCAAGAGAAGTACCAACAGGAAGAAGAGAAAGGAAAAGGCTTTGTGATTGTATTTGCTGTGGGGGAGTGACGCGAATAAATTGTCCTGAATGAATAAGCTCTTCCAAATCATTTAAGGTATCGGGGAGCCTTTTGCCTGTTTTAAAGAGATCAAGTGCTGCCTTAAAGACTTCTTCTTTGCTAACAGTTGACGAGATTGCGTTAGTAATATATTTTTCAATAATCGGTCGCATAAGATCAACTAAGGGTTGCTTAATGCCAATTTGACCCGAGACAAAATCAATCTGTCCAATTGTTTTTACTGCGAGGAGCACACCTGGAGTCCAAATCATTTCATAGCGCTGCGCAACAGAAAGAAGAGTAGTAATGAAGTGATTCAAGCTTATTTTTCCACCAGTATCTTCATGTAACTTATGTAACTCAAGGGATAAAACTTCTTGAAGACTTGTTGTATCTTTCTGAGAAAGGGGTTTTACCATAAGTGAGACAACAGACTTTAAAAGAGATTCTGGATCGTTTTCAACAAGGGCAAGCATTACCAAAACCAACTCCATATATTCCTGGCTATCGAGTGTTCCAACAATGCCAAAATCTACAAATCCAATACCATTTTTCGGAAGGACTAAAATATTTGCCGGATGTAAGTCTCCATGGAAATATCTATCGGCAAATGCTTGTTTACCAATTGCGCCAATAAGCCGTTTTATCAAAAGATCTGGGTCAAGCTTGTGGTCAAAACGAAGATCGTACAAAGAGGTAACATTTTGCTTTTTCATTTCATTTAGAAGGTCATTAATTGTTACACCGTTGAGAAATTGCATGACAAGAAGTTTTTGTGTTGTGTATTTCCAGTACACTTCTGGAATAACAATTCCTTCAAGACTGGACATATTCTCTCTAAATTTATCAGCTCTTCGTCCTTCAACCTGAAAATCAATTTCATTTGTTATCCAGTCAGCGAATTCTTGATAAATATAACTAAAGCGAATACTCGTTTGTGGAAAGATTTTCTCCAAAAGTCCGGCAACAATTTTGAGTACTGCCAAATCTTCTTGAATAAGCTCTGCGATACGAGGTCGTTGTACCTTTACGGCAACTATTTTGCCATTCTTTAATTTCGCTTTATGTACCTGTGCAATAGAGGCAGTAGCAATTGGTTTTTCTTCAAAGGTTGGAAAGACGTCATGGGGATTTGCTTTTAATTCTGTCTTAATAATTTCCTCAACAATTGCAAACGGAATAGGTGGTTCGTGATCAAGAAGATTTCGAAGCTCACTGGATAATTGCGGTCCAACAATGTCAGGCCTTGCAGAAAGCATTTGTCCCAACTTAACGTAGGTTGTTCCAAGCTCTTGAAATGTTTCACGAATCTTTTTTGCGTTATCTAAAAAACGTTTCGAGTCAGAATGATTTTTCGAAAGCAGATACACGAGGAAAAGCGGAATGAGCTTAGACGAGATATAGACAAATCGTTGAAATGAATGCATACAATAACTATAACAACAGTTAGAGCTTCATGTAAATGAGGTGTAAATTTAGATCTTTCCTAATGTTCAGGATGACAGTTTAACACTGTCACTTTTTCCCACGCCTGTCGGCACTGCGTGCGCAGGCAAGCTCATAAATTTTTACAAAATTTACTCCGCTCCCCAGGAGGCAAGAGTTTCTTTAATTTTTAGTGAATTATTGGGATCAAAATTAGTCAGAATAAAGTGCATTTCTTCAACTGCATTTTTCTCGGCGGACTCATCTTTTACAACTTTGCTATTTGCATCTCCTCCCAATGCTTCCTCTCTGTAAAAAAGGGCAAGGGCATAGTATGCATCACGATAATCAGCTTTCATGGCAATTGTTTTTTTCATAGCAAGAATCGCATTTTGTACATCTCCTGTTTGACTGTACAGAAGTCCTAAGTTGTACCAAACTTTTGCATCCGTAGGAGCAAGAACTGATGCTTTTTGTATTGCCTGTAGCGCTTGTTCTAGGTAATGGGGATCAATTTGCGCTAGGGTATAGAAAACTCGCACCCGTGATTTCCAAAATGTGATTACATTAGGATGTTCTGTTGTAATTTTATTACTGAGTGCAATGGCTCTATCACGTAGCTGTGTGCCATTTGTTGTGTCTTTTTGTTGAAAAAGCGCGGTTGAAAGAACAGCATTATTAATACTTAACTCATCTTGAAATACTGGTTCTGAGGGTCTTGTACTTACCGCATCAATGAGTGAGGTATATGCTGTTTGGTATTGATTAACATGGTCTAAATTCTGTCCTAAGCCGTAGCTTATATCGGCAAGCCAAAATCTGAATAGTACAACAAGCAAATAGAGTGCTATGAGCCAAGTAATACCAATTCCTATCCAAGCAACTTCCGTAACGCGTTCGCTTTTATTGTAACTTCCTAATGCATATACTTTTTCGTTATTGATACTTCCAATAAGAAGTAGTGCAAAGGCGGGAGTAAGAAAAAGATAGATATTCATGATTACAACGGAAAATCCAAAGAAATTAGTTACCAGAATGCTAATATACGCGCTCAAGAGTGCTAAAAGCGTAAAACGTAAAGTGTAAAACGGAAAGTAGGGATTTGTTCGTTTGTATTCTTCCTCAGAAATGTTTCGTGTTTTCCATAATCCATATCCCATAAGCCATAGGCTTGTCCCGATAAGTAACATATACGTTCCAAAACCTAGAATTCCGGTTGTTGCAAGATAATTAAGATACTCATTGTGAGCTTTGTTGTAGAGATAATCCCATTCAGAAGTGAGATTGTGTCCTGCAGGGCGATATTGATAGTAGCTATATCCAAAAGTTTCCACTCCTGTGCCTAGTAGTACGTTATGGAGGAAAACCTGAATAGCTCCTTCCCACACAAACAACCGAATTTTTCCTGAGTCTGTACCGCCAAATTCTTGGATTGGTATCCCTTGTACGGATGTTGCCGCTGGAGGATTTTTGCTCTGTAATGCTTTTTGGACTGTTTTCTCTTGTTTTACTAAAGTCCCAATGCCTTGTAAGGAGAGTTTGTCTAATTGAGAAAACGGCGTTCCAACAAGGAAAGTAAAAAGGGCAATTGCTCCAAGGAGCCCTAAGAAAAATCCGTGATGACTCGTTGCTTTAGAAAGTTGCTGTTTGGCAAATGATTTCCATGCAAATGCAATATACAGTAAGGCAAAGATACCAAATGCAATACCAAATCCTACAAGACCTGAGCGAGCTTTGGTAAAAAGTAAATCAACATAAAGTAAAATTGTTATTGCAAAGAATATCCATGCAGGAATCTTTTTCCCTAACTTCCAGAAGGCAAGACTCAATCCTGTCGTAATAAGTAGCATAAAAACCAGATATGCAGCAAGCCAATCAGGTTGTCCAAGGGTTGAGAAAATTCTAACCATTGGTTGAAAGGCAAATGTCCAACATGATACATCGAGCGTCCCTCTAAATAAAAGACATGTTGGATCATAGCCAAAATGGCTTGGTAACCCCCATAACGCAACAAAAACAGCACCCCCAAGACCTACGTAGAGATATTTCATGACATCTTTTCTTTGGATGTTGTTAACAAAGGCAAAATAAAGAAGGCTGTAGGAAAGAAGAGAATATAACCCGCCATTAAAGCGTGAATAATATCCCCAAAGACTGGTATGTGGATCTATAGAAAAAACAGTAGAGAGTACTTGGGAAAGGAGAAATAACAAAAGAGGAATATCAAGCGGCGTTTTGAAAATTTTAATTTGTTTTTCAATAACCATTTTGGAAATCCAAGAGGCGGTAATAACAAGTGTTAGGCCAAAGGTAACCCACATTTTATTAAACTCAAAAAGCTCGGATGTATTACCGGTAAAGATAATAGGAACAAGAAAAAGGAGGAGATAAAATGACCAACGAATAAGGAAATTAAAAAACGCTAACATTTTTCAATAATAACACCTTGAGGCAGTCGTGCCAATATGGTAGGATGAGAATGAAATACGCTCCAGATGGAACTCGGATAGAACTCAGTAAATCAGATATTCCAGAGTTTCAGAAATTCAGATAATCTGACCTACTGATATTCTGAGTATCATCTGAGTGCTATCTGACCTTATGTTTGATTGGTTTTTTTCACTCTTCTCTCATGACATTGGTATAGATCTTGGTACTGCAAATATTCTTGTTCATGTTAAAGGGAAAGGCATTGTTATCCGCGAGCCATCTGTTGTTGCTAGGCATAAAAAAACAAAAGAAATTATTGCGATTGGTAGTGAAGCAAAAAAAATGCTTGGTAAAACTCCAGCAAGTATCGAGACAATACGTCCTTTGCGAGGTGGTGTGATCGCAGACTTTGATGCAACGGAGGCAATGATTAAATTCTATATTCAAGAAGTCCATAGTGTTGAGACCTTTTTCCCAAAATCTCTTGTTAGGCCAAAAGTAGCAATTGGTATTCCGTCAGCAATTACCGAAGTGCAAAGACGTGCCGTATGGGAAGCCGCATTAAGTGCAGGAGCGCGATCTGCCTATCTAATTGAAGAGCCAATGGCGGCGGCAATTGGAGCTGAAGTGAGCGTTTTCCAACCAACAGGAGTCATGATTGTTGATATTGGTGGTGGCACAACAGAAGTTGCAATTATTTCCTTGGGAGGCATTGTTGTGAGTAGGTCCCTGAGACATGCGGGAGATGATATGGATCAAGCAATTCTTCATTATGTGCGACTCCGTCATGGCATGTTACTGGGCGAAAAAACAGCGGAAGATGTAAAGATAAAGATTGGGAGTGCCTATGAGACAGTCCAAAAATCAAAAGTAAAAGGGCAAACAGAAAGTAATGATACGGTAATGATTGTGAGAGGAAGAGATATAGAAACAGGTCTTCCCAAGAGTCTTCGTCTCTCCTCATCCGATATTCGTGAAGCCTTGGCCCCTGTCTTAACACATATTATAGAGGGGATTGCAGATGTATTAGAAGAAGCGCCACCAGAATTAACAGCAGATATTTTAGAGCATGGAATTCTCTTGACTGGTGGGGGAGCAAATTTAGAAGGATTAAATAAGCTTATTATGGAGCGTACTCATATTCCTGTTATTGTTGCCGACGATCCCTTAACAACGGTAGTAAAGGGTACAGCAAAAGTATTGGAAGATGAAAAGTTATTGAATAGAGTTAAAGTAACCGGGGGACTTTCCTAAATACTGCGCAGCATGCAATATGAATTAAGCCGTATGCAGTAAAAATAAAGTGCCACATAAGCATGCCGCATAATTCATAATTCTTTTATATTTTTATCAAATCTTTTTGAACTGTTGGAGCGTAGTGTATACTTACACTATGAAACGAACTTTCCTTTTTCCCGCATTTTTCATTGCGCTTATTGTGGTTATTCTCCTTTTTGTCTTAGGACGTTTTGGATTAGTGTCCTTTTTAACAAATGGTGTCCAGGTGGTTACCTATCCGGTAACATCATTACTTAGAAGTATTGCTACGCCTTCCAATGCTGAGCTGGATAGTCTTAAAAAACAAAACACTGCTCTTTCGGAGCAACTTATTCATATGCAAGCTCTGGAAGCAGATAATAAAGCCTTGCGTGATCAATTCCAGACAACAAGTCCAAATCCAAAAAATCTCTTGGCGGCAAATGTTGTTGGGCTAGAGGGGGCAGTGCCAAATATTTCCTTTCCTGAAAATATCATTTTGGATAAAGGAATAGTTGACGGCGTGAAGCAAGGAATGAGTGTTGTTGTACAAGACGCGCTTGTTGGTACGGTGTCACAGGTATCGTCACATTTCTCAAAAGTATTACTCGTTTCTAGTAAAGAAAGTAGTCTGTCTATAAAAGACATCAAGACTGGTGCATTGGGTGTTGCAAAAGGACAAGGCAATGGAGAGATCCTTATGGATAATGTACTTCTTTCCGACAGGCTGAGTGCATCTGACAATGTGGTAACGCTTGGTACTCAAACAATTGCTGGAAAGGGAGTGTCGCCAGATATGATTATTGGAAAAATTGTCAGTGTGGATAAAAAAGCTGCAAATATTTTTCAGTCTGCAAAAATTGTTCCCCTTATTTCTTTTGACAGGTTACGTATTGTTTTTATAGTGCGTGAATAATATGAATGGATTCTTTTACCTTTCTGCTGTTGTTATTGCATGTTTTCTGGATATATTTTTTTCTTTTCCATTTGGGATTATTGCGCTTATACTCCTGAGTGTTTTTCAAAGAAAAGAATGGGTATATTTTGCTGCAGTTGGTATGGGTTTTTTCTTGGATAGTATTTTTTTTCAAACGCTTGGAGAGAGCAGTCTTTTTTTCCTTCTCGTTGTGGGGCTAATCTTTTTATACAGACGAAAATTTGAGACCAACCATATTGGATTCGTTGTACTTGCGACGTTTTTTGTGACAAGTATCTACCAAGGAATTTTTGCGGGATTATCGGTAAGCATTTTTTTGTACGCAGCTGTTGCAGCAATTTTTGGTGCCTTTGTTTTTTTACTTATTTCCTGGGTGCAGAGAGAACCTAAATCAGCCTCAATCCCGATTTAATCGGGATCAAAAAACGCACTCTATTCGTAAAAATGCTATAATTACTCCTCCTATGCACCGCTTGGCAGAGAGTCGTTTGGGAATACACGCGAAGCATTTTCTTCGACAGGTTGAAGAGCAGAGATTTCCCCGTGCAGCAAAAGAGCGAAATTTTTATGAGAAGCAGCAAGAATTGCTTCTTAATCCCTTAACACGAGAATCGTACGTTGGAAATCTTCGAGAAAAAGTGTCCCAACTTGTTCCTCAAGAATTTCTTCCTGATGTATCACTTCTTCAAGCGTTTCAACCAAGACCAGAAATGTTTTTGCGTACCCACCAAGCATATGATTCAGATCATAATATTGCCCACCATGCAATTGTTATGGTTGGGTCGCTTCTTGGATCTCGTTACGTACAGGCAAGAGAACCTGGTACCTCTGTGAATGAGCAAGCGCTTCTTATGGCATCGAGTATTCATGATACACAGCGCCTTGAAGATAAATGGGAATCTGTTCCACCATTTATAGAAATACATGCCAAGCTTGCTGCTCGTCGAGCACAGACCCTTATTGCAGACATGGGTGTTAATCCTGATATGACAACCTATGCACGTACTCAGCAGATGCTTCGGTATCATGATGTGGATCGTAAGCAACTGGGTGATAACTATACAACAGAGCTTGGGATTATGGTTGCTGCAGATAGGGCAGCATTAGGACGATTATTTAGCTCTGCTGATAATGCAATCAGATTAGTTGCAGGAAGTTTAGCAGCGCGTCGAATGCGAAATTTCAAGAATGGTGGTATTGCTAGTGATCCTGAAGTTTTTGGTACATTATCGGAAATTCTTGGCGCTTTGGACATTATGACTAAAGAAAAAATTTCAAACGGGGATAAAACACAACAGTTTCAGTATGTTATTGATAGTGCACGGGAATTAGGAATAATAAAAGAAAATAGTAAATGATAAAGAAAAGATACTTACTAAATTGTATAGATGCTAATATATTAGCATCTTAGCTACCGGAGAGAATTTTTGCTCTAGCTTTCATATTAGTTTTTGACTTTGCGAGTGTATTTATTTTTTCCAGAATATGTTCAAAAGTTTTAAAAAATTGTTTTGTTCTTTTCCGATGCAGCAATATTTCAAGGATTTCATGAAAAGATTGAGATTTTTCCTGAAGTTTCCTTTTATATGTCCTGATTGTTTCGTGACTCATATGAAGCGTACTGCGAACAGTTTGTTCATCATAGCCGTTTTTAATCATGACAAACATTACTAGTCTCTTTGTGAGCATTATCTTTTCCTCTGTGGTTAAAAACTCCTCGAGGAAGCATGCAATGTCACGAGATGCTCGAAGAGATGAAACAAGGTATATGAAATGTTCAGTAATTTCATCAAGGTCATTCTTTTTAAGTGGGTAACGAGAAATTCTTGGCATTAATGCTAATATATTAGCATACTTTTAGAGAAGACCGTAATAGAAATATAAATAATAAAATCATTTGATATCGCTTTGTGTGTTATACTAAAGCACAATCTCATGAAAGTAGGCCCGGTTTTTTTTGATCATCTCCATACAGAAAAAATTCCCAAGAGACATTATGACCAAGGGGAAAATAGTAGTATTCGTTACTGGTTATTTCCTTTATTTATTTTTGGATTCTTTGCGCTCTTACTCCTTCGATTAGGGTTTTTGCAACTTGCTCTTGGTAGTTATTATCATGGTCTCTCTGATTCCAATAGAATTCGAAGTATTCCTATTCACGCGCCACGGGGAGTTATTTTTGACAGAAATGGAAATCCTCTTGTTATTAATGCGCCGGGATATCGGGAAGTCGTTAATGGCAAAACAAGATTTCTTACGTCCCAGGAGGCAATAGGACTTTTGGCAAAGGGAGATTCTCATTTGGAAATTGATAATCTGCGCATGTATCCTTGTAATTCGTCTTGTGCTCATGTTGTTGGATATGTCGGACAAATTTCTCCCCAGGAGTTAAAGACTCCGACATTTCTTTCTTATAATGCCAACGATATTGTTGGCAAAATGGGAGCAGAGCAATACTACGAATCAATCTTAAAAGGAGTTGACGGCGCGAAATTAATAGAAGTAGATAGTACTGGGAAAGAGTTGCGGGTCTTAGGACAGACAGATCCAACATCAGGACAAAATATTACCTTAACAATAGATGAGTCTTTACAAAAAGCCGCTAGTTTGGCTATGAAAGATGTCAAAAAAGGTGCGGTAATTGTGAGTCGCCCAAATGGGGAGATACTTGCGATCTACTCGAGTCCTTCCTTTGATCCAAACCTTTTTACCATGGGAAAAGCGTATACAACAGATCCGGCAAATCAGTACCAAACAGTTGAGCAAATTCTTCTAGATGGTAGCTTTCAGCCACTTTTGGATAGAAGTATTTCTGGGACCTATCCGCCTGGATCGACATTTAAGTTAGTTGTTGCTGCAGCAGCGCTGCAAAATAAAGTTATTGATACTAATTTTACGATTGAAGATAACGGTATTCTTCATGTTGGGGACTTTTCTTTTGCGAATTGGTATTACACGGATTATGGTCGTACAGAGGGACAAGTAAATGTTGTCAAAGCAATCCAGCGAAGTAATGATATTTTTTTCTATAAAGTTGGGCAAATGGTTGGGGTAGATAGGCTGTCTGGGTTTGCGAAAGAATTTGGTTTGGGAAGCCCTCTTGGTATAGATTTGACAGGAGAAGCGTCAGGGCTTTTGCCAACAAAAGAATGGAAACAAAAAACCTTAGGGGAGCAGTGGTACTTGGGAGATGATTACCATTATGGAATTGGGCAAGGGTATTTGCTGACAACGCCACTTCAGGTAAATATGTGGACACAAGGAATTGCAAATGGAGGGAAATTGTACCAGCCGCACATTCTCAAAACAGATAAATCAATTCTTAAAACCAATAACATTCTCACACAGGAGAATACCGACCTTATCCGTCAGGGAATGGTTGAAGCATGTGATACAGGAGGAGTTGCGTGGCCATTATTCAATTTTGCTGTTAGGAATCCCAAGCTGCAAGTAGATGGAAAAAATATAACCGAGTCGGCTAGTCAGTCTGCTGATTTTAAACATATTGTTATTGCATGTAAAACAGGTACGGCTCAGCATGGAGGAGACACAACACTTCCACATTCTTGGATTACTGCCTTTGCTCCAGCATATAACCCGCAAGTTGTGGTGACCGTTTTGGCAGAAGATAGTGGAGAGGGAAGTAATGTTGCTGGACCAATTGCCAAGCAAATACTTGAGAATTACTTTGAAAAGCAGTAAAGTGCAACTGTGTCAAAAAGGGAAGAAGAGAAAGAGCAGAAGATAAAAGCAATAATAGAAGAACTCCGTCCTCTGAATCCTCATCAATCTGGGTTGAGTCATACAGTTTATGAAAGTCAATTAAGATCAAAAGCGAGTGTAGAATTAACAAGAAGAAATCGCCAAGCAGGTATAGAGGGATTATCCAAAGCAGGACAAAAAGGGGGAACAAGACGGAGAGAACAAGGAGATAGTCCCATGAGAGATCGTAAAAACTACACTAGTAGGTCGCACTAGGAATTGGAGAAAGCGTTGGGCTGATTACTTCCTGTGACTGAGGCATCATCACGGGCTGTTGCTGCATGTAATATCCTCTGTAATAGCGAAATCGTGGTTCGGTCTGCCAATTATCGTTGAGACCATGCCTTAGAGCAAAAGCAAACAGAATCATTCCAACAAAGAAAAGCAAAATACCAACCAAAACAGGAAGACTGATAAGTATCTTTACCCATCTGGGCCAATTGGTCCATGCCCACATGAGAACAAGTCCAACAGGGTAGAAAACAAAAAGAAGGACAATGACAAGAAGAAATCGTGCGTCTTCGGAAAATTCTCCATTTGCTCTTTCTCGTGGCATATTTCACATATAGTATAGCATTACGTGTCAAGATTTGTGGCTAATACGATTGACTCTAGACCTTCAACGTGATATAGTATTCCTCTTATGACAAATGGAGTTTTGGTTACCAAAGCTAGGCGTAGAGAGTTAAGAGACGCGACTGTTGCCTTCAGAGAAGAAAGACCAGAGACAGGAGATCGACTTAACGCTGCTGTTGAAAAGGCTGTAGCAGATCCTCGGATTGGGCCAAGAGGTGTCGATGTCACTGTAAGGAAAGCACAGAGGGAAATTCTTCGTGGCAGAGTTTGCTAGCTACTATTCTTCATTTTACTCAAAAATAGACTTTCGTGTACCATATGATTATGGGTCAAAACAGGTTTGTTCTTGGGTTTTCAGCTTTCTCAGGTATTGGGACAGTACGTTTTAATAAGCTTATTGAAGTCTTTGGTAGTGCGGAAAATGCATGGAATGCAGATGGTAAAGATGTTCAGGATGTAATTGGACCACAAACAGGTAAGCAATTCAATGAGTTTAGGAAATCATTTAATCTCCAAAAGTACGCTGAAGAAATAGAAAGAAAAAATATACTGTGGTTTGCTCCAGGTGATACAGATTATCCTAAGCTGCTTAAGCAACTTAATGATGTCATTCCTGCCACTTCTGTCATCCTGGGGAACGAAGCGACTCCAGGATCTGATTCTGGACAAGCCAGAATGACAGATGGATCCCGGATTAAATCCGGGATGACAAGAGTTCCATTTATTCTTTTTGCCAAAGGTAATACTCAACTACTCAAAAACGATAAAACAATTGCCATTGTTGGGACAAGAAAAGTAACAGACTATGGGCGACAAGTTACGGAAATGCTGACAAGAGACTTGGTTACGTCTGGGTTTACTATTGTTAGCGGTATGGCGCTTGGGGTAGATGGTATTGCTCACAGAATTGTAATAGAAAGTAAAGGGAATACTATTGCGGTATTGGGAAGTGGGGTGGACGTGCCAACACCGAGAGAGCATGCGAGTTTGTACAACGCTATTTTAGAAAATAATGGTTTGATACTTAGTACATTTTCTCCAGGAGAAGATGCGCATATTGGATCTTTTCCTGCACGTAATGCAATTGTTGCAGGAATTTCTCGAGGCGTTGTTGTTACAGAGGGAGCAGAGGATAGTGGATCACTTATTACCGCAGAATATGCTAAAAAATATGAAAGACCAGTCTTTGCAGTCCCGGGCCAAATTACTTCCCAGCAGTCTAAGGGTACAAATAATCTTATCAAGCAGGGTGCTATTCCAGTGAGTAGTGCACTAGATATATTTGACAGCCTTGGTATAATGAATGCTCCGCAAGCGGAAAGGGTAAAGTACCCCAAGGGTACTAGCTTCCCGGAAGCGGCGCGTCAAGCGTTAAGTTCAAAAGTAAAAGAAGAACAAGAGATTATAGATCTTCTGGAGCAGAATGGACCATTGCATTTCGATGAAATTGTCAGGACAATGGAAAAAGACTCAAGCACCATTGGAAGTCTTTTAAGTCTAATGGAGCTGAAGGGAATGATTAGAAACAATAGTGATGGAAAGTACAGTTTAAATTAACCTAATTTACCTAATTACCCTAATTTCTAAAAAAGCACCAATGACAAAATGTTAGAAATTGGAATTTGGGATTTCTTTAGGTTAATTAGAATAATTAGATTAATTAGAAATTTAAGATATGAAATTAGTTGTTGTTGAGTCGCCGACAAAGGCGCGTACCATAGGTAAATTTTTAGGGGAGGGGTATGAAATTCGTGCCTCTATGGGGCATGTTATGGATTTGCCTAAGTCAAAGTTAGGAGTCGACGTAGAGCATAATTTTGAGCCGCAATTTGAAGTATCTCAAGACAAAAAAAAGACTATTTCCGAGTTAAAAAAGTTAGCAAAAACAGCAGAAATAGTGCTTCTTGCAACAGACCCTGATCGTGAAGGAGAGGCAATATCGGCAAATATAGAAGAGGTGCTGGGTGACAAAAAGCAGATGTTTCAGAGAGTTACTTTCCATGAAATTACAAAAGAAGCAATAGAAGAAGCACTTGCCCATCCGGGAAAAGTAAATGAGGATTTAGTTGCCGCACAGATTGCAAGACGGGTTTTAGACCGATTGGTAGGATATAAATTATCACCACTCCTTTGGCAGAAAGTTAGGCGAGGTTTGTCTGCAGGTCGTGTGCAGTCAGTTGCCTTGCGACTTATTGTAGAAAGAGAGAGGGAAATTGGGAAATTTATTAAGACAAATTACTACACAATTAGTGCTCAGCTTTCTCAAGTAGGAAAGAAATTGAGTACAGATTTTGACCTCATAGAAATCAATGGAGCAAAAATAGAAGTTCAGAATAAATTAAAACTTTATGATGGTGATTATACTGTAACCAAAACAATTATTGATTCAGAGGAAAAAGCAAAACAAATTGAAAATGATCTTAAGACGAAGACATATACAGTTGAGGATGTCGTTAGGAAAGAAAGCAAACGATCCCCACAGCCTCCATTTACTACATCTACGCTTCAGCAACAAGCGGCACTGCGATTTAGCTACTCAGGTAAGCGAACTATGAGTCTTGCGCAAAAGTTGTATGAAGAAGGATATATTACCTACCACAGAACAGACTCATTAAATATGGCGTTATCTGCTGTAGAAGCAATGCGAAAATATATTCAAGAATTATTTGGCGCGCAGTATATTCCTGAAAAACCTCGCTTCTTTGCAAGTAGACAAAAGAATGCACAAGAAGCGCATGAGGCAATCCGTCCAACAAAAGCAATTGTTACCCCAGAAAAGGTAACAGATGCTTTAGGGCGAGACTTCGGAAAGCTCTATGAGCTTATTTGGCGACGGGCAATTGCATCTCAAATGAGCGATGCAAGAATTGAAAGTACAACGGTTTATGTTAAAACAGATGCTTCGACACCCGATTCAGTATTTGCTTCCCCGAAGCGGCACAGCTCAGCAAAAAATTCTTCCCTGAGCGAACAAAGTGAGTCGAAGGGTTCAGTCTATCGTTTTAAAACAACAGGAAGCGTTCTTCTCTTTGAAGGGTTTCTTAAAATGAATCCTTTCGGACTAGAGGACAAAAAATTACCCAATTTTACTGCAATGGAAAGCCTAGAGTTGCTAACTATACTTGCAGAAAAACACGAAACAACGCCTCCTCCGCGCTACAACGATGCATCGCTTATTAAGTCTCTGGAAGAAGGGGGAATCGGAAGACCGTCAACATACGCGACAATTATTGGAACGATAGAAGCGCGTCAATACATAGAGCGCGACCAGAAAAAATTTGTCCCCACTAATGTTGGTATGGCAGTAAATGATTTTCTGGTAAAGAATTTTTCAGATATTGATGACATTCCTTTTACCGCAGATATGGAGAATAAATTAGATGAAGTTGCTGCTGGGAATGAAAAGTGGCAACCAATGATTGCAGCATTCTACAAACCATTTGAAGAAAAATTAGCATTAGTTAAGAAAGCAGATAGAATAGAAATTCCTGTTGAAAAGACTGGTGAGAAATGTCCCAAAGACGGAGGAAATTTGGTAATTCGTGTTGGAAAATTTGGTAAGTTTATTAGTTGTGCTAATTTTCCAACATGTGATTATAAAAAACAATTTGTTGAAGAGACAGCGTATTTGTGTCCGAAAGATGGAGGGAAGATTATTGTCAAAAAAACGCGCAAAGGAAGACCATTTTATGGATGTGCCAATTATCCTAAGTGCACATATGCCGCTTGGAAGCTGGATGATGTTAAGAAAGGAATAATGCCCTCCGAACAAAATAGACAACAGCATGTTGAGCCAGAGCGAAATCCCGCTCAGCGGGAGAAATTAGATGATGTGAAAAAGGGGATTATGCCGGAAAAGAGAGAGGAAAACAAAAGTAACAAAGAAAATACTCCTAAAGGTTAGTGATTTTTATTAATTGGTAGTGTGTTCACGTTGTTGACGATTTCTTGCAGCATCTTCAGCATTGTAGAGATTGTGTGTTCTGTTTCGAGGAGGCTTCTTTCTCCTAATTTTTTCTCTATCAGCCCATACGTTCAGGGTGCTTGGCTTGACTTTGGCAATTTTTGCCGCTTGCGCTCGAGAGACCCAGATATTATCTCCTTGGGTCGACTCCAAATTTTCTCCTTCTTTATTTGATGTTTTTTGGAGTTTTCTGGGTTTTTGAGGGGTTTGTTGAGCACCTCTTCTTGTTGTATGTTGGGTTTCTAAAGCTTCCTCTATAGTCCTATCTCTAATTCCTTCAACATCTCTCTGGCTTAGGTGTCGAAGTCCCGTGACTTCAGAAATTTGTGACTCAATAAGCTCTGCATCTACTAATCCTTGCACGGTTTTCCTGCTCGCTCCAAGCATTTTCCGCGCTTTCGTGGGTGTGACAAAGTGGGGATTATCATCCGGTGCAAAATTTAGTCTACGTGCTTCTTCTATTGCAGCTAGGTTTTCTTCTGTGAATCGTCGATTCTTGCCAACCCGCTGAATTTCTATGCCGAGTATTCCTTCCCACCTTAGAAGAGTTTTTAAGGTTACTCCTAAAATATTAGCTGCATCCGTGGAGCTGTATGTTTTTTCTGACATAATCCTATAATAATATCTCTTTTGGGTTGATTTTGCAAGCTAATCAGCGGGTAAGTATCTCTGAAGTCGTATAGGTTTTTCGTATCTCTTTTACGGTTGGAATTCTTGGAGTAATGGCTAATTCTCGTAATTGTTGTTTGTAAAACTCACGGGCCAAGTGAGGGGCGAAATAATAATTTCCAAAATCTCCACCAACACATAATTTATCATTGTACATATTCACAAAAGTATCTTGGTCCCGCTTGTCTAATACTTCTGTGTCAGGATGACCCCAAGGAAGATCATATAAATTCTTACCAACGCCAAAAAGCGCTCCCCAGGCAATAAAATGCGCTTTTATTTTGTGTTGTTTGAGAATGGGAGCAAATACTTCGATTCCTCGTCTTGTGCCAAGAGGCAGAATAAATAAGATTTCTTTTGGAATAAAGCCATGCTTAAAAAGGGAAGTAAATGTTGGCAAGAAAGAGCGTCCCATGCATACACTATCTGCAGCAACCCACAGGCCTCCTTTTACAAGTCCTTCTGTATTTTCATAACGATAGTCTGTAGTGATTGCTCCGTGGCCTTTTATATGCGTTGCGCCAATAAATGCATCGCCATAATGATCGTTAGCTCCAGCTTTACTCAGTGCAACAGGTAAATTACACGCAATAGCTTCTCGCATAATAACAAGTGTAGAAATATTCTGAGGGTCATATTTTTTGAGAATCTTTTTGGCAAAGCTCGTTTGTAAGCTCTGAATTGTTGCGGTCTGGGTATCTAGCATGCGTGGGACACGATAATTAAGACGACCTGGAATAAAAGTCTGCTTATTAGCTTTCTTTTGGATAAAACCAAGATTGACTGCTCGAGACTGAGGGGATTGCATGAGTGTGATAGGGAAGCCTTGAGTAGTTGGTGGCAGTGATTTGGTCTGAATACGTGGTATCACTGGAGAATACAATAGATCTAACTGTAAGAAAAAGCAAGATGATTATTCACCCTTTGCTTTTCTTGAGAATGTACGGGTTCCAGAAGGAGTAATAGCTCTGTCAAGGATTGCTGCAATTTGCTGTCTGCGTTCTCGAGAAAGAGGCCAAGCTTTTTCAGCGTCCCTGGTAGCTTGATCTTCCATTTGGGTTTGTGTTGGTTGTTCTAGTAGTCGTCCCATTTATTTAAATTTTCGAAGCTTAAACCCTACTGGGAGAAGTCCTAAAAGACCGAATAATACTTCAGATCCTGCTCCAGTTGAAGGAAGTTGGGTTGTTGTAGATGCTGGTGCAACAGATGCGCCTAAGACAGCTTGCTGTTGTTGCTGTTGCTGCTCTTGGTGTTGCTCGACGTTAATATTTATATCGCCACAATTTGTCCCAGAGCAGGTATCTACATGGCAATCTGAATCTTGACTACAAGAATCAGATCCTGAGCCTAAGACTATGGTGCATGCATTACTAACACAAGCTCGGTGAGTTTCTGTTTTACAATTATCATCTGTAGAGCAACTATCTGATCCACCACCAGTAACAATAGTACATGCTTGGCTTACACATGCTTTGTGTGTTTGAGTTTGGCAGTTTGCATCAGTTGAGCAAGAATCACTTCCCGCACCATCAACAATTTTACATGCGTTATCCACACAGGCATGGTGTGTTTGAGTTGTTTGGCAATCTGCGTCTTGAGTGCATGTACTTGCCCCTGGACCAGCTTTGATAACACAGGCATTATTCTCACATGTTTTGTGTTGTTGTGGTTGACAATCTGAGTTAGAAGAACATGTACTTGTTCCTGCACCATTAACAGAGACGCATGCATTGTTTTGGCATTCACTGTGTTTTTGCTCTACTGGAGGTTTACATTCCCATTGTGGATGCCATGGATTAGAAGAGGCAAGTGTGTGGCCATCCCACAATTTACAGTATCCAACGCCACCAAATCCAAATCCACTTCCAGAGCCATTTAGTGTAGATGTGCATGATCCATTGTTGTAACTAAACCAGAAATCATTTTGGAAAAGTCCACAAGAGGTAAAGTTGCCATAATTGGATGAATGAAGTGTTGGTGTAGAGAATGTGTGAGATTGTCCAGGTGCTAGGCTGAATGCATCAGAGGTAAAATCCTTTTCATTTTGAGTACATGATCCACTAGATGAAAGTTGATTCTCTTTGTCGCAGAAATATGTCTTAAAATGAAGCTGAATACCAGTAATTGTATGATTTGTGGTATTGGTGACTTTGCCTGTTGTCGTGTAATCATTGCCGCTTTTGTAAAAGCTTCCGCATGCATCGCCTTGCATATCAACGCGAAGTGCTTGGACTCCACATGAATCTGTATGATTGTAATTAGTTGTTGATGCTTCTGTTGCTTGAGGTTGAGGTATAATAACGTTAAGGTAGGCAAGTGCTGCCACCACAAAAATTGCTAATAAGAGATTTCGAATAATCTTCATGAAATTGTATACACTAGTGGCAGTCTAGAGGTACTTGAGGAATTGTACTATAAGTTATAATAAAATGCAAGGGGGAGAATTGTAAGAAAAAGGGGAGGTAACTTAAGCTGGAAAAGAGAAAGGGTAAATTAGAAAGGAAATTTTAAGGGATGTCTCTGTCTTTTGTTGGCCAGTTGTGTTGCTGCTACTCTTCTTTTTGTTTCTAGGTCTGAAGCTTGCGTGCCTGTTCTATTTGATTCACGTTGTGCTGCTGCAATACCTCTAGGATCTGCTGTTTCTCTCAAATGATCTCTGAGAGTTTGCTCTTCAATTGTTGGGTGCGCTGGTTTTTCTCCTGGAAAAAAACTCATATTAACTCTATTATAGACCTATAAGAATACTTTTGTCAAGAGATTATTTATTTTCCAGAATCATTATTAGGTTTATCTTCAGGTACATCAAGTGTTTTGGGTAACTCGCGGAGCTCTGGAAGCGGAGCAGGGCTATCAAGAGTACCTTTATTTTCTTCTAGAAGTCTCTCCAAATCTTCTGGCTTAGGCATCTTTCTTTTTTTACGCTCTTGAATAATGCGCTTCATCATTCTTCGTTGTTGTTCTTCAAAATCACCTTGAGATGACCCTCCTCCTGCGCTTCCTGGAGGTTGATCTTGTCGTCTTCGCATTTCTAACCCTTTAAGAATCATCAGTTAACTATATCAATGAGTATCAAGCTAGTCAACTCTCTGGTATAATATTTTCATGATAAAACTTGGGGCAAAAGAGCTTCGGACTACACAGAGTTCGGATGATCAGAAACAAATGTTAAAGAAAAATCCAATTTATATTATTTGCGATAACATTTTGGATACCTACAATACAGGTTCCATTTTTCGGCTCGCAGACGCAGTTGCCGCGACTAAAGTCTATTTATGTGGTATTACCGAGACGCCTCCAAATACGCGCATTAAGAAAGCATCTATTAATACAACTGAATGGGTAGAATGGGAGTATTGCAGTACAACAATAGAGGCTATAGAAAAAGTGAGAAAAAAAGTGCCTGGGGTTCAGGTTGTTTTAGTAGAACAAGACAAAAAGTCTATCCCATTTGATAAAGCAGAATATGCTTTTCCAATTGCGCTTGTTGTGAGCAACGAATCGTCTGGTGCGGCTCGTGAAGTATTAGACACGGCAGATATGATTGTTGAAATGCCGATGTTTGGGGTAAATAAGAGTTTAAATGTAATGGTGAGTTTGGGAATTGTCTTGTACCAAGCTATTCAAAGGTTGTAATTATTCTTCGAACAAAGTGAGAAGTTCTCATTTCATTCGAACAATACTATGAAAAGAATCATTGCTGTTGTTGGTCCAATTGCCTCAGGTAAAGGAGTTGTTATTAATTTCTTCAAACAAAAAGGATACAAAGTTTTGTCTTTGTCAGATGTTGTACGTGAGAAAGCAAAGGAATTGGAATTACCAATTACTCGGGAAAATTTGCAAAATACTGGAGATCAGTTAAGGCAAGCAGGAGGGAATGCTATCTTAGCGCAAGAGATTGCCCCAGAAATTCAGAAAAATCCGGAGGACGACGGTTCGGCGAACCTAGCCCCGAGTCGGGGAAAATTTGTTATTGATGCAATTCGTAATCCTGCAGAAGTAGAATTTTTTAAGAAAAATTTTGATGCATATAGTATTGGTGTTACAGCAGATGCAAAAAGAAGATTTGAAAATATGCGAGCTCGTGGAAAAGAATATGACCCCAAAACTTGGGAAGAGTTTGAAAAAGCAGAACAAAGAGATAGGGGAGTTGGACAAGAAGATTACGGGCAACAGGTGGAAAAATGTCTCGAAATGGCTGATATTGTATTAGAGAATAATAGTACAAAAGAAGAATTAGAAGAAAAAATTAGACTTCTTCTGTCATCCTGAACCCCGATTAAATCGGGGGAACCGCAGTGAAGGATCTCAATCTATAAATATTTTTCCTAATTTTTCTTAACGCTTAACCCTTTACCCTTAACGCTAATATAAATCTGGATGAAGAAAGCGCGAAAGAGCGGAAATAATACCATCGGCGTATGCATTTGTTCTATCTATGTGTCCATTGGTAATGAGGCCAAAAAAACCCGCATTTTTCCCTGATTCAATGGTTTTAAATTCAATATCTGTTGCTTCCCCAAGTTCTTTACCTTTTCTCAAATGTTTCATAAGTTTTTCAGGTACTTCCATATGAATACTGGATCCAATACCTACAGTTCCATTCTTATCTACTACAACACACCAACCCGTTTCAAACCATTGTGTCTGCTTGTTTCCCAATTCCATTTCCTGCATGCCGCCTTCTTCGCCAACTCCGTAATCCGCATCAGGTACTTCTGCTAGTGCCCGTTTTGCCCTATTTGTTGCGCCTTCAATAGTTTGATTATATCCTCGTGGTTGATCGGGAATGCCTGAGGCAACTTTTACGCCAATAACTTCGATTGATTCAGTAGGAAAAACTTTTTCAAAAGCCATTTTTGCTGCATTAATTTTTGTGGGATTATTGGATCCAACGATAACTTTCATTTTAAATATTTTTCTCCCTTTCTGTATTGCTTGATTTATCCTAGCCTGTCGACACTGCGTGCGCAGGCAGGCTCCTCATTCTGCTTTGCAGAATTCGTCCGCCCCGACAGTTATCTTCATCTACTTGTGAGTTTACAATATTCTCAGTAGAATAGGAAAGACATGAAAGAACCAAAATGGGAAGATTTACAACTTCGTAAAAATCCATACAAAGGGAAATTGATTGCCATTGAAGGAATTGACGGATCAGGTAAAACAACACAGGCAAAAGAATTAGTAAAACGCCTCAATCTAGCGGGTTATAATGCTTCGTATAGTAAAGAGCCAACAGAGGATGTCATTGGACAATTTATTAGGGAAAAGATTTTATCAGGACAGTACAAATTGAATCCATTATCAATCCAGTATTTATTCAATGCAGACAGGGCAATGCATATGGATAAAATTGAAAAGCTTTTGGAAAAGGGAATGGTTATTGTTATGGATAGATGTTTTTGGTCATCGGTTGCATATGCAATGAATGATATGGAAAAGCCATTGCACTGGTACAACACAGCATTTTCTATCCTTAGCTTTTATCATCAATTTATTGTTCCGGATGCAACATTTTTTTTGAAAATTAGTTCGGATGAGGCATTCAAGAGAATAAAAGATAGCAGTAAACATAAGGAAATCTACGACAATAAAAAAGCATTGGAAGGAACAGAAAAAAATTATAATTTGCTTATTCAAGAATTTCCAAAAGAATTTACTATAATTAATGCAGAAAAAAAGGTAGAGGAATTAACTGACGAACTTTACGAAAAAATTATTGCTTCCCTTTAGGAGTTGGTTTATTCGCATTTCCCCATATTGCTGCCATGATTGGTTTGTCCCAACTGGTCGGAGTAAGTCCTCGCTCTTTAATTGTTTCTTCATATTCTGCTCCTGACATTGGTAAAACCGTATGTATTTCGCGAGACGAACCATTAAGGGTAAATGACACATTCCTCCTTTTTGGAGTTGCAACAAAAATAACTCCTGCGTGAAGCGTATCAACGGGTGACTCTTGTGTATAGGCAATTCCGAGAGGTTTTATGCGATAGTAGTGATGTAAACGGAGAATTCCCCTGAGTGTTATATTGTAATCATGCCCATTGCTAGTGGGAAATATATGGAATGTTTTTCCATCTTTCTGAAGAGCTGTTTCTTCTGCTGCTTCCCGATACATAGCAAGCTTTAGTCCATATCGCAAAAATCGTCTCCATCTGCCAAAGTCACTTACTTCGCTATGACCCATGGTGTAGGGGGTTGTAATCATTCCTGAAAGTCTTTCGTCATGATTGGCGCCTTTTCCTCCACGTATGGTGAATAAAATATTGTCATGTGTGTCTTTCATAACAACACCTGGAATAGGTTGGATAAAATCAGTATTATTTTCTATACTTTTTGGATCTGTATCCTTGCCCCGTATGGCAAAATATCCTTCTTGTTCAACGGTACGGAAAAATCTACGCGCATCTTTTTTTGACACAAACCTTCTTAATACTTGATGGTCATGTGGAACTAGGTTCTTTTCCTGCATGATTTCCTGTGGGACAACAAGAGTGAGAGAAAGACGTTTTTCTTTTCTTTGATCTGAGATGTTGGAAAGCGGAATAGGTTTTTCTTCTTTACTAAAAAGAAAACGCTTTCTTCCTTGTCTGAGAACAAGGTATTCATGTATCTCACCATTTCTTGCTTGGATATCAATAGTTGCCAAGTCAACCTTTTCTCTATGAGAAAGATAGGGAAGTGCTTGTTGTACATCTTGTCTTTGGGAAAAAGCATGAATTGCATCAGGAGGTAGCGCAGCTAATAAACCTTTGGGGACAATACGAGGTTTTGGTTTTTCCACATCTCGCATTGTATTTTTTTGTATTGCTATTCAACAAGATAACATAACATAACAAAGAAGATAAAAGGCTAGCGAAAGAAAAAATGTGTTATTGTTACAAATTTGTTACAGTGCTGTTATAGCATTGGTCAAGCATGGACTCTTTTTGATAGAGTACAGTCTTTTCCTATGCGGAAAAGGAAAATAAGAATTTATTTGGGTTGTGCTTTAACAAATGCACCAAAAGAATTTATTAAAGACATAGAAAAACTTAAAAAGATACTCAAGAAAAAGGTGGAAATATTTGAATTTGCAGGACTTGCTGTTCCGAGTATTGCCGAAGTATATCAGCATGATACAAATATGGTTCGAAGAGCTGATGCCGTTGTTGCTAATATTTCTTATGCAAGTTTGGGGTTGGGTATGGAAATGGGAATTGCTATAGAAAATAAAAAACCACTCATTACTCTTGTGGATGATACATGTAAAACAACGCGTTTTCTTATTTCAGGGTACGTAGATCCATACCATTTCTCTCTACGGTATAAAAGTATTTCCCAAGCAGCAAGATTTATTTTAAAAAAAATAGAATATCTTTTTCCAGAAGAAATGTAGTCTAGTTATTGAGATAGACAAAGCCTTTACCCTTTTTTGTATGTATTTTTCCAGATGAGGTTGAATATTCAAGCTTTTTGCGAAGCCTATAAATAAGTTGTCCTATTGCCCAGTCAGAATATTTATCTTCCCATTCTTCTTCTCCCCAAACGAGTCTACCAATATCTTCCCGTGAAATAATGTCGCTCTCACGACTTTGTAGATAGGTAAGTACTTTGCTTTCAGTATCAGAAAAAGGAGATTCACTTTTTTTAGTGTGTTTAGATATAAGTGGTTCTAGGAGAGGATGAAATAATTTTCCTTCAGGATTAATATACCCAAATTTTTCAAAAAACATCATATCAACAAGTCCTATTTTTTTTTGCAAAAGAAGGTGCATTTTTTCTTCTGGAATATCATTAATAATATGAATTAAACGTTCTAAAATTGTTGGCTCATGGAGTAAAAATTTTGCGTCAAATTTCTTTTCTGGATATTGTTGCTTGAGAAGAAAAAGAGAACGAAGAAGTCCAACATGCCCATAGCTCCATGTGTACATATCCTTTTTTTGTTCGTCTGTAGGGATAAATCTAAAACGGTCTGATAGCTCTTGTATAATATGTACAGCATCACTATAAGGAATAAGCTCCTTAATAATAAGGGAATCCATAAGCGGTCGTTCCATATCTCGTAGGGCTTTATAAATATCTCCAACATATGCATTAATAAAGCTTACAAAATTGTGTCCTCGTTTAAAACGCAATTCTTCCAAAACTTGAATAAACCAACTTACATCTTTTCCAATTCGTAAATTAACCATGCACAGAGTTGGTTCTGTTTCGCTTTGTAACATGTCTGCAAAATCTTTTAACTCATCAGCAGAAATGGTATTAAGAATTTTCACGTTAAAGGGAAGTTTTTTATGCTCAAATTCCTTAACCATATTATGGAAAAGGTAATCTTTCCCATTTCCATACATGCATACAGCAGCGCAGGGTTCTTGCTGAAGTAAACGGTCCCGAGTAAGCGTAAATGCCTTTTTATCCCGCTCTAAATAAAGTCCAGGAGAAAAAATAGTATCAAAGTGATTCAGCATTGCAGCATTATAGCATGGGATTACCTTATCAACTCAACACAAATGACTTGTTATATTGGTCAAAAAATATATTGTAAAGTTTTTTTCTTAGTCCCTTTTCTTGATTGACATTGCCTCGATGTGAGACTATAATTACTTTTGGTATGTGAAAAACTAGCTTGCAAGCTCAAGGACATTGTCCCGCTTCGAGCGGGTTTTTTCATCCTTCGGCAAGCTCAGGATAAATCCTCAAGGAAATATCCTTCTTCTGAAGCACTTTAACACTAAAAGAAACTACTACTACAATTTTTTAGAAGCGAAATTGTAGTTTCACACAATACAGCATTAATAGAAACACTTTTTGTAGCTCGCCAAAGCGTAAGTTGAGGCGGCTTGTCAATCAAGAAGTGGTAGGATTCTAGACAAGATCAAATACCGCAAGGTATGGAAATCTCTGTCTAATTTTTTTGAGAATTTGATCCTGGTTCAGGATGAATGCTGGCGGC
>CAYOZJ010000014.1:0-31213 GCA_964408485.1 uncultured Gammaproteobacteria bacterium
AGATTTTTAAAGATTTTGCTATCATAAATATGATGAGGAAGATTTTTGGTTTGGAATTTATGACCCTCGATGGAGTAATGCAAGCTCCTGGTGGACCAGAAGAAGATTCCTCAAACGGATTTAAGTATGGTGGGTGGCAATTCCCCTACTTTGACGATGAGAGTGGGAAAATTATGCAAAAACAAATGGAACCAGCAGATTTACTCTTAGGAAGAAAAACATACGATATTTTTGCAAATTATTGGCCAACTCACACAGACTTTTGGCCAAGTATTAATAAAGTTACTAAATATGTTGTCTCAACAACACTCAAAAATCCTACATGGGAAAACACCGTTATCTTAAAAGATGCTGAAGATATTAAAAAACTTAAAAAAACAGACGGGTCAGATTTACAAGTATATGGCAGCGGTAATCTTGTTCAAACACTCCTTAAGAATGATTTGGTAGATGAGTTGTGGTTAAAGATTCATCCACTCACTTTAGGAAAAGGGAAGAAACTGTTTGAAGATGGAGCTATCCCTGCTGCATTTGAATTAATAGAACATCATATTACCTCCAAAGGAGTTATTTTTGCCAATTACAAGCGAGCAGGAGATGTTACGACAGGATCATTCTAAATTAGGAAAGCCACCCAAAATTTTCAATAAAAAGTTTCTCTATAGTTAACCGACAAGTTTGCTTATCTCCAGGATGATATAATTATCTGAATGATTCAGGATGCTCGAATTGATGATTATATTAAAAAGTTGCCTGAATGGCAGCAAGATGTTTGCAAGCAAGTGAGAAAATTAATACATCGTGCTGACTCGGAAATTACAGAGACAATCAAACGAAGCAATAGGCCGTATTTTGTGCTGAATGGAAATGTTTGCGCGCTATTGGCAACAAAGGATCATGTTAATATTTTTATTTATGACCCAATAGTTCCTGACCCTGACCATATTATCAACCAAGGACAAGGTAATCTTACTGCACGCGCTATACAACTTTATGAAGGCCAAAAGCTCAACGAGAATGCATTCGTACACCTTATTAAAGCTGTTGTATCCAACAATCGCAAGGGTGGTTGGAGAAAAATAAAACAATAGATACATGTTTACTGTTTATATTCTTCGTACCTCTTCCAATACTCTTTATACAGGTCAGACAAATGATTTAAAAAAACGATTGGAAGTTCATCGGAAAAAGAGCTCAAAGTCAGCAAAATACATGAGATCATTTGACTCGTTTGCACTGGTTTACGCAGAAGAGTATCCAACAAAAAGCGAAGCACTCAAAAGGGAGTGGCAAATAAAACAATTAACAAAAGCACAAAAAGAAGCTCTTGTCGGAAATACGAACGCTCTGAGTGAGAAATAGAAATAGAGTAGTTTAGCCTCGAAAACTTGCTATATAGGATAGTAAGGAGTAGTATGATGATACCTGTTAATCTCACCTACTACGTTGCTTCTTTGGAATAAGCAAAAGCATGTTATTAGCATTTCTCTATGCATGTAACATATATTTCGTCCTTTTTGCCAAGAAAATGTGGTGTTGCAACATACACCCATGATTTGTCTTTAGAAATTCAAAACCAAAAACATCAGATTGCTATTGTTGCGATGGAGCATCCAACAATTCCGCTTACCTATACAAATCCGGTTATCAAAACAATTCGACAAGAAAAAGTACTCGATTATAAAGAGGTAGCTCGAATGCTAAATGAGCAACCAACAGATATTGTTCATTTGCAGCACGAATTTGGTCTTTTTGGCGGTAAAGATGGAGAATATATTTTAGAACTTGCAAAAGAATTAACAAAACCTTTCATTGTAACTTTTCATACAATTCTTCTTACGCCAACTGATCATCAAAAATATATTATTCAAGAATTAGCTAGACTGAGCCGGAAAATTATTGTCATGGAGGAAATTGCAAAAGATCGTCTGGAGAATGTATACGGACTCGACCTGAAAGATATTGCTGTTATTCTCCATGGGGCGCCGCTTGTTACCCTTGGAAAAAAAGAGGCCGCTATGCGTATTGGACATCCAGATGCTTTTATCCTTTTAGCAAATAATCTACTGAGTCGCAATAAAGGCATAGAATATGCAATTGAGGCAGTTAGTAAAGCACTTCCCAATATCCCTAATCTCCTTTTTCTCATTGTTGGCGAAACGCATCCGGTTGTAAAAAGCATAGAAGGAGAATCATATAGAGAAGAACTTATGCAGCTTGTTAAAAAATTACATGTGGAGGATCATGTATTGTTTGTTAACAGTTACGTTTCCTTAGAACAATTAAAAACCTACCTTGCAGCAACTGATATTTACCTAACTCCCTATCTTGATCCGCAACAAATTACATCAGGGACGTTATCCTATGCATTAGGTGCAGAAAAGGCTTGTATTGCAACAGAATATGTATATGCAAAAGAAATGCTTTCTCAAGGAAAAGGCATTCTTGTCCCATTTAAAAATAGTGACGCAATTGCACATGCGGTTATTGATTTATATCAACATCCGCAAGAGCGCCGTGCAATTGAGAAAAGGCTACATGCGCTGAGCCTTGATATGCAATGGCCTGCTGTTGCTCATAAGCATCTTGAATTATATAGGCATGTGCTTCTCGAAGAGACAGAAAGTCGTGACGTGGCAAAAGCGCTTATTCAAAAACCACTTGATTTATCGTATTTGCTTGAGATGACAGATTCCGTTGGTCTTTTGCAGCACGCGTATCATGCAATTCCGGACAGAAGATTTGGTTACAGTACCGATGATAACGCGCGCGCACTTATTGTTGCTTCCAATCTTGAAGAACATAAGGAATCCTATACCTCACAGCTAGTAAAAAATTACCTAAGCTTTATGCAGCATGCACAAACCCCAAACGGAAAATTCCATACATTTCTCAGTTACGAGCGAACATGGAATGATACAGAGGATATTTCGGATGCGTATGGAAAAGCATTGTGGTCCTTTGGGTTTTATTTGTATAAAAATCGCTCATCTCACTTCGCCTCTGCTGTCCATTCATTATTTGTTACAAGCATGAAGCAGTTAGGGGAAATACGCGATATTCGTACTGCTTCCTCTGCTATTTTAGGTTTGTATTATTATATTTTGGCATTTAATAGCAAAACAGACCCTGCAACAGATGCCCTTTTTTATATAAAGAAATTAGCAGATTTTCTTATTGCCTTATACAAAAAAAATGTTGTGCCTTCATGGAATTGGTTTGAAGATGAGATAACTTATGATAATTTTAGACTTCCTCAGGCGCTTTTTGCAGCATATATGATAACTGGTGACATAACGTATAAAGAAGTTGCTACCTCAACCTTACAATTTATCACAAAGCAAAACTTTGACTTGCAAAGAGGATATTTTGATTTTGTTGGACAAAATGGATGGCATAAAAGAGGAGCAAAAAAAGCTGAATATGATCAACAACCACTTGAGGCAGCAGGGGCAATAGATGCATTTATTTTTGCCAACAAAGTACTTAAAAAAAAGGAATACATCGATAAAGCACTTCTGGCTTTTTCGTGGTTTTTTGGGAAAAATCGTAATCATCGATATGTGTATGACGTATCAACGAAGGGTGTGCATGATGGATTAAATCTTCGGGGCATAAATCAAAATCAAGGAGCTGAATCAATTGTTTGTTTTCTTATGGCAGCGTTTAGTTTGCAAGATGTGACTAAAAGCAAATAGTCTTTCCTATATACTTTATTTATGCTTACACTCAAGCGTCCTAAGGAAAATCCCATACTTACTCCCTCCAATCACGCATGGGAGAATATGCTTGTTTTTAACCCCGGCGCAGTACTTCATAACAACGAAGTCTATCTTCTATATAGAGCGCAAGGGAGAGAAGATCCTATCTCACGAATTGGTATGGCAAAAAGTAAAGACGGGATTCATTTTACACGGAATAGCACTCCCCTTTATTATGGAGGAGGACATACAGATGAAAAGTTAGGGATTGAAGATCCACGAGTCGTTAAGATAGATGATACGTTTTATATAGTGTATACAGCGGTTTCTCGAATTCCCGATGCTGTTATCCAGCCAAATTGGGTAGAGCAAATTGCCAAAAAACCAGAGATTGCCCTCTCAACAACAAAAGATTTTGTAACGTTTAAGGATTATGATGTAATCTTGCCGAATATCTTAGGCAAGAATGCTTCTCTTTTTCCAAAAAAATCAAAGAGGGATGAATATTGGCTTTTATATCGTGAAGGTAGCGGCCAAACATTTTTTGCAAATTCTACCCAACTTACCCACTGGCCAGAGAAATATCCACTATTTGATAAACGCCCGGGGTTTTGGGACTGTTTACGTGTTGGAATTGGAGCGCCTCCTATTGAGACAGAAAAAGGTTGGCTCCTTATCTATCATGGAGTGGACGAAAAAAATGTGTATCGATTGGGAGTGATGTTTCTTGATTTAGAGAATCCAAGAAAAATCCTCTACAGGTCCCCTACCCCTATTTTTGAGCCTGAAACTGATTACGAAAAGTTTGGATTTTTCCCTAATATTGTTTTTACTTGTGGAGTTATAGAAAAGAACGGTATGTATTACATATATTACGGCGCAGGGGATGAGGTTATTGGTGTAGCGACTGTTGAGAAGAAGGAGATTCTGCAACTTTATAATGTCTTATAGTCTCATTGACTTCCCTTCTCTTTCCTGGTATACTATGCGTGGCAGATTGAAAATGTATATCTGCTTAGACGTAATCATTTTGATTAGACAGTTAAAGATAATAAGAACTTCAAATTTTTTCAAATCGTATCTTTCTTCTACATTTCAAAGATCTTCTTTAAGCAGTTTTATCTTTTCAATCTAAAAATATGTATAACAATAAATTTAACCGACATAAAAACTTTGGACAACGTCCTAGAAAAATACAATCTGTTTCAGAAAGAGATTTACGCCAGGCAATTGCCTCAGTTGAGGTAATGAAAAAAGGAAAAGCAGTGTATGCAGAAGAAATAGTTACTCCCATTGCAACAGATTTTTCATCTTTTACTATATCGCCAAAACTTTTAGATAATATTATCCAAAAAGGATACCGTACTCCTACTCCAATTCAGCAACAAACAATACCCAGTATTATTTTGGGTAGAGATGTCATTGGTATTGCAAATACAGGGACAGGTAAGACAGCTGCATTTCTTATCCCTCTTGTTAATAAAGTCTATAACGATAAGGGAGAAAGAGTCTTGATTATTGCTCCTACAAGAGAGTTAGCAGTACAAATCTATGAAGAATTAAAATCCTTTACCAAAGGACTTGGTGTCTTCTCCACTCTTCTTATTGGTGGTATGAGCATGAAAAGACAGGCTGGTGATTTAAGACAAAGTCCCCATTTTGTTATTGGGACACCGGGACGCATTCGGGATTTGGTGCAAGGGAGAAGCTTGTCATTGGGCATGTACACAAATGTTGTTTTGGATGAAGCAGATAGAATGGTTGATATAGGCTTTATTAAAGATATTAAGTATTTTATTTCATTACTGCCTCTTGATAGACAATCATTATTTTTCTCAGCAACAATAGACGGAAAGGTAAAAGAAATTTTACAAAACTTTGTTACCAATCCAGTTACTGCGTCGGTTAAGCAGCAAGAGACTGCAGAGAATATTACCCAAGAAGTTGTAGAAATCGAACATGGCTATAAAAAGATAGACAAATTGCATGACTTGTTAGCACAAGAAGCATTTAAAAAGGTCTTACTTTTTGGCAGGACAAAATGGGGTATTCAAAAGCTTACAAAAGAACTTATGGAAAGAGGATTTCGTGTAGCAGCAATTCATGGAAATAAAAATCAAAATCAGAGACAACGCGCATTAACACAATTTAAAAATGGGGATATACAGGTTCTTCTTGCAACAGATGTTGCGTCACGTGGGCTTGATATTCCTGATGTAACGCACGTTATTAATTTTGATATGCCGGCATCAATTGAAGATTACGTTCATAGAATTGGAAGGACAGGAAGAGCAGACAAAAAAGGTGTTGCAATAACCTTTGTTGAAAAGTAATCTTACGGATTATCCACAGTATCATTCACTTCTTCTGGAGTAACAGGTTTGATGAGTTGGAATAAATAGACAATCGCAAAAGCAATTACCAAATACACAAACAAAGCAATCAGTGTTCCCCACTCAATAACATTTCCTCCACTTATACTATTTCCTACAATTCCCTGAAATGAAAGTGCCAATGGATTCGTTACGGCATAAACAAAACTAACAAACCCACTCAATGGATTTGACCCAATTGCCTTTAAAACAATGCGAAAGATGAGAAGTGTTTCAACAACAGAAAGAATATACCAAACAATTTGATATGTTCGAAAAATAGTTTTTTTCGCTTCATATACTTTCTGAGGAGGTTCTGTTTTGATTGTTGGTTCGATTACCGTTGTTTTCCTAACAACTCCTGGATTTTGTCTGGATATAACTGTTTGCTCAATTCTTTTTTCAGTTGCCATAGTCTTAGCGTAGTAGAACGATTGTAAGTTTTGTGTAAGAATTTTTTCTTACAGTATTCTTTTTCTTATTTGTCACAATAGACACTACTTTACTATCGTTATGGCAAAATGGCTAATTCTTTTATTATTTTTTTTGATATTTCCTTGCATTGCATTTTTTATTCTTAAATCAAGTCCTATGCATGAGTCTATGATTTCCCCTATTTCTCTTTCTCCAACCATGGAGCGAAAAGTACTTGTTGGTGCATGGGTTGGAGGGTTTTGGGACAATGATACGAAAAAACTTAATACCCAACCAGTAACGGTTCTCGAAAGTGAAATTGGAAAAAAGTTTGCGATTGTTAATATCTATTCGGAATGGGCATATCTTGCTAACCCCAAATTACTCATCTCACTGAATACAATTGCAGATAACGGATGGACGCCAATAATTAGTGCAAATCCATATTTTTTCTCAGAGTGTCCCCGAGGAAATGCAAATTTATACAAAACTATTGCCAGTGGTGCTTGTGATAAATTTTTGACAGACGCTGCGAATAATCTGAAATCGTATCAAAAGCCAATTCTTTTTCGGTTTGCCTGGGAAATGAATCTTCCTGACATGTATTGGAGTGTTGATAAGGAAAACAGTACGCCTCAGGATTTTATTCTCGCATGGAGGCACATGCATGATATTTTTCAGAAAGAATCAGTAAAAAATGTCCAATGGGTTTTGTCATTTAATACCAGTAGTGATAGCACAATACCATATGCAAAGCTCTTTCCAGGAGATGCGTATATCGATTGGGTAGCAATTGATGGATATAACTGGGGCAACACCCATGATTGGAGTAAGTGGACTAATTTTAATGGTGTTTTTCGTAACTCATACAATGAATTAACCAGTCTTACAGAAAAACCTGTTATGCTGTCAGAAGTTAATTCTTCCCCTACTGGGACAGGTGGCGACAAAGCAGTTTGGCTTCACGACATGCTTGCCGTGCAAGTTCCTAACAATTTCTCACAAGTTGGAGCAATTATATTTTTTAATGAAAATAAAAGTAGTGGGGAAAAAGTGGATTGGCGTATGGAAAAATCTCCAGAATACCTGTCAGTTTTAAAAAAAGATTTACAATTGCCTCTCTACAAAAGCTCACTTGAGTAATGTATTACAATTTTGCAGATACACTTGCCTGAGGATAGACTTCAAAGCTTGCCAGAATTGACCTCTCTATCGTAGTGATATTGAAGGAAATCTTTTGTCCGCTCTTGAGAGTATCTGTTGAAATGCTTTGTGTGAGTGTTGTTGTTGCATACGCCATTTGTTGAGGAGTTAGAGCGATGGTACGCAAGGCAAGATATTTCTTAAGAGCCTTAGAAGAAAGGCTATTTGGGGTATCTCCTTTTGCAACAGTAAATGTGAGAAGTGCTTTTTCATTTTTTATTGCTACAGCAAGCACTGCTGGAGTAGGACGTGGTGCAAAACGCGCTGTGATGGGTTGAGCGATGGTTGTTTGTACACCATAGGTTAGGGTTTTGCTAACAGCTAAGGCAATGGGGGTATTGGGAGTATGGATTGTTTGGGAAATATCTAGAAAAGTAAATCCCACCAAAATAAAAGAAACAAATGCAATGCTATGCGCCTTGGTAAAAAGAAATACCTTTTCTATATCTGATGTTAGGACTGATACTTTTACTTTATGGATGTAGCGAAGCGCATGGGTAAGAAAAAGACTATGCCAAAAAACAGAATAAAATGTCCACGCCAAAATAATGTACGCATTATAATTACCAAAGATAAGAGGATTTTTTACAATAATAAATAAGAATGCTCCAATATACAAAAGAGAAATAACTGCTCCCATGTCCATGGCACGTAAAAAGTCTTCGTGAATAATAGATGTTTTAACACCTGTTGGTTGCCATGTTGGAACCCCCTTTATGGCCATGCGGATATAGGTGTAGAGATAGGTGTAGGAGTTGCTGAGTGCTGCAAGTTTGGTACCAACTTTATTTTTATTCTTTTTAGTAAGGGGAACAATAACTCTACTTAAGAGAAGATACGGAAGAAAATAAATAGTATTCCATACCGAGAGACTTGACGGGTTAAAATAAAGAAGTGCTAAAAATTGAAAAGAAAATAATAAGGCTAGTGCTTCTGACAAGTAATACAAAGGATTTGTTATATAGATGATTCTTGCCATAAGGTTAAGTCGTGCATGAGGCCAGTATTTTGCAAAGACTAAATTTCCACTGCACCAGCGCATATGTTGCTTAAAATACCCCTCGTACGTTTCTGGGCTTTTTCCCATGCTTACAATAAGCGGTAAATATTTTACGTAGTATCCGTATTCTGTAATAAGAAGTCCTGTTGCCAAATCCTCACTTGCATGTACTTTTGGAGTTCCATGTAACTTAAGAATTGCTTCTCTTCTGTACAATGCACTTGTTCCAACACACATTGCTGCTTTAAATTCATCGCGACATGGCATGAGGACACGGTAAAAATCTTCTACGATATTTCCTCCACCAAATTCAATCATTGACCGTTTATGGACATGGTCTGTTTGCTCGAAATATTGCGGCGTTTGCAAAATACCAATCTGTGAATCACTTGCCATATACGGAATTACATCGTGAAGACTATTTTTTGTTGGAATAAAATCTGCATCAAGAATAAAAATAAATTCTCCTTGTGAATTCTTATATCCAAATTCCAGATTACCTGATTTTTTATATTGACCCTTGTTAGGACGAGAAAGATAGATGAATCCATAACTTTCAGCAAGACGTTTATGCTCCTCACTCCCTTTGTCATCTAACATGTATACATGGTAATTTGTGTAGTTAAGTTGGAAAACAGCTTTGACAACTTCTGCATGAATCGTTAAATCTTCTCCAGCCCACGGCAGAAAAATATCAACAGATGGTTCTTGATGAGTAGCCCAATAATTCTGAAGAAATTGTTCGTGTCTTTTAATATCAAATTTTGGAAAAAAAAGTTGTAAAGAAAATCTGAGCAGCTTATTGCTAACAAAAATAATGATAAGTGGTCCAAATAACAAAATATATAAAAGGTCAATGCGGACAAATTTCCATAACCCATATGCCATTATGCATGTTGTAACAATTCCCAAAATTCCAATCAGTCGTGTAGTGTATGGATTTGTTTTGACATACTGATACGTATCAAGTTGTAAATAGCTATTCCACATAGTGTCGAGTCTTTATAGTAGTTTTTCTGCGTAAGAAATTTGTAACGGTTAGATAAGAATCAGGGAATGGTATAAAAATTGAGGCTAGAATGAAAAAATAATAATTTGCGAAAGGAAAAAACATTCGATATAGTTATTCCACATGAAATGGTTTGAGCAATACATTCTTCTCTGTTTAGGATTTATGGTCTTTGCAATACTTTTTATCCGTGTGGGTTTTTTCGTTGGTATCCCTATTACGTTGTATACTCTCCCTTTTTCTTTTGCACTTTTTCTTCTTTTTCTTTTAATCATGTATGCAACAACGTTTTTCTCGGTACAGAAAAAAGCTATTCATTTTCTCCCTCTTATTTTTTTTGTTTTGACAGTTATTTTATTTTCCGAATTATCCTTACTGCTTGCTCCAACACATGACACGAGTTGGGATGGTCAAGGGTATCATCAGACAGCAGTTATTGCCTTTGCAACTGGATGGAATCCTATTTGGGCACCAACTATTCCCTTTTCTTTTCGGTTGCCAAGTCAAATCTTTGCAGAAGGATATCCATCTGCACTTTGGGAGTTAGAGGGAAGTATTTATTCAGTAACAAATACTATTAATAGCGCAAAAGTGATGAATTTCTTTATTGCCTTTCTCGCACTCTGCGTGGTGTACTGCATGCTTCGTAAGCTGCGAATATATCCATTCCTCGCAATTCTTATTGGACTTTGTTTGGTAGTGCAACCCGTATTTATGATTCAAGCACTCAGTTTTATGGAAGACGGATTTGGATATGAGCTTACTCTTATTGCATTCGCATCTCTTGTTATTCTTGGTATTTCCTCCACATCGTACTTTGCCATAGGAAGTTTTATTATTGCCGAGCTTTTTTTGGTGACAACAAAATATAGCCACCTTCCTGTTGCTCTTGTTTTAGGAATTATTTTTGCTGCAATTATTGGTAATAGATTACTGGGACGAATATATACAATGAATACTCAGACAGTATTTCTGAGTATTGTTTTTTTTCTTACTGCAGCACTATTCTTTTATCTTCCCTACGGAAGAAATCAGGTATTTCACAAATCATTATTCTATCCCACAAATATTCCCGCGCTGATGGGAAGTGTTACCTACAATAATGTTCCAAATAATTTACAAAAAAGTAATAAAGTTGCCCTCCTATTTTATGGAATCTTTTCCCATGCTCAATCAAAAGAAAGCGGAGATCCAAGAAGTAAAAGCAATGTCGCACTATTAAAAATGCCATTTACCTTCTCCCCCACAGAGCTTGCAGCAAGTGCTGAGCTTTACAACAATAGAGTTGGTGGTGGCGGACCTCTTTTCTCAGGACTAGTGGTTATGGTTATGCTACTTATTGTAATTGCGTACTTTGCTATGGATACTCAGGCAGAGCGCTATAGCGTATATGCAGGAATTTTCTGCTTTATCTTACTTCTTGGACTTTCTCTTCTTGCACCTACCCCTAATTTACTTCGGTACGTTAACCAATTACAGGTATTACCTTTTGTCATAATAATCCCTGTACTTGGGTTTTTCAAAAATGCCTATATAAAGACATTTTGTTATTTTCTTGTTCTGCTTGCTCTTGTGAATAGTACTCTTTTTTCCTACGCTGTTATTCAAAAAGATATCCGAGAGGCTGGTGAAATAGCTGCACAATACAAGCAAATGAAAAGCACGAAAAAAGTATATCAAGTACGAGTTCAGCAATTTTACTCTACCTATATTGTTTTACGCGAGCAAAAGATTACCTTTGTTCCGGTTACTCAACTAACGTGTCACAATACATCGTACCTTTTTGCATCCTCAACAACATCTGAGTACTGTAGTAATTAGTTTTGCAAAAAGCACTCATTACCTATTTCTTACAGAGAACATGGTATTTTCTCAGACTTCTCCATTATCATTTTCATGAAAGGAGATTTTATGAGTAAATCATTTCTTATTGGACTAGCAGGAATTGGAGTAGCAATTATTGCGACACTTGTAATTAGTGCTTTTGCAGAACCAACAAATGCTCACACAATAACTCCATCAATCGACGCGACGGAAGTTAGTTTTTGATAATTTATTTTTTGTGTCTATCTGTGAAGCATTCGACCGAGAATAATAAGAATAACCGCGCCGACAACAGCAACAATGAGTGAATAAAAATTAAATCCAGTTACACCTGGCGCTCCCAGCATATTCATAATAAATCCTCCCACAACTGCCCCAACAATGCCAAGAATAATATCTTCGAGTAGTCCGTGAGCACTTGCTGTAATAAGATCTGCAACCCATCCTGCGGCAGCTCCTAAAACTATCCAAAGAATAATATTCATCTTCCTCATCGTAGAAAACCCCTAGAAAATTTGTACATGAGAAAGGTAAGAAAGGCGTAATAAGAGAATTATTGACAAGTCTGCATTTTCACTGTACTCTAGGAATAGATGAAGATACTCGGTGCATTCAGTGGATTTTCCGTAACAGATTTAGAAAAAGCAAAGAAATTTTATTCAGAAACGCTTGGTTTGCATGTTAGTGAGGAAAAGGATATGGGACTTCAACTACATTTGCCAAACGGTGCTACAGTATTTATCTACGACAAGAAAAATCATACACCAGCAACATACACAATTCTTAATTTCGTTGTAGAAAACATAGATGAAACAGTTGATGAATTAAAGAAAAAAGGAATAGAATTTCAACAATATCACATGAAAGATATGCCACAAGACGAAAAGGGAATTTTGCGAGGATTATCCGTAAAAATGGGTCCTGATATTGCGTGGTTTACTGATCCCTTTGATAATATTCTTGCCGTTCTTCAGGAAAAGTAGGTATTCTGATTCTTCCATTTTAGCCTCAAAATTGGTATAATCCAGGCGTGAAAGAGCAAAAAATCGTTTTCATTATCCCAGGATTTAGGCACAATGTTAGTAATATAGGATACAAAAAACTAGCATCCCTTATGCGAAATGAAGGGTACCAACCTATTCGGGTAGCAATACCCTGGAAGGGCTCAACGATATCCGAAAATACAGACTACTTTCTTCGTGTGTACAAAAAGTCTATTGCTAAAGCCTCTTCCGGCGTGCAGGTATATCTTCTTGGATTTTCTTACGGTGCAATGATTGCCTTTTTAGCAGCAACAAAAATTTCTGTAAAGGGACTTATCCTTTGCTCCCTCTCCCCTTTCTTTAAAGAAGATTTACCAAAAAAACATCCAAAGAATATCTCCTCGCTTCAAGTAAAACGTTTTAATGATTTTTCAACACTTAAATCAACAACGCTTGCCAAAAAAATTAGAGCAAAATGTGTTTATATGTTTTATGGTGTTAATGAGTCAAAGCCACTTATTGCACGTGTCACTAAGACATTTCAGCAAATTCCAAAGCATGAAAAATATTTATTATCTGTCAAAAATATGCAACACAATATTGCAGATACAAAATACATGACAGCAATTCATTATAGTTTAAAAACATTCTTGTAAATATTTTTTTCTCTGCTAGAATGATTCTCATGGTCGACTACACAGAAACAAATAAAAAATGGTGGAATGCTATTACTCCAATTCATTCTCGCTCTTCGCTCTATAATCTTAAAAAATTTAAAAAAGGCGCAACGAGTCTTCAACAAATCGAAATTAAAGAATTAGAAAATATAAAAAACAAAAAAATCCTTCATTTGCTATGTCATTTTGGAATGGATAGCCTTTCTCTTGCAAGACGTGGCGCGAAAGTAACAGGCGTTGATGTGTCAGAGGAATCAATAAAACTTGCTCAGTCATTAAGTAATGAGTTGCATATTCCTGCTGAATTTATTTGCTCAGATGTGTACGCATTGCCAAAAGTGCTCAACAAAAAGTATGACATTATTTTTATGTCGTACGGAGTGTTGTTGTGGTTATCTGATTTAAAAAAATTTGGAAATCTTATTAATCATTTTTTAAAAAAGGGTGGAATTTTCTACATTGTCGAGTTGCATCCATTTACTAATATACTCAGTCACGATTTTACATTGCAATACGATTACTTTGATAAAGGACCATTTTTGGATGATGCCGATGGAAGCTACAGCGATTGGAATGATACAACAAAAGGAAAAACCTATGAGTGGAGTTATACGATAGAGGATATTTTTAGCATGCTTCACGCACAAAATTTAAAAATAGAATTTTTTCATGAATTTCCTTACACAATGTATGATCAATTCCCAGGTTTTATGAGAAAGAATGCAAAGGGACAATATGTCTTAAAAGATACAAAGGCCCAAATTCCACTCCTTTTCTCCCTAAAAGCTGTCAAATAATTATCCTATAGTTTGCTTTTATCACAATAATGTGCTATAGTGAGATTAATGAAAATTCTCACCAACACACAGTCGGTCAAAGTTGGCGGTATTGCCCAAGCAACAATATCATTTTTGCAATTTTTGAAAAAAAGTAATAGAAGTGACATTACTGTCGTTGGAGTTGATATTGTGCGAAAATATTCTCAATCGGATAAGATTACTAACACACGTAAAACAAATGGAAATACAACAATTATTGCTCAAGACATTTTTTGCAGAAAACTCAAAGACGTCCTTCCTGAAATATCAACCTTACAAGAATTGGAAAATGAATATGGTGCCATCGTTGAGTTTTTTAAGGAAAGTATTAAGAGAGAAAAGCCAAATTTAATTGTTATTAATGGTACCTACTTTATCCCCTGGTGTTTGTACTTAGCCTCTAAATCTTTCAATATTCCAACAATTATTCATTACCATGGAATTATTACAAAAGAAACAGAACACTGGGATTCATCTGCCCACTTGCTTATGAAACAAATGGAGCAAACATTTGATAACAGTCGTTTGCAATATATTTTCCCATCGCTACTCGCGAAAGAGGTTGTAGAAAAAGAAGTCTTTGGACATCCAATTGCACAAAGTGCAATTCTTCCCAACGCAATACCTTCTCACTTCTTTTCGCTTACCGCAGGAGGAAATGCAAGGAAAGTGGGTATTGTCGGAAGATGGGTGCATATTAAAAACTTTCAATTTGTTAAAGATTTTATTACATACAATAAAAAAAATAATAATTACTTTGATATCTCTGTTATTACTGACATGAAAGATGTATCCCCAGAAGATGAAAAATTCTTACGAAAATCAGTACACCTTCTTGAAGGTATGTCCTCAGCCGATTTAGGGGCATTCTATGCAGATATGGGTATTATCCTATGTCCATCTCATTTTGAGTCGTATGGCAATGTTGCACAGGAAACTATTGCATCAGGTACACCAGCACTAATAGGCAATAACATGGGAGTAACGGAAACATTCCGTATGCTAGGGTTGGATGACTATATTGTTGATTTTTCATCGGTAAAAGATGTTTACGAAAAAGCAAAAAAAATGAGCGGATTGAGAGTAGATAAAGAAATTCGTCTAAAGATGAAGCAAGCATTGTCATCTCGCGTGGTTAATACAGAGCTTTTGAGAATTTATACGCAGACAGTAAAAACAATGAGAAAACGGAGAATTGGTATTGGTATTGTTTGCTCTCCCTGGCTTGGAGGAAGTGGTATTGTCGGATCTGAATTGGCAAAATATCTATCTTTTGACAAGAGGTACAAAGTTGTTTTTATTGCAGACGAATTCCCCTTTCGACTGCAAAAAGATGATATTTTTTTTGAAAAGATAGAAAAACTGCAGCATGCATTATTTACCCATCCGCTTAGTGAAGCAGCGCTTACCGACGGAATTGTGAAAGCTGTTATCAAACACAAATTGTCCATTATCCATGCTCATTTTGCAATTCCTTTTGCGCACTGTGCTATTCAGGCAAAAGATATTTTGGAGAAAATGGGTATTCATATATTTGTTATCACAACACTTCATGGTACAGATGTTTTGCAATTAGGTAACGAAGCGCCATCTATTATGCCGTATATTTTGGAGAGAAGTGATATTATTACCACGCCTTCTCTTGATTTGGCAGTAAAGACAAAAAGATTATATAAAACAAAAAAAGAGGTTTTGGTAATTAATAATTTCGTAGATTCTCAGAATTTCATGGCGAGTACATCGCTTCCCATAAAACGCAGTATGTATGCAAAACCAGAAGAAAAAGTGTTTGTGCATATTTCTAATTTTAGACCAATTAAAAGAGTGCAGGATACACTAAAAGTGTTTTTGCAAGTGCACAAAAAAATTCCCTCGGTACTGCTTCTTATTGGTGAAGGTCCAGACATTGATGCAGCAAGAAAATTTGCAAAATTAATGAAGAAGGAAAATTTCATTTATTTTGTTGGCCGGGTTAAAAATCCCTATGCATATCTTAAGATTGCAGATGGACTTCTTGTTACGTCTTCATATGAAAGTTTCTCTCTTGCTGCCCTTGAGGCTTTGGCAAGTAGTGTTCCGGTATTTGCAATGCGGGTCGGTGGTATTTCAGAGGTTGTTGTGCATGGCAAGTCCGGATACTTAGCGAAATTTGGAGACATAGCCGGATTGTCTCGGTATATTGTTGAACACTTCTCGCAACCCGAAAAAGTAGCAAAAATGAAAGAACAGGCATTCCTAAGATCGAAAGATTTTGATGTTAAAAACATTATCCCTTTGTACAAATCTTTGTATGAAAAACTTATGCTTCCTTAGCTGTTTTACTTGACAAAATTTCTTTTGGTGGTACAGTAGTGGTATGTTTACTCTCCCCAAGCTTCCGTATGAATATGATGCACTCGCGCCTTTTATAAGTAGTCAAATCCAACAACTTCACCATGATAAGCATCATCAAGCATATGTTGATAATCTGAATAAAGCGCTTGAGAAATATCCCGATTGGCAAAACAAAACAATAGAAGAAATAATTACATCTCTCGATCGGGTTCCGGAAGATGTGAGGACTATTGTTAGGAATAATGGTGGTGGACATTTCAATCATTCAATGTTTTGGGAAAATATGTCTCCAAAAAAAGGAACAGGACAAGCACCAAGCGGTACACTGCTAGATAAGCTTCAGCACACATTTGGTGATGTAAAGACATTTCAAGAGCAATTTGGACAATCAGCAGTAAAAGTATTTGGCAGTGGATGGGAATGGTTGGTTTTCGACAAAGGCGAAGTAAAGCTCATGAGTACGCCAAATCAAGATAGTCCGCTAACTCAGGGACTCACTCCATTGTTAGGGTTAGATGTGTGGGAGCACGCATATTATCTTCAGTATTACAATAAACGTCCAGATTATGTTGCTGCATGGTGGAATATTGTTAATTGGGATGATGTTGCAAGGCGCTTGGACATGGCAATGAAGTAATTTCTTCTTACGTATTTTTCATATATTTTAATTTGTTTTTCATCTTACTGCGATATGTTTTTACTATGACGAGAGGAGGTGAGAAAAATGGAAGACAAGAAATGTGATAACTGCGATTGTTGTAATGGAGATTGCGAGTGCAATCACCACTTCGAAATGAGTAAGGATATTCTCGAAAAGAAAAAAGAATTTCTTCAAGCTAAGATTAAGCATATTGATGAAATGCTGAAGAATACGAAAGAGGAAAAGAAATAATTTTAATTTCTCGTGATATGCGTTGTTATGTGAGAAGAATTCTTTAGATTTTTAACAAATACCTTAAATAGATTATTGTTTAACTAAGTCCATCCGTTTGAGATTGACAGACTTACTACGCGTTAGCATATAGAGAATTGCATCAACTGATTCACTCACATCAAACATCCATGATTCATTTTCTCTCCTATTCCCTGCTTTTTTAAAAAGTTTTGTATTCATTCCACCTGGGTAATATCCCATAACGCGAAGATTCTTTGTGTAAAATTCCTTTGCAAGTCCCTCTGTAAATCCCTGCATGGCATATTTTGTGGCAATGTAGATGGAGGCAAAGTATTCATGTGGTATAACAACGCCGTCCGTACTCACGATATTGAGGATTTGTCCAAACGGTGACATAAGTAATTTAGGAAGAAGCGCTCTTGTGATAAGAAGCGGAGCAAGCATATTTACATTTGTTAGTTCAATAATCTTTTCCTCTGTTGCATCAGTTATACTTCCTTCGAGCCAGAGACCAGCATTATTGATAAGAATATCTATTTTCTCTATTTGTGAAAACACCTGTGATATCTGATTACTTTCTCGTAAATCACAAACAAGACCTGTTGCGTTGGGTATATCCTTCACTACCTCACTCACTTTTTGAGAAGTCCTGCCGTGGATGATTACTTTTGCACCTGCCTTACTTACACTGTGGGCGATTTCTTTCCCCAGACCATCTGTTGCACCGGTGATAAGAATAATTTTGCCAGAAAGATCCAAACTCATACCAAAGAGTATACCAGACCGCCCTTTACTTTATCCTGCTTCTTTATTAGGCTATAGATATGGCTCGAAAAAAAGCATTTGCCGATAGATTCTTTCTCGTGCGGCTCACTCGAGATGAGCAGAAAGTGCGTACTGCGGTACTAATTATTGGCATTCTTCTTATTGCTCTTTTTGCAAATACTGTCTATCTAACATATCTCTCTGTGAGACAACAAAAAAGCGCAGATGCTCAAAGCGGAAAAGTAGTACAACCAAGTCCAACAGGTATCAGCGTACCTATTACCCTTGTCCCAACCTTTGTCCCAACAGCAGCTACAGTCATACAATCGGACTCACAAGTGAAAGAAATTTTTATCCCCTTTGGTAGTGGGACGACACAAGCAACATCCTGGACAAATGTCCCAGGACTTACGGCACAAATTGATTTTGGAAAATATAAAAATATTAAAGAAGTTCATTTTGAGGCAACAATCGGTATTCCAACACAAAATCAGACAGCATCAATTCAGCTTTTTAATGTAACCGATGGACATCCAGTATGGTATTCCCCAATGACATTAGTAGATGGGCAATTTGGCTCATCTAACCCAATTGTTTGGGATGTTGGACCAAAGGTGTATCAAGTGCAAATGATGACAAGTCTTGGTTACGCAACTAATTTATATCAAGCACGACTCCATATACTTTTAAAATAACACCTTTTTAAGGTATTCTCGAACGTTGAGTCCTTGAAGGCATGTTATCTTTCGCCTGCTGTCGCCTTGCCTCTTTTCGCATGAGTTGTCTGAGTCTTCGTGCACTTTTGCCATGACCTTGTGTTTCTACTCCTTCATTAGAAAGGCCTCTAATGAGAGCTCTTCTTCTTCCAACCATAAACTCTGCAAACTGAGTTTCAATCTGATCTGGAGCGAAAGGACCAAAGTCATTTGCATCATTATCTTTTTGGCTTATCACAAGTCTCATTTTTTTCATACAGGATGATTATAAGTTTAACTTTACTAAAAAACAAGAAACATACCCCTTGTTTTTTTAGTTATTTTTTCTGTATAGTAGTACTCTATGGTAGATGAAGACAAAGTGGTAGAGTCCCCCGAAGAAACAGAAGTTATTGATGCAGAAATAGTAGAAATTCCATCGGAGGTAGCTTCTTCATCAGTTGCAAATGACGCGACAGTCATGCTAAGTCTTGAAAACCTTATTAAAAGTCACATTGCTTCCATAGATAAGTTAAAAGATGAGCTGCGAAAGCAAAAGCAAACGCTTGAGGATGGATTTATGAATGATGCTGTATACCAGGAGCATTTGCGTTTGGCAAAAGAAGCAATAAAAGTAAAGTCTGCAACACGCGCACAAATTACCAAACAGCCTCAAAATGTGTTACTTTCCAATAAAATCAAATCAATGAGCGCAGAGTTAAAAGACAAGCAATTTGCACTTTCCGATTACCTTTTGGAATACCAGCGAATGACAGGAGTTAATGAGATAGAGGGAGAAGATGGCGAACTGCGAGAAATAGTTAACACAGCAAAAGTAGTCAAACGAGCCTCAAAAGGAAAATAATTCATTCTTCGTTCATATACATAAGTTACTCTTAGTGAAGTTATTTTAGGCACGATTTTGTTATAATACGACTATGAGAATACTGATTATTGAAGATGAGAAGACATTAGCGGATTCTATAAAAATAGGTCTTGCTGAAGAGCATTTTGCGGTAGATGTTGTGTATGACGGAAAAGGAGGATACGAACAAGCTGCGGTTGAAGATTACGATGTCATTATTCTAGACATTATGTTGCCGGGTATGACAGGAATTGAGATCTGTCAGACTTTAAGGAGAGAAAAAAATGATACACCCATTATTATGTTGACAGCAAAAGATACAACGTCAGATAAGGTAGCGGGACTCGACTCCGGGGCAGACGATTATGTAATAAAACCCTTTTCTTTTGAAGAACTCCTGGCTCGTATACGGGCATTGGCAAGAAGACAGGGAAAAAAAGATCCGATACTTCGTGTTGGTTCGTTAACATTAAATCCAGCAACGCACATAGTAGAACGCGCGCAGAAAGAAATAGTGCTCACGAGTAAAGAATATGCTCTTTTAGAATATTTTATGAGAAATCAGGGGACAATTGTAACAAGAGATCAGATTATTGCTCATGTGTGGGATTATTCCGAGAATTTAATGAGCAATATTGTTGACGTATTGGTGAAGAGACTTCGTGAGAAAATAGACAAAGCATTTCCAAAAGAAAAACCACTTTTTATTACAGCAAGGGGTATTGGGTATAGATTGCAAGAATAGTATGGATACTCACTCATTCCAAAGGACACGAATCACATTGACTGCGTGGTACGTTGCTATTCTAGCGGTTATCCTTTTTTCATTTTCTGTTGTGCTATACACTGGGCAACAGCGTGATTTCGTACGAATTATTGTTCAGAGAGATTTTAATAGTAGAGTTCCTCATATTCTCACACCAAGTGAAGAAGACGATGTACAAAGGCAATTGATTGCAATTAGAGGTGCATTTTTACTAAATCTTATTATTGTTGATGGGATTGTTTTACTTCTTGGTGGGACATTGAGTTATTTTTTGGCAGGAATAACGCTTGCTCCTATTCGTACAACATTTCTTAAACAAAAGGAATTTTTAGCAGATGTTTCTCATGAAATACGTACCCCACTTGCAGCCATTCAGACTGCAACAGAAGTATCTCTTCGTTCTAAGAAACGTACAGGAGAAGAATATCGGCGAGTTGTTGAACAAGTATATGAGCAATCAAAGCGGTTAACGAAAATGGCAAATGATCTCCTCCTTCTCTCACGAATGGAGTCTGGGAATGGGACTTCATTTAAAAGTGTTTCTTTAACAAAAATAACCAAGGAGGCAGTCAGTGCGCTCCACACTGTAGCTGAAGAAAGACACATTGTTCTTACGGCAGAGTATCATAACACTGTTTCGCTGACGGGTGATGCAAATTCACTCATGCAGCTTATTATGATTTTCTTGGATAATGCAATAAAATATACAAATAAAAACGGGACTGTTAGGATAGTGGTAACGAAAGACCCCAGGCCAATTCTTATCATTTCTGATACGGGATTAGGTATTTCTGAGGAAGATCAGAAGAAAATTTTTGAACGATTTTATCAGGCAGATAGATCTCGCGCATCTTTAGGAAACGGATTAGGTCTTGCCATAGCTCAGGAGATTTTGGCAAAACATAAAGCAAAAGTATCCCTGAAAAGTGAAATGGGAAAAGGAAGTACCTTTACTATTACTTTTTCTTGAAGGTGCTATTGCTTCTCTGAGAGATAGAATTTTATTGTTTTTCAGGATTAGTATTTGTTGCAAGGATTTTTTTGTCGATTACACTTCCCTCTTGGTTTATAGAATATTCCCAAACCTCTCCTGTTTTAATTTCTGTAGTAACAATACCCTCGTCTGATATATGTTCTAGGTACTTAATAAGTGCACGAAGCTCGTTACCACTTGAGACGAGTAATACATTCTGATCTTCCTTAAGACGAGGAAGGACTTGCGTTTCGAAAAACGGGATAACCCGTTGGTACACATCCTTAAGACTTTCCCCTTTTGGTGGTGGGGTATCCCATCCTCTTCTCCATGCGAGAAATTGTTTCTCTCCATATTCTTTTTCTACCTCCCATTTATTTTTTCCTGTTAATTCACCGTAGTCACGTTCTGTCAGCTCAGGCGCAATAAAATCCGGAAAAGATTTGTCTAGAAGAATTGTTTTTATTTCATCTAAGGTATGGCGTGTGCGAATAAGCGGTGCGGTAAATGCAATACTAAAAGAAATATTTTTAAGTATATCCCCTGCTTTTCTTGCTTCTTCTTTTCCCTTTTCTGTTAGGTCTATATCTGTCTTTCCTGTCCATAAACCCTTTTCATTCCATAACGATTGACCATGTCTAACAAGTATTAATTTTCCCATAGGTATCTACTCAGTTTACTTATTTTTTTCGGTAAATAAAAGAGGATAAAAGGAATAAAAACAGTTGCGATACTTATCAGAGCTGCGAATGTCTCCAGTGGTGTCTCAAGAAATGCTATATGAATAGTGTGTTGCCCGGCAGGTACTCTAAATGCAAGAAGACCTTGTTGGTTGGGATATCCGGTAATGTGTTTGCCGTCGAGAGTTATTTGCCATCCTGGAAAATACGATACATTCACGACTTGTTGAATAGACTTAGTATTTGTTATTTGTGTAATAAATTTCGTTGCTGAGATTTTTTTTATTTCTGGATACTCTCCGTTTTCTTGTGGTACCAAAATTTGGATTGGACGACGTGTCTGAGGAGTATTCCAAATGGTGTTAAAAGAATTTCCTGGACTATTGGTGCTGTCGATAAAATTAGATCTACTTACATAGTACAAATCATTTCTTTGCATATAATATGCAGGCTGTGTATAGGTATAGGTTGTTGCAATAACAAAGAGAATAAGAAGCAATGCGAATAGTTTGGGTTTTTTAAAGTCAATAACTCCACCTGCTAAAAATGCACAGATAAGAATAACAAGACTCAGCAACCTCCAGGGAAATTGAAAATAATGAATAAGTGGTGCATATTGCCAAACTGAAATACTCAGAGGCAACATAAGAAGAAATACAATAACAAAACACCCAAGAAAAAACCCTATGAGTACTTTTTCTTTCTGTTTTTTCCAAAAAAGTAAAAGAAAAATACTCAGGAAGATAACGAAAAGATTTGCTGTTCCTATTTGGACGGACATTTGGTTGGTTAGGTTGGTATCAAAAAACCCTGTCCCCCATGATGGAAAAAGAAGTTGAAAAAGATCAGGAAAATTTTGTGCAATATTGTAGACCTGGAGACCTGTTACAAACTGTGTTTCAAGTAGTGCAGGAAGCCAGAAAATTGAGCTTATGCCTAAGCTCAATAGCACTATGCAGAATGAATAAAGCAATATGGTTCGTTTGGATTTTGACATAACAATAAATAAAAACATATAGCTTGCCGCAAACATAAAAAACATAAGGCCTACAATATTGTGAGAAAAAATTGTTAGAGCAAGAAAAATTGCAGCAAAAAGCCCATACATCCATTTTTTGGTATACACAAATTCTGTATATGTCCACAAAAAACCTGGAAAAAGTCCCAATGCCCATACTTCTCCTACCGATCCCCTGACATAGATATCAATAAAGTGATACGGTGCAAATGTATAAAAAACAGACGAGACAACTGCGCCCACACTTCCCCAAAATCGTTTGGCCCAGAGGTAAAAAAGGACAGCGCCAGTAATTGTAGCAATGACCATATTTTGTTTTACACCTTCCAGAAAGCTTACGCCAAAGACATGGAGAAAAGACGCAACATAATTGGGTAATGGATAGACATAGCTAAAAAGTGGAAGACCAAATCCAAAATCTAAATCTGGTGCCCACCGTGGGTACCAATATCCACTAAGTAACATCTTATTAAATTCATAAAAGCGAATAAGATGGTATTCACCGTCATGAGTAGGAATAAGTCCAGGGTGGAAAAGTGGCCACACGGCAAAAAGTGCAATTCCAACGACAAGTAATAAAAACCTACTGCGACGGAGCAAATCCCATGATTTCATAAAAGTTAATTTCTTATATTTTGTAAATAATGCCATTGGTGTCTTCATACATTTTTTTAAGGCTTGGTGGATAATATTTTAGATTGTATGCTTTTTCATTTTTTGCAAATCCATTTTTGTAAATAACAAGATATTGAATTCTATTTTTTTTGATTGTATCCATCATACCCCCACCCGCTAGGGGCTGCAAGAGATTTTTTTGAATAAGAAGTCTTTCGGCTGCATCTCCTCCGTAAACATATATGTATTGTGCGCGTCCTATAAATATTTTTTTGCCAATAAGAGTTATGGGATCATAGATTTCTCCATTTGTTACAACAACTGCGTTAGATGGAATAATCTCCTTTGCCTTTTGGAGGAATATGTTTTTTGAAAAATCTGGCAACGTTGCATTGACATCATTTTTAATAACCATGATGCTTATAATGCCTGAGAGTGTTAGAAGTAAAATTCCAAGACACGCAAGAAATTTTCCAATAAGATGCTTGGAGAAAAGTTTCACAATAAAAAATGCAGAAAACATTCCCATACCAAGTATCCAAAGGTTAAAAAATTTATGATCATCAAAAGGAAACCTACCACTTATGTGAATGAGGTTAGGAATAATAAAAAGAGGAAGAAAAATAAAGAAAATCTTTTTTTGTTCTCTATTACTCACAATGAAGCCAAGTAGTAAGGTGATACTACCTAGACCTACGTTAAGAAACCAAAACAAGAGTTCATTTTTAACTGTAAGCATATTGCTCAAAAGAAATCCAGGTTGAAAAAGAACGGTATTTGAGGAGTGAAGTTTAATCAGTAGTATTTGTGGTAGTGCAATGAGCGTTGCAATAAAAAGTGTTATGGTAAGTTGTTTTCTCGTGTGAGGATATAAAAAGAGGATGACAATACTTCCAATGTAAATCGCAATAAATATCATTGCATGCCACATAACCAAAAATCCTAAAGATACCCCAAATATAATAATAGTCGCATTATTTTGTCTTCTTTTCTTTTCTGATGTAATCCATAGTAATAAAAATAAAAGAAAAAATGCTACTCCGAAGATAAAATGTCTCTGATTCATATAGGTATTTACGTTCCAAAAAATTTCAATGGGAATATTTTTTGCAAAAAATATTGGTACATTTTCCAAATAAACATTCGTATGCCACCAAGAAGAAAACATATGCATATTTATTCCATATTTTTGAAAAAAGGATATAAAAGAAAGATTGCTTGAGAAAATAAAAAACATAACAGACAAAACTCCAACCGCTTTTCTTTTGAAAGCAGTCGTAGAAAATTGATATATCAGTATAAGGAGTGACGTGAAAGATAAAGCGCTCAGTAGGTTATACGCGGTGGCAATAGTGAGTCCTAGGTGTTCCAAAACGCCAGTATAAAAATCAAATAAAAAATAATACAGTAGTCCGGAGTTTTGGAAAAATGGTACTTCTCCAGGGAAATTATTCCCTAATGAAAACGACCTGATAAACGGAATGTGTGCACCAAAATCTACATACACATTGGAAGCAATGAGAAATGTTCCATGGGTGCTATCGTAGCCAAATGTTTTAGAGAAAAGATACAATGAAAAGAAAAAAAGTATCGTTACCATGGTAATTTCCTTTTTGGTCAGCTGTTTCAGGACACGAAGGCAGTGAAGATAGCGAGTCCGGAAAATTAGTATAAGTTGCGTTGAAAAAAAGAAGAATAAAACAAGGCTAAGATCGAGAGATTTGGTTAGACAAGTTACCCAATACAATAAGGAAACTGAAATAAGAGAACCTATGATAAATCCAGAAACAATCGTAATGAGCGCGTTTGTTTTTCGTTGACTTGCAATAATAAGTCCGTGAAGAAAAACAAGTAAAAGAAAAAGAATGGAGATCATAGAAAGCGCTTTTTATGAAATAGAAACATTACCGTTGCAATAACGGGTGGAATAAGCATAAGAGCTATTTTTAGGAAAGGTGTTGGACCAAAATATGTTCCAAGAAGCATGAAGGGTATATAGCGAAGTAGCATACTAAAAGAAAACACAAGACTAATGAATGGAAGAAATTTATTTTTTGATAGAAAAATTACCGGGAGAAGGAACCACAAGCTGTACCAGGGATAAATTTCCTCTCTTAGGCTTGAAAGAAAAAATAGTGCATACATGCAAATAGTAGCAAGAAAGAAAAATTTTTCCTTAGAGATTTCTTTGACGTGAGAATATATATAGAGAGGAGTAAGGACTACTGTTATATACTTAATGCCAATAGATAAAAGAAGAAAAAATAGCGCTTCCCCTTTTCTTTTTTGAAAAAGAAAGTCAATACTCAGAAGAAGTAAAAACATCATGACAATATCGTTATGTGCACTGACAAAGACTTCGATAAGGACAAGTGGATTGAGTGCAAAAAGTGTTGTTTTAAATATGTCCTTTGTCATTTTCCAAATAAGTAAAACAGTTGCAATATAAAAGAGTGCGACAAAGACTTTAAAATTTAAAAGTATTACTAAGAAATTTCCAAAACCTAATACATATGGTATGCCAGTTAAAAAAATCCATATCGGTGCATAGAGTGCAGTTTTATTTGCCGCGTGCATAAAAAGCAGTAATGGGTCATTAGTGAATGCCGTTGGCATAATAAGATAGGGATTTTCATGATAAAAAAATGTTACTCTTGCCGTTGCGATGTAGTTGAAAATATCAAACGATAGCATTGCTGGGTAGGCAAACAGTAAAAAAGCCCCACTTAGTCCAATAAGAAAGAAAATTTCTTTTTTTGTCACTTTGTTGTTGTGCAGTAAATAAAGAAAGGAAGCATAAAATCCAAAAAATAATAGAATACATATTACAAAACTTACTGTTGTGGCAGGTCTGTGTAGCTGAAAAAAATTTGTAAACAATGGATGCAAATACAATAGTCCTGGGTCAATAAATAAATAGGAAAATCCAACAAAACAAAGCAGAAAAATGCCGTACCCAATAAATAAAAGATGCTTCATATTTCGATTTTACTCAATATGACCCTGAGCTGTGCCGCTTCGGCGAAGCAAACACTGGATCGAGTGTCGAATGGGTCATAAATCTTTTTCTCGTTGCTTTAGCGCCGTGTCAATAAGCTGGTGGATGGAGAGTGTGCTTGATGCTGCTTTTTCAGGGTTCCAGACAAAAACTACCGGTGTTTCCTGCTCCATTTTTTCTAGTACTTCGATATGTTTCTGTGCAGCAGATGAAAGAAGTTGCCTATTGTCTGTAATGTTTTTGCCTGTCATTTTTGCTCTTTCTAGAAATGGCAGTGTTTTTGTAAAATAATCATTTGATTTTTGGAGTGCTGCAAACCCTAAGAGATATTGTTGGTACTCAAAAAGTATTTTTGCTTCAACGAGATATTTATCTGATTCTTTTAAATTGTATTCAAATTGGCCAAAATCTCCGTAATACCAAAACTTGAGAACTTCTTCCCACACAAGATGGAATTTATAACTGATTCCACCTGGCATCGTTGAAGGATAGGGTAATACATATGCTGACGCGGCGTAAGAAATATTTGTAAAGAAAAAGAAGAAAGCAAAACAGAGAAATAATTTTTTCATTGCCTTATCATGAGATCTTTTACTTTTGCAATATCTACATCGTTAAAAAGTGAAACAGAAATAATTTCCTTTTTGGTTTTCTTTAACTGCTTCATTTTTTCCTTTAGCATTTTCTCATCAATTAAGTCCGTTTTTGTTAAAAGAATAATTTCTTTTTTCTCCATGAGAATTGGATTATATTCTTTCAACTCATCTCTGACAGTTTGGTAAGCTGTAAGGACATTTTCATTTTCAACAGAAACGCAGTGAAGAAGTATTTTGGTTTTCTCAATGTGGCGTAAAAATTGTATACCAAGACCTTTTCCTGTATGTGCTCCCTCAATAAGACCAGGAATATCGGCAAGAGAAATAGGAGTCATTCCCGCCCCCTGCGGGATAAACATGCCAATGTTTGGTTCGAGTGTTGTGAAAGGGTAATTTGCAATCTTTGGGTGAGCATTGGTAAGGACAGACAGTAAGCTACTTTTCCCTGCATTAGGGAGACCAATAAGTCCAGCATCAGCAATAAGTTTTAGCTCGAAATGCAGTTCCTTTACCTCTCCCAGTGTCCCCTTTTCTGCATACCTGGGAGTTTGATTTGTTGCAGACTTAAACTCGTCATTTCCCTTGCCTCCAAAACCACCTTTTGCAATGAGGATAGAATCTGTAGTATTCATTATTTCCAATTCATCTCCTGACTCTGTGTTAGTTACTACTGTTCCAAGAGGAAGGAATATGGTTATATCTTTTCCGTTTCTTCCAAACTGCTTTCTTTTGCCGCCAGCAACACCTTCTTCTGCACGAATTTCCTTTTTGTATTGGAAGTGTTGCAAGGCAGAGATATCATCAACTCCCTGAAGAAATACGCTACCGCCATTTCCTCCATTTCCTCCGTCAGGCCCTCCTCTGTTGGTCTGAGCGTTTCGAAGAAATGAAACTCTTCCATTGCCGCCTTTTCCACCAAAGACTGTAATTGTGACATTATCGATAAGCATATGCGTATTGTACCATTGATACTTGCCTCCTGACGAGCACTTTTTGTACTATCTAACAATGCGGGGTTGGTTAGTATATGTACTGAGTATTGTTGGGATTACTTGTCTTATCTGTGTAGCCTTTTGGATTCTTCAGCCTTTGGGAGATTTAACGCAGTTGCGACTCTCTTTTCCTGTACCAGTGAGTTTTGCAATACCTCACAATGATCAGGTAACAACACTTGATGTGTGGTCGGTTCCAGAAGATATTGCTGATACAACCGATAGGAATGCTCCAGCAATTTCTGCACGTGCTGCACTTGTCTATGATGTGAGCACATCAACAGTGCTTTTTGCGAAAAATGCGACAGAGGAGCATCCTATGGCATCTCTCACAAAGATAATGACGGCAATTGTTGCTTTAGAGCATCTAAAAACAGATGACACCTATATTGTCCGGTCTTCATCTCTTGTTGGAGAAGATAGTATGGGGCTTGAAAATGGAGAAGCATTATCTCTTTCTGACCTTTTGTACGGACTCATGCTCCATTCAGGAAATGATGCAGCAGAAGTCTTAGCAGACAATTTTCCTACAGGAAGAGCAGAATTTATAAAAGCCATGAATAGAAAAGTAGCAACCCTAGGACTTTCCCATACGCATTTTACCAATCCAACAGGGCTTGAGGGAGATGGGAATCAATACACAACAGCACTGGATCTTCTGTCCATTACCCGCTATGGTCTTTTTCATTTCCCAAGTTTTAGACAAACAGTGGCAACATTTGATTATACTATTCCTCAAACACCTACCCATAAAGCATATTTTTTGGAAAATGAAACAAATCTTCTCACATCCTATCCTGGGGTTAAGGGTGTAAAGACAGGATATACGCCGGAAGCAGGACTTTGCTTAGTAACGTACTTGGATTACTCAGGACATAAAATAATTGGAATTATTTTGGATAGTAATGATAGGCGGGATGATATGAAGGATTTGCTTGACTATTCTTTAAAAAAGGCAGGAATTACTCCTCCGATCCATGGATAGATTCAGCTTGAAGCGATTCTCTATTTAAGGTAAAATAGAAGGAATTGCCGCGGTGGTGGAATGGTATACACGGGGGCCTTAAGAGCCCTTGTCAGCAATGGCATGCGAGTCCGACTCTCGCCCGCGGTACAAGATTAGCCAGGATAGATATCGGGGACTAGCTCAGTTGGCTAGAGCGCGCGGTTTGGGACCGTGAGGTCGGAGGTTCGAGTCCTCTGTCCCCGACACAAATTATAGTCATGTCTTGCGGAAAAAAAATAAAAGAAGTATGGGAGTCTAAAAAATATTCTCTCACCGAGTCATTATCTGTAGGATTAAAAATCTTCCACTGTCTCGACTAGTATAATCAAAAACTACTTTACTTTCAGGTTTGAGATCAGCGATATCTTTAGCGGTGAGTGCCAGGTAATTTCCTTGTATAAGCTTCTCAGGAACAATGATGTACTGTACATGATGAGCGTTAATATCCGACAAGCTATGCCATGAACATATGTTGAAAGGATGTTCGTTTAAGAAGAACTCTCCTTTTAAGATGTACTCTCCCTGTGCAAACGTGCAAATTGTGCTTTTTGGAGCTACATTTGCATATACCCATTCAATAGTTTTCTGCCAACCATTATCAGGAGTGGACATATTAATGACATATGTTATCACGCCAAATAAAAGGAGTATCGCTATGCCCACTCTATATATCATATTGACAAGATAACGATAGGCGCTTGGTATAAACATTTGCAGTTCTCTAGCAGCCACAATGAGAGTAATAAAGCTTGGTGCAAGAAGATAATAGAGGTAGTGCTCTTCAAAGGTACCTCCGACGAATAGATACCCTATAACTGCTACACTTGCTGCTGCGATACAGCCCCAGATGCGTACATCTTTATCCTTTGAAAAAAGCAGCAAAAGTATGCCTAATGTGCCTAAACCTATAACGATGTAACTTGATCCATAGTGAGGAAGAGTGCTCAGTAACGTATCACTTCTCGATGGTGAGCTGGATGAATTATATCCCGTTATTTGAATCAAACCGAAGAACCGCTGTATGCCAATAGTCTTGTGAGAAATAAACTGTCCCAAGTGTCCACCGAATGTTAAAATACTAATCCATATTGCGTACGGAAGAAAAATTGTTGGAATAAGATAACGGAATGTCTTTACCTGTGGACCTACTCTGAAAAGTAATAGGATAACGAATGTAATGACTAAAAATATAGCACCCACGTCCTTCGTAATAATTGCAAGACCAAATAAAAGACCTGTTAGTAACCACGTTTTGCGTCCAACAGGAGGGTTATTGAGATTGTGTAGAAATAGCCACAATCCAACAAGAAGAAAGAGCATCGCCGATGTTTCCATGAGTCCACGGGTATTAATTCTAATAGCAATTGGGTCAAGTGCAAATAAAGCTCCGGCAGCCATTGCTAAATTAGTTTTTTTTGTCACGAGCTTTGTTAGTAAAATGATCATCAGTACGGTAAAACCGGAGAGAACAACATTAAGGCCGCGTAGCACAGTTAATTGAGTAAATAGATCTTGGCCATGCCAAAAAATGATTCTCCAAATTGCTAGAAGCGTATAGTAACCTGGAGGGTGAAGAAAAAAGGTTTCAAAGCTCAAAGGTAAATAGCCCGACGCGAAAGCGCGGGAATAGTATGCGTAGATAAGCTCATCAATATGTAGGTCATACATATGAATTGCCAGAAAGCGTACTAGAAGAGTGGAGATAACGAGCGTTCCAGTAAGGACATTAAAGGTGATAAATTTATTCAGCCACTTCATGATGTAATCAATTGATATTGAGGCAGAATTTGATTGTAAAACTAACTAAAATTATAGCACAAAAATGGTGAAATATCATTGGATTTTCTCTATTTTAGTCCCTAAAATTAACAGTAGGTATGTGTTGCGAGAATGCTTATCTTTCTGCAAAAAATGCTTAGCTTTGATATAATAGGAGCTGATGCGGGTTTAGCTCAGTGGTAGAGCATCTGCTTTCCAAGCAGAGTGTCGTGGGTTCGAATCCCATAACCCGCTC
>CAYOZJ010000015.1:0-22433 GCA_964408485.1 uncultured Gammaproteobacteria bacterium
TGATACCCTGGCTGAAAACCAAGTGTCCTAGGCCACTAGACGAACGCGCCAAGTACACTCAATTATACCCAAAAATCCTCTTCTTGCCAATTCCCAAAGCTAAAAATATAAATACAACAAAAGGGAGTACGCAAAGCAATGTTAACTGCGCTTCAGCATTACTAAAAACAGCTTCGATTTTATACCAAATAAATTGACTAAATTGCACAGGATGTGTAAGTAGTTCTTTTTTATCTGCACTGTAAACTGCTCTAACAGAAGTAGTATTTACCGTAACGTAATCTGTGGATGTTATGTTACTTGCCGTAAAGTAAGCAATATAAGTATTCCCTGTGGCGTTTTGTACTGGTGGAAATCCAAATGGAAATGCTTCTCCATTGTTAAACTGATCTAGACTATATGTAGATTCAACAATTGGTTGATTACTTCCCTTCTTTGTAAGCCTAAAAAGAATTGCTTGTGGATTAGGATTGTTTTTAACAATAGCATGGTGAAGCTGGAGAGACAGAAGACCTAAATTGTTATGACTAGCAGGGATCTGTAGTGTTACCGGATGATTCCTATCAAGGAGTATATTTTTAGATTGTGTTGAGAGTTGAGGTACGAGAAAATTGCTATACGAAATAGGAGTAACAAGTGAAAAGAAGTTAAATCTGTCTTTTGATTGATATGCAGCAAATACTCCAATTAGGTATACAGTACATATGATTGGTACGAGAACTTTGCCGTGTAACGTAGGGAAATATTTTCTTTGCGTTGGCAAAACATGTTTGTCACGAATAAAATATGGTGCTTCAAGAAGGTGATATAAGTACCATGCAACAAAACTTTCAACAGTGAGTGTAACCAATATAAATAAGACATTCGTTACAAAGTTTGTTGGTGAGTAGAATGATTCTGCAATGTGAACAATGAGTCCATGACTCAGATAAATTGAATAGCTTATCATCCCAAGAAATAGTAAAAGCTTGGTGGTAAACAATTTTTGCAAAACAGTTTTTTCTGCAAGAAGAATTGCAACACAAAAAGCAATTGGGATAGCAAAGAGCATTCGTACCCATGGGGAGATCCATTGTCCTAAGAAAGATAAATCATGTACAGTCATTACTGTTAAGAATCCAATGACTAATGGAAGGAAATACAATTTGCCTGAGAAAACTGTAGATAATCTTTTAAACAAAAATTGTTTGTTGGTATATAGATGTGCCAAAATAATACCTGCTGCAAAGTAGAAAAATAATGCTGGCTGCACAAGACTTAAGACAAAAATTTTGTACGACAACATATGAATTCCTCCAAGAAGAAAGAAAAGTGAAATTAAAAACAAAATTTTTACCTTGAGTGGTTTTGGGAGTAAAAATTTAACAAGTGGGATAACCAGTATTGGATACAATATATAAAATAATATTTCCGATGCAAGTGACCAATATACACCGTCCAGCATGGGTACATATTGCCCAAATGGCAACGTGAGTGTTGCATTTACTATGTAAATAATTCCCTCTCTGAGGAGTATTGGAAGAGCAGAAAATGCAGCAAACGACTGTTTGTTAATCCAAAATACATAAAAGAGTCCAGCAATCATTTGTACTCCAAAAAAAGCAAAGAAAAGGACTGTCCCTAAAAGCGTGGGGAGTTTTTTGATACATTTTGTCCAAAGAAAATTAGTTACCAATGGATAACTTAAAAGAATTCCCAGCAGTAAAAGCCAGGACGCATTGGGTAACTGTCTGCCAGTAAACATAACAGCAGACATCGTGAGAAATAACGGAAAAATACGAGTGTACCGCTTTTGCAAAAATGCAACTCCGCTTGCTGGATTGGGGTAAATGTAATACATAAGAAATCCAGAAAGGATAAATAAAAATGTCACCCCAGTGACACCATTTACAAAAATCCACCCGAAAAATGATTGTGGAATAACTTGTAAAATAAACCATGTGGGAATGTGATTAAAAAAAACCAAAAGTATTGCAAATCCCCGTAGGCCATCTAGTGCAGTGAGTCGGGTAAGATGTTTTTTCTCCATATTAATGATTCGTTGGCTGAAGGTAATAAAGAGATTCCCCTGCTTTTTGCCACTGCATATCTGAGATTTGAGACAATTTAGACTTTCTCACCCAAAGACAAGACGCTTTATCTTCATTGAATATATTTATATACTCATTTTTAACAGCTGCTGGAAGGAGATAATGGGGCTGTTTTTCTTTTGGACAATTCCCATAATAAAAATCTGGTGGGTTATTTGCAAACATTGAGAGACGTGCATCTGTATACCGTGTATATTCCGGCATTAGGGATGTATACCATGAATACGAGTAATCAGAGTATCTCTGGGCGACCATATATACCATGTCATCAAATCCATCAACAAAAAGTGTATTCTTGGGGGTTGAAAGAGCATGTACAACATTTCCTACCTGAAGTACTTGTCCGTAGTTAGTAATAAATTCTGTCTGTTGATCAATTGTGTCATGAATATAGGAGCCTTTGGAAAAAATAATACATACAACAAGTGCTGCAAGAATACCCAACCCTAATACAGTTACCCATTTACTCCATTTCTTTATTTCCCACAGTAAATAGCTTGTAACAAAAATAGTTAGTGCAAACCAAGGGAGCAAATGAAACGCACCGTAGTATTCATGACCTGGAGATACAAATCTAATATTTGCAATACCCAGAGTTATCCAAAGGAAAAGAATTACCATCCATTTTCTCTTCCAAAAGAAAAACCCACTAACAAAAAGAAAAAGAGAAGAAATAGTTATTTCTATATATCTGACAAATTGCCATTCTCCTTGAAAAAAGATAATAAAAGGATACAGAAAACTTTTATACAACTGGATACTTAAGAAATGTGTTTCTGTATTTTCTGCTTTGAGTGTTGTTTGATTAACGTACACAACATTGTAGAAAAATTCATATATGTTGTACGACAGAAGAGTTACTCCAGATAAAACAAGAAAAAATGCTCCAGATATAATCTTTATTTTCCTCTCCTCTTTCCCCCACAGCAATAAGCTTAACAAAATAATTGCAGCAAGTGAGTATGGCTCTCGCATAAAAATAACAAACCATGTACATGTTGCGGATACAATGTAGTCAAACGAGTAAACCTTTTTCTTAAAAAATTTATTAAGTACAAGCCCTAGTACGTATGTCAACGGATACACAATATACCCTTCTGCCAAGAATCTATCCCCTCCTAAATAAAACTTGCTAAGCTCGAAGACCAAGGCAAATGGGATTCCAACAATGCCAAATCGAAGGAGTAATCCTACTTCACTTAAAAAGTCGAATAATAATCCAAATTGCCTGTGACGAAGAATTATCTCATGTAAATTCTGAGGGCGTGTAACAAATTGGACAAACTCACTAAGAGGTGCCATAAATGGTGCATGATTAAAGAAAATTTGAGAAAAAAGTTGTTGGCCATGTAATAGAAAATAACCCCCTAAGAAATTATTGCAATCATCCATACAGCCAAATGCGTTAATTCGGGGAATAAGAAGTTTGTAAAGGTAAATGTAAAGAAGAAACAAAAGAAATATGCCCACGATTCTCATCACAACTGGCGGTTTTGTAAGAAAATGCACAATTTTCATTATAAATACTTTTATTCTTCGAGAGAACAGATGCGACGGTTCGGCGAACCTAGTCCCGAGTCTGGGAAATCGAGAAGTTAGTTCTCGACTTCACCACAAGGGTACTACCTTCCCCGAAGGGTCGCGTTCGAACAATACTATTATTGTATAATAGATAGATACCCTATGAAACAATTGATTTTAACAATGTTCTTAATTCTTGCTTCTTACCTCTTGCTTCCTGCTAAGGTGTTGGCAATAGAAAACCCGCTAAGCGTAAGCAATAACAAAGCCGGGATTCATATTCTCTTCCCTGATGAAGTCCAAAAAGCAGCGAAACTTATTAATAGTAATGGTGGAGATTGGGGATATATTGTTATTCCAATTCAATCTGGAGACAAAGATATAGTAAAGTGGCAAACCTTTATGGATACCGCTAAAAAATATCATGTTATCCCTATTATTCGTTTGGCAACGGAAGGAGATTACTTTAATACAAAGGTATGGAGAGTACCCACAGAGGCAGATGTTTTGGATTTTGCTAATTTTTTAAATTCTCTTACGTGGCCCACAAAAAATCGCTACATCATTGTCTATAACGAAGTAAACCGAGGAGATGAATGGGGCGGTATACCAAATCCTGTTACCTATGCCAACCTTCTTTCTTATGCTGTTGATACCTTTAAGCAAAGAAGCCAGGATTTCTTTATTATTTCAGCGGGTTTGGATAATGCTGCAGCAACAACAGCAACAAGTCTTGACGAGTATCTCTTTCTTTCAAGTATGCAAATTGCTGTACCTGATATTTTTAGTAAAATTGATGGCATAGGAAGTCACTCTTATCCAAATCCAGCGTTTGCTCAACCCCCTACCTATATTGCAAAAACAAGCATAACAAGTTTTCAATTCGAAAAAAATCTTATTGAAGGACACAGCAACAAAAATCTGCCAGTATTTATTACCGAGACAGGATGGGCACAAGACGTTGTTGGACAGGAAAAAGCTTCCCAATACCTATCTACAGCTATGCAAACAGTCTGGGCAAGCAGTGACATTGTGACTGTTGCTCCATTTCTTCTTCAAGCAGGCGGAGGGCCATTTACCGGATTTTCTTTCTTCGATGCCAATGGTAATCAGAATGCTGTCTACAATGCATTTGCTGGATTACCTAAAGTAAAGGGTGCACCTGTTGTAAATCCTCCAAAATCAGTACTTGCTGCAGAGACAGTACTCGCAAATCTTCCGCTGCAGCAATTCACTCCTCCTCAACCAAATAACTTTACCAGTATGTTTGAGACGAGCTTTAAAAAAGCATTTAAAATGCTCCTTGGGATGCATTAATGTGGTAATATACAAATATTCTTCGAGCGAACAAAGTGAGTCGAGAAGTTTTTTACGCTTGACGCTTTACCCTTTACGTTTATTTTTATGATAACTCTTATTCACGGTGAAGATACTGCTGCAAGTAGAAATTATTTTTTTGAATTAAAGAAAGCGTCAGTTGATAGTAAGCAGCTTGAGGGGCAAAGCGTTACGTCAATTGATCTACAGCAGACTGTTGAGGGAAGTGATTTATTTGGTACTGTACCAATTGTTTTCATAGATGAGTTAATTTCCAAGAGAAAGAGTCCAAAAGAAATAGAGCAATTAATCAATATTTTAAACACGTCTGAAGCTGCAATTACTGTGTGGGAAAGCAAAACTCTCACCCCCAAACAATTACAACAATTTAACAATGTAACAATTAAAGAATTTAAGATCCCATCAACGATATTTGCCTTACTTGATAGTTTGAAACCTGGAAATGGAAAAGTACTTATTGAGCAATTTCATCAAACGTTGCAAGATAAAGACCCTGAATTTGTCTTGGTAATGCTCCAAAGGCAGATAAGGATATTGCTCGCAATATCTTCCAAATCCTCCCTCTCCTCTTTAGGAGAGGGTCAGGGTGAGGTTGGTACTATTTCAGAAGTATCTCGTATGGCTCCCTGGCAAAAAGGAAAATTAGATAAACAGACAAAGTTATTTACTCCCGAACGGCTAAAAAACCTCCATGCCAAACTATTTCAATTGGAATTAGGAATGAAAACAGGTGGACTAACACTTCCCCTTCCGGATTCTATTGACTTATTACTTTTATCAATATAGTCTTTTTGTATGTGGTTTTTCTTCGCTTTAACATCTGCTCTTTTTTACTCCTTTAGAGGAATTTTAGAAAAAAGAATAATACACAAAACCAATAAATACATTTTAGGATTTGCTATTCGATTCTTTGCTTTACCTTTCTTTTTTGTCCCATTTTTTATTCAACCATCACTTTTGGCACCTATAGCACATTTAAATAGCCAGTTTTGGTTTGCACTTTTTATGGTATGTGTTGTTGGAACCCCTATTGAAACTGTTTTGTATTACGAAGCGTTAAAGAATGAAGAAATTTCTTTAGTATTACCCATACTAAGCTTAGCACCCGCGTTAACCATAATATGGGGAAGTCTTTTCTTAAGAGAGATCCCAACAACTGCAGGTATATTGGGAATACTTTTTGTTACATTGGGAATTTATGCACTTAAGATAGGCCACGCAAAAGATGGAGTATTTGCTCCAATTCATCACCTGCGCAACAACAGGGCCGTAAGGCTTATGTTTATTGTTATGATTTCTCTTTCTTTTGGGAGTATCTTTGACAAAATGGGAGTTACTAACTCAAATGCCTTTTTTTATTCTGCCGCAAATTATATTGGAGTTAGTTTTGTTTTATTTTTACTTGTATTACTTAAAGCTAGAACACATATCGGAGATTTAAAAAAACAAGTAATTCCCTTTATGGTGATAGGTATTTTTGTTGCGGGATATACATTTCTCTACTCGTTAGCGTTACAATCTGGTTTTGCTTCCTATTCTATCGCAATTAAGAATGCAAGTATACTTTTTACGATTCTCTTTAGTCTTATTTTCCTCAAAGAGAAAGAAGGTTGGTCTAAAATTCTTGCAGGTGCGCTTATATTTATTGGCTTAGTCTGCATAAAAGTGTTTAGTTAGAGTTCCTGACAAAATTCAGACAGAATGATTGGATTATATTGACAGCCAAGACTAAGAGATTTAGAATAGGAAAATGGTAATGGATCCAAAGATCTTCAAGGCGTACGACATTCGTGCTATCTACCCCTCCCAGATGGATGAAGCAGGAATAAAAAACATCGTTAAAGCTATTTATGTTTTCTTTACTCAAAAAATCTCTAACGACAAGCAATTAAGAATCCTTCTTAGCTATGACATGCGCCTTTCAGGCCCTATGCTCTATCCAGTTGCCAAGCAGACCCTTATTGATTTAGGTGCGCATGTTATTGACGCTGGGATGCTGTCTACTCCCTCATTTTATTTTGCTGTTTCTAAATATGGATATGATTGTGGAATTCAGATAACAGCATCTCACAATCCACCAGAATATAACGGTGCCAAATTTGTTATCAATTCTCCAAAGGGTCTTATTAAAATTGGAAAAGGATCGGGAATGGACGAAATTAAGCAAATGGCACTCAACGGTACTACCTACACACCTAAATTTACAGGTGCAATTGAAGAAAAAACAGGGATTTTAGAAGATGAAGTAGTAAATGCATTATCTATTTTTGATAACCCACAACTTAAGAAATTTAAAATTGTTGCAGATCCAGCCAACGCAATGGGAGCGACATACATTCAGGCACTTTTTGACAAGGTTCCGGCTGATTTAATAAAAATGAATTTTGAGCTGGATGGAAGCTTTCCTGCTCATCAACCGGATCCACTTAATTTCGACAACTTAAAAGATTTACAGAAACGTGTACTTGAAGAGAAAGCAGATTTTGGCATTGCTCCAGACGGAGATGGTGACAGGCTCTATTTTATAGATGAAAGAGGACAAGTTGTCCCTGCGACAATCATTACCGGCCTTGTTGCTCGTGAACTTCTTAAGGAACATCCTGGGGAAACAATCCTTTTTGATATTCGTTATATTTTAGGATCTAAAAAAATTGTTGAGGAATTTGGTGGGAAATACGAAGTTACAAAAGTTGGTCATGCATTTATTACGCAGGATTTAGCCAAAACAGGCGCGATTTTTGCAGGAGAATCATCTGGCCATTTTTACTTTCGAGCAACAGGAAATGCAGAGTCTCAAGTTGCTATTCTTGTGGCTGTTTTGAAGGTTTTGACCCGAGAAAATAAACCATTGTCTGAAGTGGTCAAAGAGATTCAGCGTAGTTATGAATCAGGTGAATTTAACTTTAAGGTAAGTAACGCCCCTGAAATTCTTGAAAAATTAAAAGAAAAATATAAAGATGGAGAACTATCGACATTAGATGGTATTGCAATTACTTACCCTACCTGGAGGTTTAATGTTAGAACGTCAAATACAGAACCTTTGCTTCGTCTTAACTTGGAATCATATGATGAGAAAACTACTTCAGAAAAACTTGCAGAAGTAACAGCATTAATAAAATCAATTGCAAAAGAAGGCTCAGAATAACTCTTCATGGACAAACTACAAATTGCAATGGTAAACCTTGGACATTTAAAGATGATAATCTTATTGTATCAAATGGATTGATGCATGATGAGATTTTAAAGATTGTTTCTCGAAATGATTAAAGCAATTGTATTTGACTTGGGAGGTGTTATAGTTCCGGGTAACGTCTCAAAATGGGTAAACACCTTGCCCAAATCACATCCTACACATCTTGTTTTTCAGGAAAAGAGTCGTCAATGGAACTTGGGAGAGTTATCTGTAGAAGGGTTTTATGGTGCGTTATCCGAGATTACTGGACGAGACGCAGAAGTCCTTAAAGTAACCCTCTATGATGATTTACAGATGTATTTTGACGTTGTAGATATAGTCAGAAAACTAAAGAAAAATTACAAGATCGTTTTGTTTACTAACAATTTTGCATATAACGTTGAGAAATACTTTGAAAAACTTCCATTAAAAGATTTATTTGATGAAGTCGTTATATCCTCAAATCACAAAATGGCAAAACCAGACCCACTTTTTTATAAAAAAATGTTAGAAATTATAAAACTTAAACCAGAAGATGTTGTTTTTATCGATAATACACAAATTAATGTAGATACAGGGAATTCTTTTGGAATTAAATCTCTTCTTTTTACTGATGCAAATATACTTAAACAAGACTTAATAAGCTTAGGGATTGTGCTTACTTAATTGTCAGGTTTTTGTTGGTTGAAGAGATAATTCAAGAGTGATAGGATAGCAAGTATGGTTGATTTGAGTAAGTTTGATAAATCCACATTTTCTACAGAAGGCTATGTCCGTAAGGTAGAAAAACCGTGGGGATTTGAGATTCATTGGGTGCCAGATGGTATGAGCTACATGGGAAAAGTAATGCACATAGAAGCAGGTAAACGGTTGTCCTTACAAGTCCATGATGAAAAACAAGAAACCTACTGGCTTATTAGTGGAGAATGCGACTTAAATATAGAAAATAGTAAAGGAGAAATGGAAGTGGTGCATATGCAAAAAGGCTTGGGGTATACCACGCAAATTGGCCAAAAACACAGACACCATGCGGTGACAGATTGCGACGTTATTGAGGCCTCAACTGGGGAAATCGGTACAACCTGGAGATTGGAAGATGATTACAAAAGACCAAATGAAACAGAAGAATTACGAAAAGAACCTAACAGAGGATGGAAGGGGAAATAGTTCTCAACTCCATTCGAACAAGAAATTAGGCTTGTGTTATATTTGAACTATGTTAACAAATAATGACTTAAAACAAATTGCCAATCTGTTAAAACCTATCAAAGAAGATACTGAAGTATTAAAAAAGGGCCAAATCTCAATTAAAAAACAATTAACGCGAATCAAAAAAGACATTAAGTTTATTTCAGGTGACTACGATGAGAGAATTGTTGCAAATACAAGAGATATAGAAAAATTAAAACAAGCAAACTAATGATTGATCTAACAAATCCTGAAGAGATAAAAAAAATAGATCCAGCCGATACCTACAAGACAACTTCGTTGGCTAATGAGCAAGCAAAAGCAGCCTGGGAACAGGTTAAGGCATTACCTATTGAACCGCTAACGGAGAAGGTTACGAGTGTTATTTTTTGTGGCATGGGTGCATCTATTTACGGAGCACTTGTCCTGAAAGCATTAAAAGGAGAAACACTTCCCTACCCAATCGAAATAGTTAGTGATTATCATTTGCCAATGTACGTAAATAAGCAAACACTTGTTGTCCTAACAAGTTATTCAGGGACAACAGAAGAAGTCTTGTCCTGTGCAAAGGAAGCAAAAGAAAAAGGATGTCAAATGCTTGTCCTCACCAAAGGCGGACCTTTGGCAGAATTTGCAAAAGACAACAATCTCCCAGCATATATTTTTAATGGAAAGCTAAACCTTTCATCTACCCCTCGTCTTGGCAATGGATACAGCGTTATTGGATTATTGGGTTTATTCAAAAAACTTGGACTCGTGGATTTGACAGACAAAGAAATGACAGATAGCTTCGCTTATTTAGATACCCAACTTAAGGACATTAAGAATGAGGCATTGAAGAAATCAGAAATTTTTGAGAATAGAATCCCTATTGTTATTGCTGCCGAGCATCTAACAGGCAATGCACAAATTCTCCGCAATCAATTTAATGAAACATCTAAAACATTCTCTGCACTTTATTTAGTGCCGGATTTAAATCATCACCTTATGGAAGGACTTCAATTTCCAAAAGATTCTAAGTTGTATTTTTTAATTCTTAATTCTCATTTGTACAGTCCAAAAATAAAAAAACGAATGGAATTAACAGTAGATGTTATTAAACAAAATGGACATGAAGTGCTGAATTCTTTTCCAATGGGTAAAACAAAAATGGAAGAATTTTTAGAAACACTTACTTTTGGAAGCTGGTTAACGCTTTTCTTGGGACTTCGATACAATCAGGATCCATCCATTAATCCATGGGTTGATTGGTTTAAAAAAGAATTAGCAAAGTAGTTTAACGCTTTCTTTTTCGCTTGGAATTCCAATACCTTCTACTGGTTTCTGCAACTCCCAACGCCTCTAAAGGATTTCCGCCACGGCCTCCATATGTCATTCCTCCACTACTCTCTGGCTCCTCAATTCTGGCAAAATGCGTAAGACTCTCATCGCACGAAAAAGGATCCTTATCAACTTCGAATTTGGTTTGACTCGCAGGTATTACTTTTGATCTCTCTAATGATGAATGTGTCATGTTTATTTTATATAACCAACTACGCGGATTATGTAACTACTGTATCGGTTTTCTACCTGAAGATCCTTGAGGTTTACCTTCTCCAGTATTTATTCCGCGAGTAACAAAAGCTCTTCTCCATGCTTCTGCTATAGCTGTTGCATGCAAATCTTGACCAACACCAATAAGAGGAACTTTTTGTGCACCTGTTCTTCTATCTTCTTCTGCCTGCTTTGGTCTTGGATAAAACCCATCAGCAGAGGAGTAGATGCCTTGAGCTCCTGCATCTATACTTACTTTTCTCATGGATGGAATGTAGCGCATTCGAGACTACCTGTCAAGCATATTACACTTGAAACCTATGCTATCTACTGCTACGCTGAATGTATGACCAAAAAACTGCTCATTTGGTTGGGGGATAAAGATAGTGACGATGCATTCCTTGTGGGAGAAAAAACTGCAACACTTGGTAAAATTGCACTACTGCATTTCCCTGTCCTTCGCGGATTTACTATTACAACAGATGCGTACAGAGAATTTATTCAGCATAATAAGCTGGATACAAAAATAACGCACCTGTTAGGCAGCTTGCAAGATAGCGCAAAGCTTAAAAAAGTAATTGTAAAAGAAATAGACCATGCAACAATTCCACAAGAAATAGCAGAAAAAATACTCAAAGCATATATTCATCTTGTTGGCCAAATAAAAACTCCACAGCTTTCAATTTCTTCATCCAATTCTGAAACAGATGAAAAAGTAAAAGGTGAAGCAAACCTCATTATTACGATTAAAACCATGTGGCAAAACCAACTTAAAAAATCACTCCTCTCTCCAATTGCAACAACAATCACGCTTTTACCAAAAATTCAAGATAAGGGTGTTTTTCATACAGAAAATGCTATGCGAAGTATACTTCCCAAAGATGAAAAAAATGCTTCGCTTCTTCTTACCATTGAAAAATTAATAAAAAAAGAATTTTATTTCCCTCAGTCTGTACATTGGGTTATTGCAGATAATGCACTTTTTCTCACAGAAATAAGAGAATTTACACCACAACACGAACCAACACAACAAAAACCTGTATCTCTCACAGCAACAAAGCTATTTCTTGATCTTGACTCTTCAGAAGACATTTCAAATATAGCTTCGGAATACAGTGAGGGGGTAGTATTCAACTCAAAAAGTACAGATATAGAAGATATTGCTAAAGCATTTTCGCCACGAATTGTTATGATTGCACTACCCGAAGCTTCGTCTGATACAGACAGACACCAACTACAATTGATTGCTCAAGTAAGAAATACTCTTGGATATAAGAATGTTGGCATAATTCTTCCTGCTATTCATACGAAAAAAGAATTTGAAGAAATTATATCGCTATGTGTGTCTGCTGGGCTGTACCACTCACCTTCCCTAACTATTTGGATGAAGATAGCAAATCCTGCACAAGTTGTTATGCTTGATATGTATTTGCAAAATGGACTTAGTGGAGTAATCATTGATTCGGACACGCTTTATCAGCATATGCAGGGAGACAAAATCGGAAATATACATACTCTTTACAAGCAAATTGGAGAAGATGAAAGCATGCTTTGGGCGTATAAACAAATCGTTCATGCCACCCATACGTATGGTAGGACAGTTGTTTTTTCAGGACAATCACTTGCAAGTAAGCAACTCATGGACACACTTATCCATTTGGGTGTTACTGGTTTTTGTATTAGTTCCAAAGATTTAGACGAGACAAGACAACAGGTTGCAATATTTGAAAAAAGAAAAAATTAACTCATATGTCAAAAATAAAACAAATTATTGCTAGAGAAATTCTTAATTCGCGAGGTATTCCAACTGTTGAAACAACAGTTGTTTTGCAAAACGGCGCAAGTTCGACAGCATCTGTGCCAAGCGGCGTATCTATTGGTACATACGAAGCACTTGAGCTTCGCGATAAAGATCCCATGCGATTTAATGGTATGGGAGTACTTCATGCAATTAATAGTGTTAATACGATTCTTGCTCCAAAGTTAGTTGGCATGGAAGTAACAAAGCAACAAGACATTGATAAGCGAATGATTGAACTTGACGGAACACAAAATAAAGCAAAGCTTGGAGCAAATAGCATTTTAAGTATTTCTATTGCCGTTGCAAAAGCCGGAGCAATAGACTCTGTTATGCCACTTTATCTCTATCTGAGACAATTTTTGGGAAATAACAAAGCAGCGCTAACCATGCCTATTCCTCTTTTTAATTTCTTAGAAGGAGGTAAGCATGCAACAGAAACAACAGATTTTCAGGAATTTCACGTAATCCCAGCAAGCAGTAAAACATTTTCAGAAAGTATTCAAATGGGTAGTAATATTTATTTCTCCCTGGAAAATGTCTGCAGGCTTAACGGCTTTTCCACGCTTGTAGGGGACGAGGGTGGGTTTAGCCCAAAAGTTGCAACTAATTTTGACGCACTTACTCTTATGAAAGAAGCGGTTGATGCAACAAATTACCGTCTTGGCTACGATGTTTTCTTGGGCCTTGATGCTGCAGCAAATTCATTCTACTCCAATCAACAATACCGTATTCATGACAAAAACTCCGGTCTTTCTAGCAATAATTTAATTGCGTACTACGCAGAACTTGCTAAACAATTTCACTTACTCTACTTGGAAGACGGATTAGCGGAAGATGATTGGGGTGGATGGGAAAATCTTACCAAGGCATTAGGACAAGAACTCATGATTGTTGGTGACGATTTAATTACAACCAATCCGTACAGACTCCAAACAGCAATAGAAAAAAAGGCAATTAGCGCTGTTATTGTAAAACCAAACCAAATTGGGACAGTCATTGAATGTCTTGCTGTTGTGCAAGTTGCCCGCTCAACAGGATTAAAGGTTATTGTTGCTCACAGAGCTGGAGAGACAAATGACAATTTTATTGCAGATTTTGCAGTAGGGATATCTGCTGAGTATTGCAAATTCGGAGCCTTAGCCAGAAGTGAGCATTTAGCAAAATATAATAGACTACTTCAGATAGAACAGCAATTAAACACACTGAAATAATCTATTCTTTTAGAATTTTTTGCAATGCATCAGTAGCAATTTGTTGTGCTTCATCGCTACTTTGCATATCTGCTATTCGTTCTGCAGCACTGATTGTAAGATGTGGATGTTTTCCTGGAAATCTTCTTCTTAAGTGACTATCTAAAATTCTTCTATCTCCCCCTAACTTAAATCCTAATTGACTGGCCGCTGCGTCAACTAATTTAGTATAAGCATCTAAAACTCTATCTGTTCTACTCATTTAGAAAAGTATTACAAACTCTCCTTTTGGCTCGGTTGAACTAAAATGCTTTTTCATCTCCTCCAGACTTCCCCGTCTGGTTTCTTCATACAATTTGGTAAGTTCTCTGGCAAAAACAACATACTGCTCTTGACCGAATAGTGAAATCATTTCATCAATTGTTTGCTTTATCCTATGTGGTGCTTCATAAAGAATAATTGTTGTCTTAAGATCTGTCTTTGCATTTTTTAATTCTTCCCAAAAGTCCATTCTATGTCCGTCTTTTTTTGGAGGGTATCCAACAAAGAAAAATCTATCTGTTGGTAGCCCAGATATACTCAGCGCTGCAGTAACTGCCGATGGACCAGGAATCGTTTTTACATCAATTCCTTTTGCAACACATTCTCTAATTAACTTAAATCCTGGATCTGAAATAGTTGGAGTCCCAGCATCAGATACCAAGACGACATCTTTCCCAGACTCTAAAAGCTCTACAATTTCAGGCAATTTTTGAAGCTCTGTCTGGTCATAATAGGACAAAAGACGAGGCTTGTTTCTCTCCTGATATCCACTAAACAATTTTTCAATTTCTTTAAGCAAAATTCCAGTCTTTCGCGTATCCTCGCACGCGATAATATCTGCAGTTAAGAGTGTGCGCGCTGCACGAAGAGAAATGTCCTGAATATTGCCAATCGGTGTTGCAACTATATATAAATTTCCCATATAATACTAATGTCATCCCGCACTTGATGCGGGATCCAGTTCCTTATTTATATAGATTTCTGATCAAGTCAGGAATGACAAAGAAACTATGATCCAACAATTGTCTGGCCTTATTATACATCTCATTCAAAGTCTTGGCTACGCAGGCGTCTTTGTCTTAATGACATTAGAATCTGCTCTTCTTCCTATCCCATCAGAAGTAACCATGCCATTTGCAGGATTCTTGGCTCAAGGGGGACATCTTAATTTCTGGCTTGTTGTTCTTACAGGCACAATTGGAAATTTAGTTGGCTCACTTATTTCCTATGCAATTGGATTTTATCTGGAAGAAAGTGTGATTCTGACGCTTATTCGAAAGTACGGCAAATTTGTCCTTATCTCAGAGCACGAATACACAAGAGCCGTGAGTTGGTTTGGAAAGTACGGTAATCCAATAGCATTTTTTAGTAGACTTCTCCCCGCTGTCAGAACATTTATTTCTCTCCCTGCAGGACTATCTGGAATGAATATTTGGAAATTTAGTCTGTATACAGCTCTTGGATCTTTCTTGTGGTCTACATTTCTAACATGGATTGGATATTACTTAGGTACAAATTGGAATTCTTGGGAACCATACTTTAGGAAATTCCAATTAGTAATTGTTGCTGTATTTGTTATTGGAGTTCTCTGGTACATTAACCACAAGTTGAAGATTGTGAAGTTGGGGAAGAAATAATCTAGTGATTTCCTCGTAAACCATCAGCAACCAATACGTGAAATGTTTTCGGATCTTCAAACGTTGCAATTTGATCAAGACTTCTTCTCGTTGAAATAGTCTTTTGAGCAGCACTTCTCCTTGCTCTTGCTTCCTCTACCTTTCTTTGTTTTAGAGCAAATTTTTCTTTTGCTCTTGCAATATTCTCAGGATTCCTCGTTGAATGTGTCATTCAGAAATTATACCCTATAAGAAAAGTTTTGGCAAGCTAGATGAATCTGCGAATTACCTTGACTCACAGTTTGTTTTTTTTGTATTCTATTCAAAATGTCAGAATTGCCAAATTCAGGAAAAGGAGTAGAAGATTTTCGAAATACAGCTCAAGGATATAGGACACTAAGAAATAGAAAGCGGGCAGATAAAGCTCAACGAACAGAAAGAAATTAGATAAATCTCCTCACAAGTCCCACAACGCGGCCTTGGATAGTAAGTCTTGTTGGATAGATAGGTTGCATGGAAGAGTTAGCTGGACGAAGGACAACAGTATCATTTTCTTTGTAAAACTTCTTAAGCGTTGCTAAATTGTCATCCACAAGTGCAACAACAATATCGCCATTATGGACTTCTTTATCCTTTTCAATAACAACGTAATCCCCATCCAGAATTCCATCCTCAATAAGCGACTCACCCTTTACCTGCAAAACGTATGCTGTTTTTTGACCAGAAAGCATGCTTGCTGATACCTGAAAGGTTGCATTTGGATCAGTATGAGGCTCTAACGGTCTTCCTGCAGCGATAAAACCCATAAGGGGAAGTTCTATACTTACACTGTTTCCACGCATAGTACTATTTATTTTGTCATCAATTACCTTGAGCACCCTCGCATTACCCTCTACTTTTTGGATGTATCCTTTGTCGACAAGAGATGCGATAAGTGAGTGAACAGTGGAATTTGCTCTATGTCCTGTTGCTCCAGCAATTTCGGTAAGCGTTGGGGAATACCCGTATTGATTCTGAAATTGGACAATAAATTCCAATACTTCTCTTTCTTTTCTGTATAAAACACCTGACATAGTTCTATTAATATATTCGAATATTTCGGGTATTTTTGTCAACCGATCAGAGAAGATCTTTTTATAAACAAAGGAGATCAAAAGAATGAAGCTTCAATTACCACCCTTTTGCTATTGGTGAAAGTCGTGCTGCTCTTTGCTTTTGTTCTAGAGAAAGTGAGCGCGCTCCATTCAGTGCAATAGAAAGGCCATCTTGGGCATCTCTTCTTCTTTCACCTGCTGGTGCACTAAACTCTCTTTGAACCGCATGTCTAATGTCCTGAAGTGCATACAACTGCCTTTCTCTATCTGCTGTTATTGTCTTCACTTGTCCCATAATATACTTTTCGAAAAATAAAGTCAATTTCAGGTATATGCTCTGTATGGTAAAATAGAAAAATGAAATTTCAACTTACTTCCAAATTTAAACCTGCTGGAGACCAGCCTCAAGCAATTGAACAACTTTCCAAAGGTATAGAAGAAAAGAAAGAAAACCAAGTCCTTCTTGGTGTTACTGGCAGTGGCAAAACCTACACTATGGCCCAAGTTATCCAAAATGTCCAAAAGCCAACACTTATTATTTCTCACAACAAAACATTGGCAGGGCAACTCTATCAGGAATTTAGAGAATTCTTCCCCAACAACAGCGTTAATTATTTTGTCAGTTACTATGATTATTACCAACCAGAAGCATATGTCCCTACAACAGATACGTATATAGAAAAGGAGGCAGAGATTAATGAGGAAATTGATAAACTTCGTCTTTCCGCAACGGCAAACTTACTCACGAGAAAAGATGTTATTGTGGTTGCATCGGTCAGTTGTATCTACAACATTGGTTCGCCTATTGAATATGGAAAGTTTGTTTTAGAGTTGGCAAAGGGTATGAAGATAGAAACACGCGATATTTTGCTTCGCCTTACCGACCTGCAGTACGAAAGAAATGAATACGGATTTAGTAGAGGGTCATTTCGCGTTAGGGGCGAGAGCGTAGATTTATTCCCAGCTTACATGGATCACGGACTCCGAATTGACATGAGTAATGGAAAAATAACAGACCTTTTTGAATTTGATCCTTTAACAGGCGAGACTGTACAAGTTCTTAAAAATGTCGTTGTTTACCCAGCGAAGCACTACATGACAGACCCAAAAACCTATGATAGTGTTTTTCCACAAATTCGAAGTGACATGGAAAAGCGCGTAGAACAACTCAAAGAAAACGGCAAGCTTGTTGAGGCGCAACGACTCCACCAGCGGGTAAGTTATGACTTAGAAATGGTTCAGGAAATTGGCTACGTAAATGGAATCGAGAATTACTCACGATATTTTGATGGTCGCGAGCCAGGACAACCTCCTTATTCTCTTATTGATTACATGCAAGCATGTAGCAAAGACTGGCTTTTACTTGTTGATGAATCACATATTACACTTCCTCAAATTCGAGGCATGTATAACGGCGATAGAGCACGAAAAGAAACGCTTATTGAATATGGGTTTCGTCTCCCCTCTGCATTAGATAATAGACCTTTAAAATTTGAAGAATTTATGGCACGAGTTAACCAAGCAGTCTATGTCTCTGCAACTCCCGATGAGTATGAATTATCGCTTTCTGGACAAGACAACATTGCCGAACAATTAATTCGTCCTACTGGCATTGTAGACCCTCAGGTAATTGTAAAACCAACTGAAGGACAAATTACGGATTTAATTGAAGAAATTCAAAAAAGAGTTGTAAAAAAACAACGAGTATTAGTCACAACTCTTACCAAGAGAATGGCAGAGGAATTATCTGATTACTTAGAAGAACGGGATATAAAAGTAGCCTACTTACACTCAGACATAGAGACAATTAATAGACAGGATATTTTAGATAATTTGAGAAAAGGTGAATACGATGTACTCGTTGGCATTAACTTACTCCGTGAAGGTATAGATCTTCCTGAAGTAACGCTTGTTGCCATTTTAGATGCAGACAAAGAAGGCTTTTTACGCTCAAAAACCTCCCTTATCCAAACCATGGGAAGAGCAGCACGAAATATTAACTCCGAAGTTATTCTCTATGCAGATGTTATGACCAAGTCTATGGACGAGGCAATAAAAGAAGTGGAAAGACGACGCATAGTCCAGCTTACCTACAATAAAAAGCACAACATCACCCCTACAACAATTGAGAAAGCAATTCGCGAACGTCTTTATGAAGAGGATGAAGAAGAAAGTACCCACAGATCTCGTCCAATTGATCTTGTTTTGGAGTTAGCAGATAAGGATGTGCTTCTGCCAGACGAACGGGAGAAAGTTATTAAGCGACTTCGTGCAGAAATGACCGCAGCTGCAAAAAATCTTGATTTTGAAACCGCAGCTCTTTTGAGAGATAGAATAAAAAGCTTACAAAACAATTGACATTTAGATGTGTCTTATATAAAATTTTTAAATGACAAACATTGATAGTCGTAAAGCATGGACTGTCGAAATTACCAGCGAACGAATTGACGCATTGGACAGAATGGACACAAATGTACCAGGCGTAAATCATTCTGAAACTGCAAGAAGATTATCTGAAGGAAGAGAAGAGATAGGACCATTTTCTCCACAATGGGTATCTAGACAAAGAGGCAAACGACCAGAAAGACAAGCTCGAACCAAGGAACTTACCTCTTAAATATCTCAAAGCAGAAATTCTTAAAATCCACTAATATTCTCTACATGCTCTATATCCACAACCTGCTTATTTTCATCTAAGATTACTCCTATAGCATCAATTCTCATTTGTTGAGGAAGTTTTGGATGACTTTTTTGATACAGTAATGCTGTTAGGGTAAGATTTTTAATCTTTTCTTTTGTGATTGCCTCAAAGGGCGTTCCATAAGCACCGGAGATACGAGTTTTGACTTCGATAAAGACAAGTGTATTATCTTTTGTTGCAATCAAATCAATTTCTGTATAGTTTTTTCGAAAATTCATTTCAACAACAGAATAGCCTTTTTCATGAATAAAATGCGCAGCAATTTCTTCTCCCCTTTTTCCAACAGGATTAGAAACATGAAAACTCATGACTACACTATTACAAATGTTGGAAAAAATAACAAGGTTGAAGTGGGGATTAGTTGTTTCGCTTTGTCTTTCGGAGGTAAGTAAGATGTGCTTTTCTGACTTTTCGACCTTTATTTACATTACCCTTTACTTTAACTTGGACTAAGAAAGGCGAATTGAGTTGCCAAATTCTCTCAACTGCAATATCTCCTACCATTTTTTGGACTGCAAAAGACTTATTTTCTCCTCGACCACGGATATGAAGGACGACTCCTTCAAACATCTGTGTACGGGTTTTTTCGCCTTCTTGAATTTGCTGATATACCTGAACTATATCTCCAGGTGCAAAAGTAACAGTGATCATAGCTATATTATAGCGCAGAGAAGAGAAATTCTCAAGAAGTTATCTTTGACGCCTCCCAGGACGTTTTTTATTCTGTTTCCTCTTAGCTTTTTCTTCAGCTTGCCTTCCTCTTCGTTCTGAGGCTTTTTTAGGTCTATTTCGAGGAGCTTGATCCACGTCATCAGTGTTATCGAAAATCCTATTTCCTCCTTGATTTTTTTTGTGAGGGTGGGGAGTTGAGCCTTGCTCTGCCATATGCTCGGAGTATAAAACACTAGAAGACAGTTTGCAATAGATTATATCTCAATATCTTCTTTATTTATGGGTTTGGAGGCTGCTACAAGGAAAGCTCTAAAGAGTGGATGTGGCTTAAGAGGCCTACTTTTGTACTCCGGATGACCTTGTGTACCCATATAGAAGGGATGGACAGATTTAGGTAATTCAATAATCTCTGCCAACTTCTCGTGTACTGACCTGGCCGAGATAACAAGACCTGCTTTTTCAAGATCCTTTACAAATGTGTCGTTAAATTCCCATCTATGCCTATGACGCTCAGAAGTAAGACCTGTAGCAACATTTTTCATTTCTCCATATTTTTTATAAAATTCATACGCCTGAGTTCCTTTTTTTACAATTGCATCCCATGTACCCAACCGCATTGTCCCTCCATACGCTCGTCGTTTCATCGCATCTTCTTGCGCTGGCATAAGATGAACAACATCATGTTTAGTTTTTGGATTATTTTCCGATGTATTTGCGTCTTTCCACCCTAAAACAGATCTAGCAAATCCAACACAGGCAAGTTGCATACCGTAGCAAAGCCCTAAATAGGGAATTTTCTTCTCCCTCGCATAGGTGGCAGTTGCTATCATCCCTTCTGCACCTCTTTCCCCCCATCCAATAGGCACAATAATGCCATCTGGTGTACCTATTACTTCTTCAACACCATCTGCTACTTCTTTCTTGGCAGCCAAAGCCTTGGCGACGGCTGCTTCTACTTTTTCTGCACTGACCCAACGTGTGGTAACTGAAATTCCTTCTTTCCAAGCAGCATGATCTATTGCGTCAAAAAGCGCAGCATAAGCATCTCGCAGCTGATACTCACCTGTCCCAAAGTATTTTCCAACAATTGCAATGTCTGCAGATTTTGTTTTTGTTGCTTTAATAGATGCAATAAGTTTCTGCCACTGAGTAATATTGGCTTTTTTTGCAGGTAATCCTAATTTCTTAAGAATTTTCTGCTCGAATTCTTGTTCGTGGAGTACTATGGGTATTTCGTAGGCGCTGGATAAATCAGGATTAGAAATAATATCTCCTTCGTGTACGCTGCAAAAAAGAGCAAATCTATCTCTTCGTCTCTGGTCTAAATACTTTTCTGACCGTGCAACAATAAAATCAGGTTGAATTCCCATCGAATTAAGAGTGCGGACAGATAATTGTGTCGGCTTAGTCTTTGGCTCTCCTAAATGCTTGGGTGTTGGAACATAGCTTACATGAATATGAATAACATCTCCTGGATTTTTCCATGTTAAAATTCGAGATGCTTCGTAGTAAAAAATGTTTTGATATTCACCGGCTGTACCTCCTAGCTCGATGATAACTATATCTGCATCTGTTGCATCTCCAACATGCTTAATTCTTTTATTTATTTCATCTGTGATATGAGGAATTGCCTCTACGTCTTCTCCGTTATATTCAAATCGTCTTTCGCGCTCTATAACAGTTGTATAGATCTTACCCATAGTGACAAAATTATTTTTGCCCATGTCCCGATTGAGGAATTTTTCGTAACTTCCTAAATCTAAGTCAGCTTCTGTTCCGTCTTCACACAAAAAAGGATCACCATGCTCTATAGGGTTAATTGTGCCAGCATCCAAATTAAGATAATTTTCTACTTTAATAGGGGCTATGGTGTATCCTGCAGATTGAAGAAGTAAGGCTATGGATGCTGCTGTAGTGCCTTTACCGATGCCGGAGATAAGTCCACCTGAGACGAAGATATATTTTCTTTTACCCTGAGCTTGCCGAATGGGTATTTTGGTTGATTTTGTACCGGGCACGATTTACTATAACAAAAGGTAGAGAATTAGTCAATAATTTTTTTTCAACGTATTCTTTAGTGCTTGTTTTAACTGCTTTCTTCCAAACCCGCTTTTTAAGAATACTTCTCTGGCTCTCGCATCTTTCTCGTTACTTAAATATTCATAGTGGATAAGTTTTAAGGGCCGGCGGTTTTTAGTGGAAGTAACCTCTCCCCTTGCGTGTTGCGACATGCGATTTCTTAAATCAGTTGTAAAACCCGTATAAAGTTTTTTATCCTTCAGACTAAGGAATGTATAAACGTAATACTTCATAAAACGTCAAACGTTTTATTTATAAAAATACAGATATAAGGCAAGTCAGACTTGCCACTCATCATACTCGCAGGCGAGTTTGACTCGTGAGCGGGCGACGAGAATCGAACTCGCTACCTTCTCCTTGGGAAGGAGACATTCTACCGGTGAACTACGCCCGCAA
>CAYOZJ010000016.1:0-19719 GCA_964408485.1 uncultured Gammaproteobacteria bacterium
GATTCTGCTAAAATAGGATTCAAAGGTGTTCCATTCTTGGGACAGCCGGCTCACAGTTATCTTTCACTTATATCTGTTCCTTCTGGGTATGTCGTGTGTCTAATTAATCCTCTCCAATATTTTTGTCTTCGAAGTTTTAGATCCTGAATCCAAGGATGTAGTAATTCCAAATTTGGTTCTCTAATATCAGCATCTCCTATTTGCTCCATTTCATGATAGCTGCGAGATGCATGACTACCTAATCTTGCATTTATATCTAAATGGCGCAGTATTGTTTCTCTAATTGTTGGCATAACATTTTAAATGAATGTTGGTACATTAGCTAAGGAGTTTATTAAATCTTTCCAGTATACTTTGCGGGTTATCTTCTTCTAAGGTTTCTTTTACAAATCGCGCAACTGGAAGCTGTATGTTTCCCTTTTTTTCTAGATAGTCAATTGATTTTGCTGTATTGCAACCCTCCACAGTGCTATTTATTTGCTCTAATGCTTTTTCCATGGTGTGAGTTGGAAGAAGTGCACCAAAATTAAAATTTCTGCTGCCATTAGTGCATGTTAAAATAAGATCTCCAATGAGTTCGGGATTTATCTTTTCATCTTCATGTACTCCAATTCCTTTGTAAAGTGCCTTTAGCTCTTCAATTGCCATGACAATGAGCTGCGTTTTGGTATTTATTTTGTATCCTAGTCCTGCTGCAATGCCACACGCTATTGCATACACATTTTTTAATGCCCCTGCGATTTCTAATGCTTCAACTCCCTGTACTGGAATAACGCGAAATTCTTTTGTTTGAAGAAGGTTTAGTAAATCATTATTCATTTCTTTTTTATATCCAAGATTTACAATTGTTGGCATTTTCTGTGTTACCTCTTCAGCAAATGAAGGTCCCATAAGGGTGAAATACTCAACCGTGTCTTCAAATTTTTCTCTTACTATTTCATGGGGGAAGAGATGTGTTATCTGTTCTATTCCTTTTGACGTGTTGATAATAATTTTCTTATTAAGAAAGCTGATAAGTGGTAAAATGTCGCGAATTGATGAAGTAGGTGCAGCAAGAATAATAACATCTGCAGAAATTTTCTCTCCTCTTTTGGCAATAGTTACATCATTATTGTTTTGCGTAACAACTGAATAGAGAGCATTTCCCCACACACCATTACCAACAATTACTACCTTCATGCGATATATTATAGTTGATTTGGGCACAAGAGGCAAAATTACTTAACGTATTTCTCGATGGTACGGTCAACTTTATTTCTTCCAAACTCATTTACCAGAGAGTGATAAATACAAGCAAGACTTGCGGGTGTCCACGGATCGTGCTCTGCAATAAATTTAACAATCTCCTCGACATCAAAAGGAAGGGTAAAAAATTCTTCGTTTTCCCATTTATCCTTAACTCCGTTTGCTCTCCATTCCTCAAGTTCTTTTGCTGTCTTGTTAATTTTCGCTTTACCAAGGAGCGCCCACTGAGAATATCGAGTATCAACACCGAGGCTTAAATAAGAAATATCAGACGCTTCAACATCCTGATCACCCAATTCCTCTACGATTCCTCGTACTGCTGCGCGGTACACATCGGGTGATTGGCTGCTAACTCCTCTATCAAATGTTCGACTTAAGCCTTCATTCATAGAGATATGGTACATGCCCTTATTTGTACCCACGCTTTCACTTCTTTTTGTTAAGATAATGCGTTCGTCTTTCGTAATAATCAGCAAATTTATCCCAAAACTATGTGCAAAATATGGAGCTGGTTTGGTCCAGTTTTCATCGGGAAAATATTCCTCCCGAAATTCCTTATCATCAAGATTCATATCCGTTGCTAGGAATGTATAGTAATCGGATGGACGAAACCATAAATGGAGTTCGAGTGTTTCTTCTGTGGAAAATCTATTTATAGAAAATTTATCAAATTTATAATTTTCACCATTAAAATGATATGACAGGCCTTTCTTTCTTTTTTCCTCTTCTTCTTTTGCGATTGTTTTCTTTCGTCTTTCTAATTCCGCTGGGAGTACAATTGGTTCTTTGTCAAAATAGGTAAAGATATTCTTTCTACTGTATATATCTTCTCCGTCCCCATCAACAATAAGCCATTTGCTATTTTTATTGCCAAAGTGGAAAAGACCTGAGAATGCTTGACGCTTTTTCCTTTTAACAAAAAATCTTCGTATTGTCCGGATGACGTTATCTCGAAGTGTAATAAGCGGGTCATTTAGAATAACACCAACAATAACGCCAATTGCAGCAGAAATAAGTTCATTCATAGATTAAGTATATGAGAAGAAAAGAGTAGGTTCAACTAGATAATGTTAACAATAACAAATGTGGTTGTGGTGTCCCCAATTTTCATTACTGCTGTTTCGCCTTTTCTCTTTCCTGCTACTGCCCTTCCAAGAGGCGAATTGAGAGAGATTTTTCCTTGTCCTGGGTGAGCTTCGTATGTGCCAACTATTTCGTAGGTTAGTATTTTCCCATTGCTTTCTAGCATGACTGTTGTGCCCATATCGACAATATCTTTTTCTTTTGCTTCATGCACTTTTGCAATCTTGAGAAGTTGTTTTAGTTGTCGAAGTTGCCTATCTACCTGAGATAATTTTAATCGTGCTCCTTTATAGTATCCATTTTCAGAAAGATCTCCCATTTCCCGAGCTTTTGCTAAATCTTTTACTGCGTCAGGGCGGGAAGCCAGAAGATCTTCATATTCCTTTTTCTTGTCATCATAGCCTTTTTGAGTAAATAAAACGTGAGTTTGCATGTATTCATTATACAGGATGTATTCTATAAAAAAATGTGCTAGGATAAATTTCCAATGCTGCCTACCCCACTAGTATTTTTAGATACAGAAACAACAGGACTATCGGTTAAAAAAGATAGAATTATAGAAGTTGGTCTTCTTCGAGTTGAAAATGGTAAAGAAGTAGCCCGTTACCAAACGCTCATTAATCCACAGACATATATTTCTCCCTTTATTTCTCAAATTACTAACATTCAAGCATCAGATTTGGAAGAAGCACCACTTTTTGAAGATATAGCCCCTATACTTTTTGATTTCTTAGACGGTGCAATATTGGTTGCACACAATGTACGATTTGATTATGGCTTTTTACGAAGTGAATTCCTACGTGCAGAAAGAAAATACAAAACGAAACTTCTTTGTTCTGCACGTTTGTCTCGCATTCTTTTTCCGCAGGAGCGCCATCACAATTTGGATAGTATTATTGAAAGGTTTCAGATAACTGTACAAAATAGGCACCGCGCATTTGACGATGCAAGGGTTGTGTGGGAATTTTTCCAAAAAATACCCAATAGAGTATCTGAGGAGGTTCTTGAGAAAGCAGTGCAATATCTATTAAAGAATTCATCATTGCCTCGACATTTGGACACCAAGGAGGTAAAAAATCTTCCTGAAGGACCTGGTGTGTATATTTTTTATGGAGATGAAAATATTCCTTTGTATGTTGGGAAAAGCGTCAGTATAAAGGACAGAGTCTATTCACACTTTGTAAGTGACTATAAAGAATCAAAAGAAATGAATCTTTCACAACAAGTAAAACGGATTGAAACAATTTCAACTTCTGGAGAGTTGGGAGCACTTCTCAAAGAGTCAGAGCTTATTAAATCCCTACAGCCAATTTATAACAGAAAGCTTCGTGCTGCTAGGCGGATGATTGTCTTGAAAGAAATAACAAATACACAAGGTTATACAGAAGTAAAGCTTGAGGAGCTGACCGATATTAACCCCGATGAAACAAGAAATATCATTGCAACCTGCAAGTCAAAGCTTCAAGCAAAGGAGTATCTTCATTTTCTTAAAGAGGAATACGGACTTTGTGAAAAATTATTAGGTTTGGAAAAAACAAAAACAAGCTGCTTTTCATACAGATTGGGTAATTGCAAGGGGGCATGTATTGGGAAGGAAAATCCTCTTGTGTATAACGCGCGGTGTATTATTGCTTTTTCAAAAAATAAAATTAAACCATGGCCATTTGATGGGCCTATTATTGTTACCGAAGAAAATGAATTTGAAAAAACAAAAGACAAATTTTGGGTAGACAAATGGTGTCTGCTTGGCAAAAAAACAAGCGATGAATTTTCTGAAGGTGAGTTTAGTCTTCGTGATTATCGCTTTGACATGGATACGTATAAAATACTTTTGAGTTTTCTTAGCAAGAATATTTCAAAAAATGAGATGAAGATACATTCTCTTACTTCCTAGCCTTGGATTTATTACCACGAAATACCATAAACTCAAGTATAAAAAGAAGGAGTGCTCCATAAAAGGTATGAGAAAGAAGTATTGATGCGGGGAAATGAGAAAAATTTGCTGGTGTTTTTATATTCCATGAAACAAGAATATAGCTCAAAAGGAAAATACTGTATGTAAGGTATTTATTTTTAACTCTTTGTAGAGATTGTATAACAGCAAAAAAAGGTAATACAAGAAACACAAAATGATGTTGCCAAGACAGCGGATCTAAAATAACAAGCGTTGTTAGGAGCAGGAATAATTTTTCGACAGTGTTGGATTTACGCTTTATAAATGTGCCAATCAGAAAGACTCCAAGCAGTGCGGTAAAAAATAGATTGAGCATCTCTCTATATATAAGATTTGAGGTTATCCGGGAAATAAATCCAAGAAATCCCTGGTTATAATAGACTTCCCTTCCTGCATAGCTTTGATGGAGTAGATTGTGTAAAAATAGTAGATTTGCCTGGGGTTGATGGAAAAGAAAAGGCGTTATCGCTATTATCACAACAATTCCTATGCAGATTACGAAAAAATATCTCCATTCTTTTTCAAAAAGAAAAATAATAAATAGTGTTGCAAGAATTGGTTTGAGAAGTACTGCCAAGATGAGTAATATACAACTAACCAAGAATTTCTTTTTATAAAACACAAATCCCAACAAAAGAAGTCCATATGCCAATAGATTTGTTTGTCCCATGCCAAGGGTAAATTTTGTTGGGAATGGCAGTAAAACAAAAATTGCTGCAAGTAAAAAATATGATATGGTTATTTTTTTCTTGGTAAGGATAAAAGAAGAATACACAATGCACCCGATTGCTATGAGTGAAAGGAGCGTAAATACGCTTTGTGCTGTTACGTAGGAAAGGAATGTTATTGGAATAAAAAGAAGCGTTGTTGCAAGTGGATAATTAAATTGGGTAAACAATGTATGGTCTATGTAGGGATTACTGCCATGAGATGCGTCACGAGACGCATAATAAAAAATACTAAAATCAGGTTCTAGTGTGGCAGATGTTTTAATTGCAGAAAATAGTGTGTAAGAAAATACCAAACAAAAAAGTACTGAGATGATTGTGGTTGTTTTACTCATATATTTGTATTGTCTCAGAAAGTTGTTGATTGACAAGTGTCATCTATTCGTCCTAAGCTAAAAATAGCACGAGAAATCGTGTGTGTATTTATTTTCTATGTCTCAACAAGTACAAAAGTTTTTAGCGGTTGGTCTTATTCTTTTTCTTCTTGTTGCTATTCCATTAACTATTTGGTTTGGTGTACAGCAACAGCAAACAAGTGAAAATCATGCAGCTCAGCAAGTACCTAAAGAGCAGCATTATGCCTGTGGATCTTCCCTTACGGTTCTCTTGAGCGCAGCATCAGAGACACCTAGCTGTACTGCTGATTCAGGATATATAAGAAGTGGCCTGACATCCTTTCAAACAAGCATTATTCTAAAGGCACAGTCAGGATCATCGGGTGCTTACCGTGTTAAGTGGGCTTGGGCACAATATTGGTGTCCTACGGAGGATCCTCATGCCCCATGTCTTTCAAATGGTTCGATTCACGCAGGAGAAGGAGGAATAACAGGTAATGGTGCTGCCTATACAACAGCAACGTCTGCAGTAAAAACACCAACAAGTGAATTTGTAGGTCAAGCGTGTGGATATTACCAAAATGACTTTGGATTTCAAGTATTTAGCAACGATAACCCAGACAAGCAACTTTGTGGAATAAGCTTAGATCTTGCTTCTCTTGGTAATACGAATAATAATGCATCGTGGTGTCATTCAGGAAAAAGTTGCGAAACAATTACGCCAACAGCAACGCCTACAGATACACCAACACCAACGGTTACTCCAACGACAACACCATCACAGCATAAAGCGTGTCAAAATAATGCGTGTGTCGTTGTTGATGGACAAGGAAGCGATTCATGCTCTCAGGATTCCGATTGTCAGACAGTGACTGCTACACCAACGCCTGGTCCAACAAGTACACCCGGACCATCAGCAACACCTAAGCCAACACTTCCTCCAACAGGACCTGGTAATCTTGTTGTAGGTATTGGAGTTGCGGGTGCAGCAGCGGTTGTTATAGGAGCAATAGTAGTACTAATGCTCTAGAGTATTAATTTCCATCTTCAAGAAGATCTAGTTCCTTAATTTGAGGTAGCGAGTTTCCAATAATTCCCTTTAAATCTCCATGCATACCCAATGTGCTATCGATAACCATACGAATATTCTTTTCATCTCGAGACCATTTGTTGGCAAAATACCGTTTTTCTTTCTCTACCTCCTGTTGCATGTTGCTGAAAGCTTCAACAATTGCCTCGACGCGATTTCGAAATTCTGTCCCTGAAAGATACTGGTAGAGTACTTCCATTTTTGTGTCCTTTCCTTCCAGTGCTTTTTTGGCTCCAGATAATTGGATTAACTTAGCACGCATCATGTCTGCCATAGGAATAACAAATTGTTTTTCTGTTACCCAAATACCTTTTCTGTATCCTGCATTTTTTAAATCATTTGGCATAACCTCTGTAATAAGAATTGCTTCATCAGCTGTTATAGAGCGCTTATCCCCTTTTAATTTATCAACCCACAACTCGCTCCACGTTTTTGTATTTTTCAGTTCCCACAAGATTTTTCCTGCATAATTACCATTTGAATCCCAAACTTCTTGAACAATGTCTCCGCCCTTTACTCCTTTTCCAACGGGTGTAATTTTATCATTTGAATATTTGTGGGTAAGAAGCTGTTCGAATTCTAATTCAAAGACCTCTCCCTGCATTTGTTGAGATCCCTGCTCTAACTTTCGTCGCATATCTTCATTTGCTTTGAGTGCATCCTCTAGCTGCTTTTCCTTGGCCATTAATTTGGTATGTTGCTCTTCCTCAGCCTTCTTTGATGCATCAAGACGAATCTTTTCCTCCTCCTCGAGAAGCTTTTTCTTCATTGAAAGTTCCATCTCGTTTTTTTCTTGTTTTGATTTCCTCATGTCATCGGTAAGTTGTGACAGTTGTTCTAAAAGTTTTTTATTACGTTCATCCTTTTCTTCCAAATCTTTTTGTGAGCGTTTAAATTGCAATTCAAATTCCTCTCGAAGTTTTTTACTAGATGCTTCCTCTGCTTTAATACGCGCCTCTTCTAACTCCTTTTTGTGTTGGGTGAGAAGTTCTGATGTAAGTGATTCTTTGTAATCTTGGGCCAAAGCATCAGAAAGTTCGAATGTTTTTTTACAGTGAAGACAGGTAACTTGCATAATTCTTCCTATGATAACACAGAAGCAGTAAATGTCCAGAATAGAGGATTTATTGTTTTGTTCGTAATCTCATTGCTTCCTGAATTTTATTGCCTGTCTCAGTGGCTGTAAGTCCTTGTTGCAAGCCAGCATGTCGAGCTCGAAAAATGGCACCTTTTAAACGATTACCCGCGAGTCGTTGAAAGGCTAAACGCATATCAACTGAACCTCTTTGTTCATGCAAAAACTCTTCAGCACCCTGCTGTGCACGAGAGACTCTTTCAACTTCGTCCTCAAAACTCCCTAAATTATCTGGAACTTGTGGCTCTTTTCTCATTTGAAAACTCATTATAAAGTGAGCTTTACCAACTGTCAAATTTATTTTGACCACATCATTGTTGTTTGCTATGATGAAGATATGAAAGGACTTCTGCGCCGGTTTCTTTTCTATACCATTGCACTTTTTGCAACAGAACAGCTATTACCAGGATTCCACCTGCAAGGCGGTGTGCAAGTTTACATTCTTACTGGAATTATCCTCTCATTTATGATGCTTCTTCTTAAGCCTGTTTTGCATTTTCTCTCTATGCCACTTAACGTTATTACATTTGGTCTCGTTTCATACTTGGTAAACGTGATAATTCTCTTTTTACTTACTGTTTTTGTTGCCCAAGTTAGTGTGACAGCATTTTCTCTTCCTGGGCTGTCTTTTGCCGGCTTTGCTATTCCCTCAATTGGCCTCAATAAGTGGTTTGCGTATTTGGTTGCATCATTAGTACTTTCTGGGGTATACTCTCTTCTCACATGGATAGCAACAGAATAATTAAGAAAAACATTGTGTGTATTGGTGGTGGAACAGGAACGTTTGTTACGCTCAGTGGCCTTAAAAATTACGCTGTTAATCTGAGTGCGATTGTTACTATGAGCGACTCAGGGGGAAGTAATAAGCGTATCCGGGACGAATTTGGTCTTCTGCCAACATCAGACATTCGCCAATGCCTTATTGCCCTTTCTGCAGAAAAAGGTCATACAGGCTTAATTCGTGAGCTTTTTATGTACCGATTTGAAAAAGGTGAAGGTATTAAGGGGATGACATTTGGTAACCTTTTTATGGCAGCATTAGCAGATATTTTAGGCTCACAAGAAGAAGCGATTCGCAAAAGTGGAAAAGTACTTCGTATCAATGGAACAGTTATTCCCGTAACGTTTGACGACACAAATCTCTTTGCAACCTATGAAAATGGTCTTACTGTGTCCGAAGAGCACCTTATTGATGAGCCCGAGCATGATGGTAAATTAAAAATAACCAATATCTATTTGCAGCCAGAAGCAAAAGCAAACCCAGAGGCGCTCAGAGCGATTGCAAAAGCAGATCTTATTGTGCTTGGTCCAGGAGATTTGTATACCAGTCTTCTTCCCAACCTACTCGTTAGCGGTATTTCACAGGCGATTGCCGAGTCCCAAGCAAAGAAAGTATACAACATGAATCTTATGACAAAATATGGACAGACATATGGATTTAAGGCGTCAGATCACGTCGCCGTATTGGAAAAGTTTTTAGGAAAAACGCTTGATTACGTTTTGGTTGATTCTTCTCAGTATCCAAAAGAAGTTATCGAAAGATACGAAGAAATGAAAGAGTACCCTGTGGTTGATGATTTAGACAAAAAAGCGTATTATAAAGTGGTCAGAGCGGAAGTTGTTAGTGAAAAATTGGTTGAAAAAGCATCCAGTGATTCACTTGCGAGAAGTCTTATTCGACATGATAGCGATAAATTAGCAGAACAACTCGCAAAGCTTATATGATTTTTCTTCTTGTACTTGAAATTATTGTTGCAGTCTTACTTATTGCGTGCATTGCGCTTCAGATGCAAGGAGCAGGGCTTTCTACTGCTTTTGGTGGAAGCGGAGAATTTTTTAGGAGCAAAAGAAGCGTGGAGCGGATTTTGTACGGTGCAACCATTGTCCTTTCAAGTGCTTTTGCTATAATTTCCCTTCTTCTTTTGTACCACAAGTAACTAATTATGATTGTAATTAAACGTCGCCTGATTTTCTGGCTCCTCAGAGCTTATCTAAAACGCTGGGGAAGAGTATTGCTCCTTTGTTTTATTGCAGGTCTTGCTATTTTCTTTGTGTTGAAATCTTCATTCCCTTATATTATTGCCGCGTTTACTGGAGTAAGTCGTGAATCAGACGGTATTGCTGGTGTTTACACGCTTAGTACATTACCCAATGTTGTACAGCAAGATATATCTAGAGGGTTAACAAAAATAGATGATAATGGATCGCCAGTCCCTGATGTTGCATCTTCATGGCAAGTTATGGATAGTGGAAAAACATATGTATTCCACTTAAAAAAGAATTTGTCCTTTGTTGATGGTACTCCTCTTACATCAAAAGAAATTCAATTCTCTTTTGCAAACGTGGCTGTTACCAGGCCCGATAGTTATACGATTGTGTACAAACTAAAAGATAGTTATTCTCCATTCCTCACAACTGTTTCTCGCCCAATTCTAAAAACAGGATACGTAGGACTTGGTCCGTATAGAATTAAAAAAGTCCAAAGTAATGGACAATTTTTGCAAAGCCTCACGCTAACAAGTGCATCAAGAATTCCAGCGTTAAAAATTTATGTCTTTTACCCAACGCAGGATAGTCTTAAAGTTGCGTATTCTTTGGGGGAGATAAATAGAGCGCTTAATCTGACAGATATTTCTTTTCAAGGAACCTCATTTGATAAATTTCCTCATACACAGATTACAAAATCCACAGATTACGATCAGCTTGTTGCGCTTTTTTATAATACACAGGACAAAAATTTGTCGGATAAAAAACTCCGGGACGCTTTGTCTTACACGTTACCCAACTCATACAAAGATGGAGAAAAAGCAACATCCTCGATACCTCCCTATTCGTTTGCATATAACAATGGTATTCAGAGGGATCAGGATTTTGATCACGCAAAATTACTTCTTCAAGCGTCAAGTGGTGATAATCCATCTTCATATCCTAAATTAACAATAACAACATTCCCTAAATACAAACAATTAGCAATGGAAATTCAGACTGAGTGGAAAAAGCTAGGAATAAATACAAATATCCAGATCGTTGATACTATCCCACAAGTATTTCAAGTGTATTTGGGTAACTTTAATGTGCCGCAAGATCCTGACCAATACACACTCTGGCATTCTTTTCAAGAAAATAATATTACTAATTTTAAAAGCACCCGTATTGATACCCTTCTTGAAGATGGACGAAAAACAACCGACACTTCTGAGCGAGTAAAAATCTACCAAGACTTTCAAAAATATTTACAAGATGAGCAACCAGCTTCCTTCTTGTATTTCCCATACAACTACACCGTTACGAGAACATAATTGACTTTTGCCCAGCAAATTGTTATTATTTCGAACATGATAAAGCTGCGAAGAGTACTGTTTGGACGTTCGTATCAAAAAGCATTAGGAAATTTAGCTAAGGCATACAATAATGAAATTGTAGCTCTTTATGAAACAAGACCTATAACTAATAGTTCTCTAACTAGAGCAAATGACTCCAAAGAACGAGCAAGAGAAATAGTAGAGACTACTGGTAGAAGAGCGGGATTTTCCAGCCAAGAGGTTAATGAAGGGCTTTTGACTGTATATAAAACAGTGGCAGGTGAACACGAAGCAACAAAAAATATTTTTAGAGATTAACTTTTATAAATTTTTCAAAAATTCTCCACTTCTTCTTTTTCTGTGAAATGTTATTGCAAATCGATGCGCTTCGTCACGAAGTCTCATAATCAATTGTAAAGCAGGAGATGATTTCGGAATACGGATTTCCCCTAAGTCAGATGTAATAATTGTTTCTTCCCTTTTTGCCAAGCCGATTAGTGGAATATGCTTTACTGTTCGAGCTTGTCGAGAACTATCTGTAGAACTTCTCTCTTGGTTCGAAGAGTATAAGCTCTCCAGCACTTTCTTTGCAGAGCTTACCTGTCCTTTACCCCCATCCACTACAAATAAATCTGGGTAGGGCCACTCTGTATGTTTAAGACGTCGGGTAAATACTTCCTCCATTGATGCAAAATCGTTAGGACCCTTAACAGTTTTAATTTTGAATTTCCTATATTGGGATTTATCTATTTCCCCATCTGTTGTAACAACCATTGATGCAACAGGATTGGTGCCTTGAATGTTGGAATTGTCATAGCACTCAATTCTTCTTGGGAGCTGAATAGCTATTCCATGAGACACAAGTACACGTTGTAAGTCTTCCATTTCTTTTTGCCGTGTATCTGAGCGAAGATTTGGATTGGTTACGTATTCATAGGGTCTTACAAAGCTTTGGGTTACTGTTGCAATTGCATCAAGCTGCTGTTGAATTTTCTGTGCTTTTTCATATTCTTCTTCTTTTGCGTATGCTTCTCTTTCTTTTTCTAATTCTTTCACAACGTCTTTTGATTTCCCTTCTAAGAACCCAATTATGTGTTTTATTGTCTTTTTGTATTCTTTTCTCTGCTCCTCTAGTCTAAACATTGGTGGACATGGACACAGTCCTAAATGGTTATAAAGGCAAATTCGCTTAGGATGATTGAGCACTGACTGGAAAGGGAAAATCTTTCGTAAAATCCGAAGTACATATTTCATAGACGACGCATTTGGATATGGGCCAAAATATTCTGATTGCTTGTCATCCATTCTTCGCGCAGTTATAACAGCAGGATAGTCAGATTTACGAGTAATGCGAATGAGCGGATATGACTTGCCGTCTGTTAGCCGAATGTTGTATTTAGGAGTATGGCGTTTAATGAGTGCTGCTTCAAGAAGAAGGGATTCAAGCTCCGATTCAACGATGGTTATACGAATTTTTTTAACTTGCCCAACAAGGACTTTTGTTTTTCCAAATAATACTTCTGGGTTTACGAAATACGAAGAAACACGAGATTTGAGATCTTTTGCTTTTCCAACATACAGAATTTCTCCTTTTTCATCGAGAAATTCATATACTCCAGGGTTTTTTGGCAATGAGCCATATGATGATGGTGAATATAACAACGACAATACCTCCTATAATTGCGATTTGCTTCGTAACCGGAAGAATGGAAACAGAATTTTCTAATGTTTTTCCGGCAAGCGTAATTGTAATTGTATCTGTCTTGTTTGTCAAAAATGGCGTTTTAGAAAAGGTTATAGGTTGCGTTGCTTTGCCAAAAGGAGGAATAATAGGCGTACTGACGAATTGGTGGTTGGGTAATAGGAATTTTGTGGTAATTTGCATTGGAAGGCCTGGGAATAGCACGCTTCCTGTATTTTCCAGTGTTGCTGTTCCATGTATCGGTAAACCTCCCATGACAGATTGTGGCAGCATGACATTCATACTCACTGTTGGTTGGTCGGTAATTTGCTCCTGAGTTACCGTAACATCAACATCCTTTATATTTTCATTTCCAGTAAATTTATACCCGCCTGCTGGGACTGGATACGTGCTGCTTACTCCTTTTACGACAAATGCCACATGATCAAAGTCCAGCGTGTGAAAGTAATCTACTCCACCTGTTGTGTTACCCCACGTTGGATCGACCATTACCCATTCCTGCTTTGCATCGTCGTAGTATTCAGGCCACGCATGCAGTACGTCTTTGGAAAGAGAGAGTGGGCGCGAAATGGTATTTTGAGTATATGCAAATCCATCAACTTCCCGAGCAGGAATACCTGCGCTTCGTGCTAATGCGATAAAGAGGTCTGCAAATTCCAGACAAACAGCGGTGGTTGGATTATCCAAAACTCCTACAGCACCAACCCGTACTTGGTCATTTTTGACCCTATTAAAATCATACGTTAAATGGGTAACAACATAGTCATAGATTTGCTCTGGTGTTTTAAGTTGTTTTGCTAAATCACTTATCTGTTTATCATCAACCTGCCAGTATTGTTGTTTTTTAAGAAAAAGTTGACGATCTTTGCTGGAAAGAGGTGATGGCTTAGGGTTAAGAGAAACAGAAATAAGTCCAGCTGCAGTAATAGTAAGCTTTTGTGATGGTGCCAGACGGTACTGTGCAAGCCAATTGCCATCGGTATCAATGGTGACATTCTCGGGTTTGGGACTAAGGGATTGAAGCGAGACATTCTGATAATTGGTTGTCGGGGGAAGCGCAATTTCTGTACGAATAGGAAAAACATTCGTATTTTCCAAGTGATAATTAAGTGAAAAATTGTACGATTGACTGCTACCAAAGGCAAGGGAAATACCTGATTTTCCTAATTGGTCACGCGTAAAGTGTAATCCGTCCCCCCCAACATCAGGTTTGATAAATGTTGGTTTGCCAAAACTTGGAGGGACAGTAATATCAACTGAAAAATTTTGAAAATCGCTCTGGGTTGCAAGACCTGGAATATTTACTTCCCAAATACTTCCATTTTGTGTTGCGATATCCGGTGTATCAAAGGTAAGCGTAAAGGGAAGTGTTTTTCCTTTCCCAGCAACGACATCATTAAATTTAAGGGCAATTTCCTGCCCCGCATCGGTCTGTTTAACAACTGGAGTAATTGGGCCTAGTGGATCTGAAGCAGATAAATTACCAACTGTTCCAAAACCTAGCTTTAGTGAGTATGATGAGACATAAAATGTGTCTGTGGTGTTGGTGAGAGTTATATGGGCAGTGACATGTGTTGTGCCCTTACTAGAAATAGCATACGTCATCTGTACGCTCGAGGTAACCTTGTCATCCGCATGAGATAGGATTGGAAAAGAAAGAGCAAAGAGAATGAAGAGAAAAAAGATAAGTATTCTCTTGAAAGAATTTACCATGGCCTATTTACTCTAGCACTGATTTTAAGAAGTATCCAGTGTAGGACTTTTTGTTTTGTGCTATCTGACGCGGAGTACCTGTTGCAACAATTTCTCCTCCTCTGTCTCCCCCATCTGGTCCTAAATCGATAATATAATCTGCATTTTTTATAACATCCAAATTATGCTCGATAACAATAACACTATTTCCTTGGTCAACAAGTTTGCGAAGGACAAGAAGAAGTTTTTCTAGATCTGCAAAATGCAGTCCTGTTGTTGGTTCGTCAAGTAAATAGAGTGCATCCTTTCCCCTTTTGGATAATTCTGTAGCAAGCTTTACGCGTTGTGCTTCTCCTCCGGAAAGTGTTGGTGCAGGTTGGCCTAATTTAACATAACTGAGTCCAACATCAACAAGGGTTTGTAGCTTGTGAGAAAGAGCTGGGTGAAAGGCGAAAAACTCTGCTCCCTCTTTAATACTCATGTTGAGTACATCAGAAATGTTTTTTCCATTAAAAAGAATTTCCAATGCTTCCTGCGTATACTGCTTACCACCACAAACTTCACACGGGACATACACATCAGGTAAAAATTGCATTTCTATTTTTATTTGTCCTTCTCCCTGACATGCTTCGCATCTTCCCCCCTTTACATTAAAAGAAAATCTTCCTGGTCCATATCCCCGGAGTTTTGCTTCCTTTGTTGATGCAAAAACATCGCGAATATAATTAAATGCTCCTGTATAGGTAGCTGGATTACTCCGCGGTGTACGGCCAATTGGGGACTGATCTATAAAAAAGACGTGTCGAATATTCTCTGCACCGTCTAGTGTGTCATGGAGTCCTGGCTTTTCTCTAAAAAAGGGATTTTCTTTTTGCATAAGTGCCTTATAGAGAATGTCATTCACGAGTGTTGATTTACCACTTCCCGATGCGCCGGTAACAACAACAAGCTGTCTTAGTGGGAAAGACGCATCAATATTTTTTAAATTATGTTCGCGGGCATTGGTAATAGAGAGTTTTTTCTGAACAAACTCTAATTTTTCCTGATCTGCTTTAAGGATGTAAATTTTCTTCTTGTGCGATAAATATTGTCCGGTAAGAGACTGCGGATTTTTCTTTATTTCATCAGGAGTGCCATGCGCTGTAATTTGTCCTCCATTACTACCTGCAGCTGGTCCAAAATCAAAAATATAATCTGATTCCTGCATAGTCTCTTCGTCGTGCTCAACAACCAAAACAGTATTTCCCAGATCCCGAAGCTTTTTTAGTGTTTTAATAAGTTTTGCATTGTCTTTTGGATGAAGACCAATAGATGGTTCATCAAGCACGTACAGCACTCCTGTTAATCCACTTCCGATTTGAGATGCTAAACGAATTCGCTGCGCCTCTCCTCCTGACAGACTCGTTGCAGCTCGGGAAAGAGTAAGGTAGTCGAGTCCAACATCAATAAGAAATGTTAAGCGTTGCTTGATTTCTTTTAAAATCATAGTACCAATATGGTTTTCCCGGTCTGATAATATTTTTGGAAGGTCATTTGCAAACGTAAAAGCGTCAATAATGGGCATGTCGGAGACATCTTTAATTGACTTTTTATCTATTGTTACTGCAAGCGCTTCTTTTTTAAGACGCGATCCATGACACGTGGTACAAATTTCGTATCTCATGAATTTCTCAAGCTGCGTTTTTATAAAAAGAGATTCTGTTTGGTCGTAGCGCCTTTTTACTTCATTAATAACACCGATAAATGGTTCATAAATTGCTGTTGGACGTCCAAATCGATTTTCTCCCTCAACTTCATATACAGTTTCTCCTGTCCCGTCGAGAAGTAATTTCTTTTGTTTGTCAGTGAGCTCACTTGTCTTTTTATCCAGTGGGATACCATTTTCCCGACAGAATGTTTTGAGAGTTCGGGCAAACCAGCTATCATGAGTGAATGTTGTTGAAAAAGGCATAATACCTCCCTGGTTAATGCTGAGGCTTTTATTAAAAAGTAATTCAGATTCAACAGTAAGTAGAATTCCCAGTCCATTACACGTAGGGCATGCACCATGAGGTGTATTAAACGAGAAAATACGAGGCTCTATTTCGGGAAATGAGATATTATCAACAGGACAGGCGAATTTTTCAGAAAATAATTCATCTTCTATCTCTTTTGGAAACTCAGGTAAAGAAAATCCTTTGTCTTTTATAATGCCAACAAGCATTTCGCTATTACCCATTTTTAGTGCTTGTTCTACGTCTGTTGTAAGACGTAATCTCTCTGTCTCTTTGGATAAAATAAGGCTATCTATGACAACGTCTATTGTGTGCTTGTTATTCTTAAGAAGAATTAATTTTTCATCCAGACTATAAATTTTTCCATCAAGTCGTACTTTTCTATATCCTCTTTTTCGAAGATCTGAGAAGAGCTCTATATACTCCCCTTTTCTATCCTTAACAATGGGAGCAAGTATTAAAACTCTTAACCCCTTTGCTCTATGCTCTAAGCTCTTTGCAGGCAACTCTAAAATTGCATCAGTTATTTGCTCTTTACTCATATGGGTAATCTCTCTCCCACACAGTGGACAATGTGGATGGCCAATACGGGCAAAAAGAAGTCGCAGGTAATCATAAATCTCCGTAACTGTACCAACTGTAGACCGAGGGTTGTGCGATGCACCTTTTTGGTCAATGGAAATTGCAGGAGACAGTCCTTCGATAATATCGACATCCGGCTTTTTCATAATGCCCAGGAATTGGCGGGCATACGAGGAGAGACTCTCTACATACCTTCTTTGTCCTTCTGCATAAATTGTGTCAAATGCCAAAGACGATTTGCCACTGCCAGAAAGTCCCGTAAAAACAACAAATGCATTCTTGGGAATCTCTATGTCTATATTCTTGAGGTTGTGTTCTCTTGCGCCTCTAATTTTAATAACGTCACTCATACTAACACCTTCTTGCCCCGCTAAGCACTCTTGAGAGGCAAGGATGTAAACCTTGCGAACAAGTAAGCTTTTTGCGGGGTGATGATGATTTTTTCCATAAAGAAGTGGAGAATTTAGTATAGCAAAGAATCCAAGATAGTACAATCGTACTATGCAGATAAAAAATAGCCTTATAATTAATGAGGTGAAATTAGTTATAGGATAAATCTAAATAAATTTATATCTGTCTTTGATATTTATTTCTGACATATTTTGACTACTTGATATTTTTATAGGACTTGCTATACTATCCTCTAATAGTATGGTTGAACGTAATCCTCAAAGATTGAATCCAATTCGTTTTGCTGCAACAGCTGCAGAAGCATGGTTTGTATATAATGCAACCGATCCAATTAGACGAAGAATTATTCACCGTGCAGAACACAAGAACGATCCTCGAAATCTAAAACTTAGAGATTATTATGGAATTGCCCTCGCAATACCGTCTGCGCTTGATTTACATAAAAAACTTATTCAACCCCTCAGAGCTGGTGATGACAAAACACTTGCAGAGCATGCAGTTGATGCGTTGCAACAAGGTCACACCTTTTCTATGAGAGGTAGAGATGTAAAAGTACCTAACTGGGCAGTTGCAGGAGGTGCGGCAGCACTTGCAGCTGGAGCCGTGGGAGCATTAAGTTATGTAGAGCACAATAGGCAGGAAACAGCTCTTAAAGAAGCACCCGAGGAAGCAAGAATTGTTAGAGCAATTTATGATGTAGAAAAAGGAAAGCAAAAAGATATTCAGGTTAACGGTCAAGTAGTACGAGTTGACGGAGCACAGGCACTTGCTCATGAATATGCAGGTAAATTTTTAGCAGATATGCAAAAAAGAGAAGGTGCTAATGGAGAAGCATTTTCAGAACAAGTAGACAGAGCAACACGAGTTGTACGCTATGCCTTTGATACTCTTGGTGCACCAGATGAGTTGCGACAGGCAATTAAAACAGTCTCAGGAGATGCGTATGAAGTTCTCCTATTAGCAAAAGAGCTTCCTGAAACAGCAGGAGTTTTGACAGCACGAAAAAGAGATGAATTCGTTGCATTATTTGATGCAATTCCTGGAATTGTAGAGGCCGTTAGTAGCTTGCCTGTCATCAGTGCATTTCCTCCAGTAAGAAATCTTAGAGATGTGGTAAGATCTCTTGGAAAAGCGCAAAGCTTTGAAGCAGGAGGAGTTAAGCTTGACCCTATATCTTTTGTAGGGGCAGGATCAAGAGAAACTATTGCAAAAGTAAGCGCACTTCTTGGGAATGAATTTAGTCAAGTTATAGATGAAGAAAAAGGAAGAGATGCAACAGCAGCAGATATAGACGCTATTAATGCATATCTTGGACAACATGCAACACCTGTGTCTGGAAGAAATAAGGCAGCAACAATGAATCTTATTCTAGCATCGGTTGCTATTTTGGAACATCCAGAATTAGCTCCACAAGTTGCAGAAGTGGTTGGTGTACTTGATGCAGTACAAAAAGACTCTAAAGCACTTAGCCAAGAACTTACAAATAAACTTCCTAGTAGAAGAAGAGCAAGAAAATCATAATTTAACCTTCGTATAGTTTTTTAACTTTTCTCCATTTCAGCCTTACATTTCCCAGACAAGTACATCATTTGACAATGTTATAGTAAAAGCGCATGATCTATGCATATCACTTACTGCAGAGCAACATAGACAAGAAGCTAGAAAGCATGGTACATATGCCACATTACTGTGGATAGGCTTAGCTGCCGAGCTAGTTGTTGAGGGTGCCGCTGATCTTGTAACAGGATGGATAGTTCCCCTCTTGGGTGTTGAGCTTGCCGGTGAAGGACTGCTTGATGTAGGAACGGCAGGTTTAGCAACTATTGAAACAGTAAGATCAATATACCACGGCTACAAGTACCGAAGATTAGCACGTGGTCCTCGAAGATAACAACAAAATGGAAGAGGAACAAAAGTATGTAGGTTTATGCTGTATGGTTTTTACCACATTTCTATTTACTGGCAGAAATAATTACTAAAAATGTTCCGATTGAAAATCTTATAGTTATATGGTAAAATAAATTTTATGGCATTGAGAGGATATACAGAGTTTCAGCTGGAAGCACTTGCAATAGTGAATCGAATCACCGAACCCACAGATCCCAAATTGGTAAAAAAAAGGTCCGATTAGAAGAGCAAGAGCATTATTGCGACAATACCCCACCGAGCTTAACCCAATTAGGCCTAGATTGTTAAGCGATGCATTTGCAGAGGCTGCTGAAGATCAAGTTGTTGCAGCTGGGTCAAATAATCCTTTCAAATCCATTCCTTCAGTACCACTTGGTATTTTTTACGGTTTAGCTGCAGCTGCTTACACTTTAGCATCCAAACCCGAAAATGAAACTTCAAACAACCAATAGTTTGTTTTAAAACTTCTTCAAAGTTAAACTGCTAAGTAGAATATTAACCAAGTGAGCCCGCCGGGATTCGAACCCGGGACCAAGAGCTTAAAAGGCTCCTGCTCTA
>CAYOZJ010000017.1:0-16463 GCA_964408485.1 uncultured Gammaproteobacteria bacterium
TCTATTTTTTGTATCAGGATGTCCTCTAGGGTATCGAGATCATTTTTACTAAAAACCAATGATTCTCTCGTATTATCCTCCAGAAAATGAAGTGTGACGGTAATATTTTCTGGATTCTGATTAAGCAATTGATCCTTTACTTTTGTTGCAGCCAGAGCGTAGATGGCAAGTTGTAGATGATGCATTTTCTTTGCTTTTCCATTATTTTTCCCTGTTTTATAATCAATAATTTCAATACCGTTTTCTGTTTTATCGATTCTATCAATTGCTCCAGTAACCATAACACCTGTTTTTAGTTTAAATGAAAATGGATATTCAAGGCGGGAAGGAATACTGTTGGAATTGAAATGTGTATCATAGAAATCTTTCACTATATTTTTCGCATAGGCAAATTGTTCTTGTTCGTCTTTTTTGTTTTCGTAATTTTCTTTAATCCACTCTTTCTCTAAGAGGGAATGAAGTGTTGCGAGTGATACATTCTTTTTTTCTATTACCAATTTGTAAAACTCAAAAAGAGTTTTATGAAGAGAAATACCAAAATTTTGATAACTTGTTTTTCTTGTCGGAATATTAAAGAGCACTTTTGCTTTATAGTGCAATGGACAAATATCAAACATTTGAATATTTGAGTAGGTAATAGATTTTATTACCAATGGTTGTTTTTCTGTTTGCTCTTGTTCAACTTGTTTGTATTCAAAAAGAGAATCCATGGGAAGTTTTTTTATTTCCGAAGCGTCACTGTGTTTTTCTACATGGCCTGGTAATGCTTCTGCAATAAAAGGGGAGAGCTTCTTGGGTCTTTTTCCTTCACCATAAAAATGTGCTCCAGTAAAGAAAAGAAGTTCTTTGGCCCGCGTCATACCAACATAGAATAATCTTCTCTCTTCTTGTAAGTGAAAATCTACGTTCTCTGATACATGTTCTTTTAATAACTGTTGCGGAATAGGAAGCTTATCGTTTCTTTCGGTAGATGGAAAACGTTGTGTAACAAGATTAACTAAAAAAACAACACGGAATTCAAGTCCCTTTACGCCGTGTATGGTTGCAATATTCACTGCATTTTCCTGTCCTCCCTCTTCTGCGCCTTTAGGGCTATCACCCATTTGGAGCAAGAGTTTAAGCCAGCTCGCGAGTGTATAAACAGTTGCATCAATCCTATCTGCCTCAAAACGTTTTATTTTATCAAAAAATTTTGTAATATTTATAATTCGCTTTTCTTCTTCTACGCTCGATACATTCTTCATATTGAGACTTTCAAGAAGTCCCGTTGTGACAAGAAAATCGTAGAGAATATCCCAACCTTTTTGCTTTTTACTTGCTTCTAAATGTTTGTTGGCCATTGTATAAAAGGTAGTTAGCATAGCTTTACTTTCTTCTGATAGGAAGGACTGTGTGGCGTTGTTGTCCAGTGATTCAAAAAGTGTTACATCGCTTTTTTTCGCAAAATTTGTAAGTATATTAAGCTCTTTTCCAGAGATATGAAAAACATCCATTGATAGTACGCGGAAAAGCGAAACAGAATCTGTAATATCAGAGAGAAAGAGAACGTATGCAATAAGATCCTTTATTTCATCTTGTTGAAAGAGATATTCTGGTCCTAAAAATTGGTAAGGAATTCTTTTGCGGGAAAAACTTGCAGCAATGGGAAGTGCATGATTATTTGCTCTGACAAGAATTGCAATGTCTTTATAGGTATATCCATTATGTATTAATTCTTCAACCTTTTCGGTAATTTTCTCTGCTTCACTGAGAGCTGATATCTCATGTATTACTTCAATCTGCTTGTTACTGTCCGTAACAGTGCTTTTTAATTTTTTATCGATATGCTCAATGATTTCGAGTCGGTTAGGGTTGTTATGCTGAATAAGTCGATACGCACTGTCCAGTACAGTTTGGGTTGAGCGATAGTTTTTTGTTAAAGAGATAGTTACAGCATTTGGAAATGTTTTTTTAAATTGCAAAACATTCGATACCGCAGCGCCACGAAATCTGTAGATTGATTGATCATCGTCGGCAACAACAGTAAGATTTTTATTTTCTCCTGTGAGCAAAATTGCCAATTCATTTTGTGCATAATTTGTATCTTGGAATTCATCAACCAAAATGTATTCAAACTTTTCCTGATATTTTTTTAACACACTTTTTCGAGACCGCAGTAACTGGAGTGTATGAGAAATAAGATCGGAAAAATCCATAAAAGAATTCTGTACTTTTAATTGTTCATACATCGTATATGCATGAGCGAGCTCTTTATATGTATTTTTTTCATCAGATTCATCTTGCTTTTGTACCCATAACTCATACTGTACTGGTGTAATATCTTCATCTTTAAGACGAGAAAAATGGGACAGTAAATCATCAAGAAATTTAATAGGATTACTTCTTGGACGTAACTCTTTTAACCCCAAATCGTAGAGATGTTGCTGTAGAAGAAGAAGTGATTCTGCTTTAGAAATAAGTTTGTACTGCGAATCAAGACCTATCATGTGCGCATCTTCGCGAAGAACTCTATCACAAAATGAGTGAAAGGTATGAATCCACATGTCCGTATACCCGTATGGAAGAAGAATGTCCACACGTTCTTGCATTTCGTAAGCAGCCTTGTCGGTAAAGGTAAGCGCGAGAATATTTGAAGAAGGGATTTTTTTATTAACGATTAAGTGCTCAATTCGTTTGGTAACGACTGTTGTTTTGCCCGTCCCTGCGCCTGCAACAATAAGAAGTGGTCCTTTTCCATGAATTATTGCTTTTCTTTGACTAGGATTAAGCTGAAGATCTGCCATGAAGCAATTGTATCACAGGGAATATATCACTTAACCACAATTGTTCCTTTTTGTTGAGGGTTTTTATTGTTGTAGTAATTATATCTTCCTGGTTTTGGAAAAAGAAGAGAAAGTGATGCATTCTGTCCAAAGTCACCTAAATTTAACTCCGTATATGCACCTTGTGGATTAGATGAAATATTACCAGTAAATGGTGTTTTGTTGACCCATGTAATTTTAGTATTTGGGCTAACCATAATAACATCAGGAATAAAACCATTAGGAGTAAGAGTAATAAGAATTTCAACTGGTATTGCTGTTGGTGCTTGCTCCCGCCCTGCCGAATGGGTGCCTTGAGGAATTGCCGATTGTGTTGCTGCTTGAGGATGTGAAATACCTTGCATCATGGTAAAAAGACTAAAATTTGCTCCTTTTGCCCACCAGCTTACGAGAAGTACTGCAACGAGAAGTACCGCAACAAGAATTAATTTTCTCATTGATTTAGCATACGCTTTTTGAGGCTAATATGCAATGAAAATTTCGGGGTCCTGCCGCTCGCTCATCCCAAAGATGCTCCCACGGTGGTTCCAGTAGGTACCAAGTGCTGCGCTTCTTTGAGAGCCCTTCACTCACGTCACCCCCCCCACCCACATTGCTTCTTAGTTGAATTTGTAATAGCATATTGAAATTATGGATCAAATGCTTCAAGTAAAATTTATTGAGAAAATACAATTGACAACAGACACATGGCAATTTGTTTTTGAAAAACCCAAAGCATTTTCTTTTCAAGCAGGACAATATACAACACTTTTTTTAGGAAATGATAATCGGGATTTTACTATTTGTGTATACCCAAAAAATAAAAACTATTTTTCTATTGTCACCCGTTCGGTTCACTCAGGGCAAGCTAAAAAAGATATTAGTGAATTTAAAAAAAATCTTTTTGCACTACCACGTGGTTCTGCCATTTCTTTTAAAAAACCATCTGGAGGTTTTACATTACACATTAATAAAACTCCTAAAGTTTTTTTGGCTGGAGGAATTGGGATAACTGTTTTTTATACAATTATTCAAACGATTGTTGAAAAAAAGATTACAATACCAGTTACCCTTTTCGTTTCATTTTCAAAAATGAGTCATATGATTTTTTATGACGAATTGCAGGACATTCAAAGGAAAAATAAAAACATACAAATAATCTATACGCTTTCTCAAGAACCGCCTCGTCATTCTGGTAAGTTCGTTAGAACGCATCCAGAATCTCACTCTAATAGATCCACTCGACTCAGTGCTCGCTTCCCCGAAGCAGCACTGACAAGCCAGGATGACAGTTTTGAAACAGGAAGAATATCAGAAGAATTAATTAAAAAATACGTTACGGATTTTAAAAAAGTTGAATATATGATTGCCGGTGGAGAAAAAATGGTTGAAGATACAGAAAAGCTTGTTTTGAATATGAAAGTTCCGGAAGAAAATATCAGAATAGATATTTTCACTGGGTACTAAACAGGATTTAAGATTTAGGAATAAAACATTTTTGCCTGAGCTTGTCGAAGGCATTACCCTTCGATTTCCCAGACTCGGGACTAGGTTCACCGAACCGTCGCACATGTTCACTCAGGGAAGACAGTTTTAATCAAGCAACTTCTCTTCTTTCTCAGTTAAATGTTTGGTTGAAGACAATTTTGTTCCAAGTGCGCTAAACCCTTTAAACACATTAGCATATTGTCCTGATGCGTTGGTAAGATGCTTACCAAGAGTATCTAAAGATTCTCCAACTTTCCCATGATCGATTTGCAGTCCGCGGAGAAGCGCAAATACTTCTTTTGTGCGAGACTCAATTTTCTTCCCTTCAAAAGAAAGCAGAATTGTCTGTAAATGCGCATATAATGTTGATGGAGAAACAATATAGACTCTTTTGTGTCTTGCATACTCAACTAAATCGTCCATATTCACGATTTCATAAAAAACCGTTTCGCTCGGTACATACATAAGAGCAAAATCCATTGTTCCTTCGTCTGGTAAAATATATTTTTGGGCAATTGCATCAATGTGTTTTTTAACATCTCGTCCAAATTCCTTTTTATAACTTTCCTTTTCTATTTCTGTTGTAGCTTTTGCATACTTTTGAAAATTCTCCATGGGAAATTTTGAATCAATAGGAAGAATGCCGGCATCTGTTTGAATTGCTGCATCTACTTTTTCTCCACTACGAAAAGCAAATTGTAAATGAAATGTATTTTTGGGAAAAATTTGTGCAATTAAGTCTTTTAGCACATGCTCACCTATATTGCCTCGCAATTTTGGACTTTTAAGAAAATCCTGAAGCTCTTGCATGTTGCGGCCAATCTCACTCATTTTGCCGACTTCCTTATTTACCTCGCCAATAACATGAGCTGCTCGGTCTAAGCGTTCATTTAATTGTTTTGAGTTTTCCTGAAGTACTTGCGTGATGCTTGATTGATTTTGCTGAAGAGAATTTTGGACAGATTTAATCCATTCCATGAGTGTGGGATCAATGGGGGAAGACTGCCTTTTATTTAAGAGAAAATAAAGGATACCAAAGCCTACGACAATAAGCGCAAAAAGGAGCAGAAATTCAATTTGCATATCTCCTATTCTATCACGGACTGTAAAATCTCTCTTTACAACACTATTTTTCTGTGCATATACTGGATATATACTAAAAAAGAGGAGGTGATATATTCATGAATAAAGTTTTACATAAAGTTTTAGACGCATTGGGTCTTCATACCCATCGATCTGTTGCAACAAAGAGATCCAGTAAGCGAGTTGCACGAAAGTCTTCTTCTCGAAAAAAGAGGAAATAAGAGAAATTATTACGTGTGCATCGAAAGATGCACATTATTTTATAGTATCGGCGGAGCCGATTCTTTCGTAACAAAATTTGCCCAGGTTCTGCAAGGAAGTTGCAGACAAATTTTATTCAACCGTGTTTGTTATAGACTGCCTTTATTACAAGCACGGTTTTGTTATAATTAACTCATGAATGAGCTCCTTATCTCGGGTTTGGTAATTTGTCTCGCTTTCTTTGGTGAATCTATCTTTGGATTTGGTGGGGGACTTATCTCTATACCACTTTTAAGCTTTGTGATAGGCGTAAAAGATGCCGTAACCCTTGCGCTTATTTTTCAACTCCTCATGGGACTTCTTATTTTCCACAATTATAAAGATACAGATTGGAAAGTTGCGATTCCTATGACAGCGGGGCTTATTATTGGTGGAACAATCGGCACATTTACCCTCTCTCTTCTTAGTAATGTTTTCCTCGAAAGACTTTTGGCTGTCACGATATTTATTTTTCTTATAAAAATGATTTTCTTTAATGGATTTACTTTTGGGAATCCAAAGCACAAAGCATGGGGAATATTTGCAGGACTTCTTGGAGGGTGGGTTCAGGGAGTTGTTGGAACAGGTGGTCCAATACTCAGTATGTATCTGGCAGTGGCAACTCCCGAAAAACGTGTCTTTCGTGCAACACTTATCTATCTTCTTTTTATGGTTAGTTTGACAAGGGTTATTACATCATTGGGGCGGGGACTTTTGACCCAACATATTTTCTTTTTATCTCTTCCCATTTTGCCATTTTTTATTATCGCAATTTTTGTTGGACATTTTATCCATGCAAAAATCGCTGAGAAATATTATCGATACGCAGTCTATATAATCCTTTTTTTCTCTGCAGTCTCAATGCTATTTAAGAATTAATCAAAATAGAGTTCGGGATTTGCGGTAACGATATCAACTTCTACAACTTCATTTCTAAATATAGCCGCCGCACCTACCATAGCTGCGTTGTCTGTGCATAAATATTTGGGCGGAACGTGAAACATAATTCCTTTTCCTTTTGCAACTTGTACAAAACTATCACAAAGTGTTTGATTTGCAGCAACACCACCAGAAAGTAAGATTGTTGAAACATTATATTTTTCTGCAGCCTGTATCGTTTTGCTTACTAAGACGTCACTGATTGCATCTTGAAGTCCCCGGCAAATGTTATTGATCTGCTCATCATTTATGTCATTCCCGCGAAGGCGGGAATCCATGGATCCCGCATCAAGTGCGGGATGACGAAGCTGTTGTACTTCCCGCAGTATTGCAGTCTTAAGTCCTGAAAAAGAAAAATCAAATGCAGCGTCATGAAGAAGTGGACGGGGAAAATGATAGGCTTTTGGATTTCCTAGTTTAGCGCGTTTTTCAATCTCGGGTCCTGCCGGATAGGGGAATCCAAGGAGTCTTCCAGATTTATCAAAACATTCACCTGCTGCATCATCCCTCGTCCCCCCAAGCCATGTAATATCTATATGTGATTTCATAAGGAGTAGGTCTGTATGGCCTCCTGAAACAATAAGGGCAACTAATGGGAAATCGGGAATCGCGTATGGGTTATCGTTTTTTCCGATTACCGATGAACGATTATCAATAAGCCAATTTGCATAAATATGGCCGAATAAGTGATTAACAGGGATGAGTGGTTTATTCCATACAAGAGATAGTGTTTTTGCTGTTTCAACACCAACTAAGAGTGATCCAATAAGTCCAGGGCCGTAAGTTACTGCGATTGCGTCTATATCAGGAATCTGCATAGAGCTTAGTGCATGGTGCTTAGGGTCGGTTTTGCTCTTTGCTAGATCCAGTGCTTCTTGAATAACGGGAATAATATATTTGGATTGTTCGCGCGCTGCGACCTCTGGAATTATTCCACCTGTTTTACTATGAAGACTTAAGGATGTTGCAGTACTTAAAGAAAGCAATCGTACCGTTGTTCCATCACTCTCAACGATTGCCGCACTGGTCTCATCACAAGATGTCTCTACAGCCAATATTCTCATAAATTTGTTTCGCCTGCCCCGCAAAGTTGCTCCGTGAGCCGTGTACGAATAGTACCTAAAGGCGAACGGTAAAACATGTTGGGGTCACAAGATGTTTCAATTGCAAGGATTTTCATCTATAAATACGTCTCCTTGATCTTCCTCTCCTTTTAGGAGAGGATTGTGGTGAGGTTGCTTTACTGAAACAAACCTCATCCTGTCCCCAAGCCTGGCCTGTCAAGCAGGCAGTCTCCTTCACTCCGTTCAGTCCGACCCTCTTAGGAGAAGGAATTTAATTTGATATCTGTACATAGTTGCCAGTCCTCAAGCCATATTTTTTAGAAAGTCCTGCATTAATTTCTAGTACACTATCTGCTGGAGTAGATGGTTGATATGTGGGGAGATTGGTTTGTGTCTTTCCTGGTACAGGAACAGACGAAAAAATAGTTACAATTTTACCCTCTCGTATAAAGAGAATGTCTATTGGAAAAGACATATTCTTCATCCAAAATGAGTAGTAATCAGGTTTTTCAAATGGAAAGTACATAGCTTTATTTTTCGGAAGTGAAGTATATTTTGCAAGTCCTATTTCCTGTTCTTTAGACGTTTTGGCTACCTCCACATAGAATGTGTGATCGCCAATTGTTGCCCTGGGAATGTTTGATAATGTAAAAAGTGCAATGCCGAGTGTTAGCAATATCGTAAGTGAAAAAGCAATAACAACAAAGATTTTCATTATAGTTCGCTCGATAAAATACTTAGTAACTTTGTCGTTGAGACTTCTGGAATATATTTATTCACCATAACTACTTGTGCGCCAATTTTTTCCGCTTGGCGCTTTTTATGAGAAATATATGGATCGTTTTCTGTTGTTGCAATAATTGATGGTTTTATTTTTTGTAACAAATCATCGTAGTCTTTGTCAGACATGCCCTGTTTTAATAATACAACTGAATCAACTGCTTTTAATGCTGTAAGTAAGTGAGCTCGTTCTTTTTGGTTGTGAATAGGCCGGTTAATTCCTTTCTTTCTTTTTATAGATTCATCATTTTCTAGTAAGACAATAAGTATATCTCCTTGTGCTTTGGCATTTTCTAAAAGCATTATGTGGCCAATGTGAAGAAGATCAAAGCATCCTCCCGCCACCACAATCTTCTTCCCTTGAGCATGGAGCTTTTTACTAATTTCTTTTATATTGTTAATATTTATAATTGTTTCCATAGTGATTGTGGAATACTACCAATACTACAAATTTCAAATACTACCAATTTATAATAAAATATTTAACATTTAAAATTGTAAATTTGAAATTATAAATTTATTTGGTTCCAACCAAATATACTGCTTGCCAAGGTCGATAGTTAGAAACGTATGTTTCATTAATAATTTCTTTTCCATTTTGTGTGACGACTCGATTAAATTTTACTGTTGCTCCATTTGCTGCAAAATCAATTTGCTTAGTTGTCCCCTTATCAAGTGTCGGATCATCTTGATACAGTGGGGCGGGTGCCGGTGTTTCATTGCTAATAACAGGTGTTGTCAAAGCTACTTGTCGTCCATCTTTTACGCCATACAAATAAAATGTAAGACGTAGGGTATCGGGGTCAACAATTGTCTGGATAAGGATATTATGTCCTGTGGTGTTTTTAAATTTTAAATCAACACTTGGTACATAGACTGTTGCATCAATTCCCGGAGGCCCATCCTCTTCATAATATCCGACGCGATAATCGTGTGCATGTCGTTCGGTGATTGGTAGTCCTGCATCAAGAATAGCGCGAAACATTGTTGTTGAGACCTGACATACTCCGCCTCCATCTCCCAAGACCGTATGCCCGCCTTGAATAACATAAGCTTGCTGATATCCGGTATATGCAGAAACGTCTCCCAATGCTTTATCGAAAGAGAAATCTTCATTTGGCGCAATAATGACGCCATTAAGTCTACTTGCAGCCAATGTAACATTGTAAATTCTACTCGGGATAGAGTGTTGGAAAAGAGATGTACCAACACCAATAAGCTCTTTAATACCTAAGTTATTTGCTTTTTCTGTCGTTATTTTTGGATGAAGTGTTTGTATGGGAATAGAAAGTTGCATGTTTTGTGGCTTGTTGATGCTTAAAAGAAGGGGAGTCCTTTTGGCAATTGCTTGACTAAGAGTAATAAGGTCAATATCCTGCCCGTCCTGGGAAGGAGTGAATGTTGTTGCGCGCCCATTAGTAAAGGCAATTTGTGCATCAACGGGTTCTTTGTATATTATTTTTTCTACATCTGCGAGTTCCTGCTTGAGACTATTTTGCGAGAATGCGAAAGATGGGGGAAGTGAAATACCGGTTAGATATGCTTGAAAGACAATAGCTATTTTTGAAAAAAGATCACCTGATTTACCAACATCTATTGCTTGTTGAGCAAGTAATTTGCTGGCATAGCCCATTTGCAATGCGCTTGCCGATGTTGTTGCATAGTTGTTTTGGTATTGGAAAGTAATAACGCTGTTGCCAATTTTGGCATTTTTTTGGTCAAAATAATTTTGTACATATGTTTGAGATTTGCCACCAAAATTAACACCTGCAACCGTAACGCCCGGTAATACAAGTTGATGGTAAAATTGCTGAAGAAGAATATAGGCAAAACTTATGACAAAAAATAATCCTAAAATTGCTCCAATACCAAACCAAAGGATCGCTTTTGAATAAAGAAAAACATGTTTGTGGTACGGGATGAGGTGATGAAGTTTTTTAATAGGAATTTTTCTGATTGCGACCATGACAGCTAGTATTATAGCAAGAAAGTGAAGCCACGACTAATCTGTCGTGAGCGAGCGCTATAAATAACTTTTCAATGCGCTCGAGCAATGCAATTGCTCATAGCAAGAAAACGCAATTCACGAATGTTAATTCGTGAATGAAGTGATATCAATAACTTTTCAGTGTGCTTCAAGAAACATATGGCATTTAATCCATATGTTTCTTATACTATGAATATATGGATGAGAATGCCGGTGCTACGCCTGTTCAAAATACACCTCCTCCACAAGGAGGAGTGTCCCCTTTGTCAGCTGATCCAAATCAGGCAGTAAATGTAAATCCCGAATTACCGCCTGTACCTGCACAGTCAATCATACAACAGCAAGTACCCACTCAGCCTATGCAGCCGCAGACTTTTGTCTCGTCACAACAATCTATGCAACAGCCTGTGCCACAGCAGCCAACTGCAGAAAGTCCAAAAATTACATTGCAAGATTTATACGGACCCTCCCAGCCACATGAATTGCAGCAAGCGGTAAATGCAGGAGTACCTCAAGTGCAAGAGCCAGCTATTCCTCCACTTTCACAGCAACCATCTCTATCCGTTGAGCCTTCTCAAAATTTACAACCGATTCAAACTGTTCAGGTATCACCCTCTCCTATTCCCCAGCCGCAACCTGTTGTGCCAGAAGTTCCAGCTACTCCCTTGCCAAGTAATCCACCCATGCAGCCTGAAATACAAGCAGTGCCTCCAGTTGTGCCAGAAGAAGTTGCCCCGCGCACAGAGATATTGAGAGAATCTGTAGATCAGGCCACGCCCACACAGGAGCAAAGGTCACCTGGTGGAGGAGGATTTCACTTGTCATCAATACTGCGCTTTGTTATTGGAGGGGCAATACTTCTTTTTGTTGCACTTATTGTTTTCTGGGTTATATCACTTTTTAGTAATAAGGGAAGCGAGAAAGTAACGCTCACTTATTGGGGATTATGGGAAGACAGTAACGTTATGCAGCCAATCTTGGATGATTTTCATAAAGAAAATCCAAATATTACCGTTACGTATGTAAAAGAAGATCCAAAAGATTATACAAAGCGGCTTCTTACTCGCATGCAGGAAGGAAATGGTCCGGATATTTTTAGAATTCACAATACGTGGGTATATCCACTCCAAAGCGTACTTCTCCCATTGCCAACAAATGTTATCGATACAAAGCAGTTGCAGTCAAATTATCCGCCAACCGTAACAAAAGATTTAGTTAGCAATGGGGCTCTCTATGCACTTCCTTTGCAATTGGATACGTTATCTCTTTTTGTAAATACGGATATTTTTAGTCATGCAGGGGCGTCAGTACCAACAACATGGGATAAGTTTATTACTGTTGCTAAAGCGCTTACGGTAAAAGATCCAGAAGGACATATCCAAACAGCAGGTGCAAGTTTGGGGACATTCAATAATGTGTCCCACGCCCCAGATATTGTTTCGCTGCTTCTTTTGCAAAATGGAGCAAATCTACAAAAGCTCCAAAGCTCATCTAATGTCACCGATGCATTGTCTTTTTATACTTCTTTTGCTAAGCCTGATAGCAGTGTTTGGGATAATACGCTCGATAATTCTCTTACGGCATTTGCAAATGGAAAGGTTGCAATGTATTTTGGATACTCATACGACATTTTGGCAATTCAATCTATGAATCCAAGTCTTAAATTTAGCGTTAACCCTGTTCCTCATTTACCAGGCAGAGACATAACAATTGCCAGCTATTGGGTTGAAGCAGTATCCAATAGATCAAAGTATCAGAAGGAAGCATTGGCATTTATGCAATACTTGGCGCAAAAAGATACGCAAACAAAACTATATACAGAAGAAGCAAAAACAAGACCATTTGGAGAATTATATGCACGGTTAGACTTGGCAGATCTTCTGAAAAATAATCAGTTGCTTGGGCCCATTGTTGGTCAATTTTCGCAGGCGCAGTCTTCGTACTTTGTTGCAGATACTAATTATGATGAATATAATGGCGCGCTTAATCAATACTTGGCGAATGCAGTAAATAGTATGCTAAAAGATACATCGGCAGATTCTGCAGCTGCAACTCTTTCTCAAGGAGTTAGTCAAGTTTTGGGAAATTTCAGTTCTAAGACACAATAAGCTACACAGTGGGTATGACAAAACAAACACATATTTATCAAGCGCTTCTTAGAGTTCTTGCATACAGTGATATTTTTGATTATCCACTCACTGGCGAACAACTTTTTCGATTTTTAGAAATACCTATTTCAAGAAAAGATTTTTTCTCATCTATTAAGACTCTCCCTTTTATTGTCCGTAATAATACTCTGTATTACTTTTTACCCAGAAGACAAATGACCGTTACAAAAAGACTTACAAGAGAAAAAATAAGCAAGAAAAAATTGCACAATGCACGCCCATATTTAAGAAAACTTGCATATATACCCTTTATTCGTTTCATCGGCATAAGCGGGTCACTTGCCCTGTTGAATGCAGAAAAGTCAGATGATACAGACCTTTTCATTATTACTGCAAAGAATACTGTATGGATGACACGGTGTATTGTTTATTTGTTGTTGCACATGTGGGGTGTTAAAAAAGGAAAAAAGAAAAACGGCAATGCGATCTGCGCCAATATGTTTGTTGATGAAAGTAATTTGCAAATAGCGCGGAGTAAAAGAAATATATATACAGCCCACGAAATTATGCAGGTAATGCAAATTGTAGATAAATCACAAATCTGGAAAAAGTATTTACAAAAAAATAAATGGGTTACAACATATTTCCCTAATATTATTTTGCCCAAAAAAGTGTCTGTATCAAAAAATAATCTTTCTTCATTGCTTGCTCCTGTAGAATATCTTTTTAGAAATATACAACTGTGGTATATGCAGAGTAAAAAGACCAGAGAAATAACCAATGCAACACATATTGCCTTTCACCCGATTGATTATGAAGGAAAAATCCTCTCAGCATACACGAAAAAGATACAAAAGATACAAAAATATTTTTCTCATCAATCCGTAGGCAAGTCAAAAAGCTTGAGAAAAAATAGCTTGCAGCATTCTTCACGTCAAGGAAGACTGCGCCCAAATAATCTGTATACATATGGAATATAAACTTGTTATTTGTGGAGGAACATTTGATAGGTTACACAGTGGACATAAAGCTTTTCTTCTGTATGCCTTTGAAAAAGGTGAGCATGTTTTAATTGGATTAACCTCTGATGCGTATGTTACGAAAGTTAAGAAAAATGCAGATATTTTCCCTTTTGAAAAAAGACTGGAAGAATTAAAGGAGTTTCTTAACACTAAAGGGCTTTTAGAAAGAGCAAAAATTGTTGCAATTGATAGTAGGTTTGACGAGACGCAAATTGAAGAGCATACAGGAGCAGCGCTTCTTGTATCTGAAGAAACAAAAAATGCTGGTGAGGAAATTAACAAAGAAAGAGAAAAACAAGGTTTTGCTCCACTTCCACTTCTTATTTTTCCTCTCATTGCAGGAAATAACGAGGAAAGAATTTCTTCGTCAAAGATAAGAGATGGAATTATGACACGGGAAGGCGTTATGCTTCCCGACAGGTCATTTCTTGCCCGTACGCTGTATATTCCTGATTCGCTTCGCGAAACATTGCATAAGCCATTTGGTATGCTATTTACCCGCGATATCCCTAAGCAATTCTTAAAAAATCCCACAAAGTTGGTAACTGTTGGTGATGTTATTACAAAACGCATCAACAAGTTGGGAGTATTTCCTAAAATTGCTGTTATCGATTTTTTTGTTGAGCGTCATAAGACCAATGAATCACTTACACAGCTTGGATTTACCGGTAAGGAGAAAATGATTCACATTATTAATCCTGCGGGACAATTGTCTCCAACGCTTTGGAAAAAGTTATTGCATGTTCACACGTTTCTACAGCAAGCAAAAAACACAGTAATCATTATAGAAGGAGAGGAAGATTTGCTTGTTATTCCTCTTATTCTAACCTTACCACTTGGCTTTATTATTATGTATGGGCAGCCAAAAATGAGTGAAGAAGGGGAAAAAGAAGGGGTAGTAATCTTAGAAATTACTGAAGAATTAAAGAAGCAAACGTACCGTCTCCTCAAGCTGTTTGTGCATAATTAAATACTCCAGGTCATTGACAAAATTCACTAATTTGATACTATTCTTATGTTTTAACGCCTCGGTAGAGACACTAGGGGCGGTTTTTTAAAGCATATGGACAAAAAGATATATTTAACAAAAGAGGGGTTGGAAGATCTAAAAAAAGAATACGAAGAGCTGACAAAGGTTAAAAGACCTGAAATGCTTGATCGTGTTGCGCAGGCTCGTAATCAAGGAGACTTGTCAGAGAATGCAGAATATACTGCAGCTCGTGACGAGCTTAATTTTATTGATGGCCGAATAGAGGAGATTGACGAGCTTCTTAAGCAAGCAACAATTATTACCGATACAACAACAGGGGGTGGGAATGCCAAAGTTGCATTAGGGTCAAAAGTTACCGTTAAGATTGGCGTAAAAGAAGAAGTCTTTACAGTTGTTGGAGAATGGGAAGCAGATCCGGCAAGTAAAAAAATCTCTCATGAGTCCCCATTAGGCAAAGCGCTTTTGGGTAAAGCACGAGGCGAAAAAGTAGAGGTAGATGCACCAGCAGGAAAAGTACTCTACACAGTGGTTAGTGTTAAATAGCTTCACTCGTCATTGCGAGCGCAGCGCGTGCCACTTCGGCGAAGCAAACACTGAATCGAGTGGCAATCTCCTGTTGTCATTCTGGCTCCCCAAGAGTATTTGCCTCTTCGAGGTGGCACTTATCCAGAACCTCATTTTAAGCAGTCACCAGTCTACCCAATTTCAGGATGACGCTCGGGAGGAACTCGCTAAATGAAATTTGATACCACTCACTCCTATACTTCAAGATGGTATCTTAATCAAATTTCAATTCACCTGAGAATTGGGAATAGTCTGCTGCCTGCCCAAAGTAGACCTTTACAAGAATTTTAATAATTTAACAATATAGCAATTCAATAATTTAGGCTCTTGTTAAATTCTTAACATTTTCCTCCTCTTTGTATAAAATCTCTCAAAAATTGACCCTAAATGTCTTCATCTGCTACGATTAAGGTATGCAAAAGCCCCAAGTGATTATCAAGCCCGACCTTTCTTCTCTCGCGGTTAAACCAAATCTTTTAGATTACGACAAAACCTACAAAGAATTTACCTGGGAAAAAGCAGAAAAAGAGCTTGTAACATTCTTTCCTGACGGAACTCTTAACGCTGCATATAACATGATTGATAGACATGTTGAGCAAGGTAAGGGTGATAAAACAGCGCTTCTTTTTACCAGCGCAAATGGAGAAAAAGAAACGTACACATTTAAGGATTTTAAAGTAGCGTCAGATAAATTTGCCAATGTCTTGGATGATTTAGATGTAGAAAAAGGTGATAGATTTTTTATTTTTCTTCCTCCAATTCCTGAAAGATATGTCGCATTTTTAGGAGGTCTTAAATTAGGCGTGATTGTTGGGACAATGTTTGCCGCATTTCAAGAAGCAGCGCTTTTAGATAGATTGCTAGATAGTAAGGCAAAGATACTCATAACAAATGCAACACTTTTTCCGCGTATTGAAAAAATTTGGAAAGATTTACCTGACCTAGAGAAGGTTATCGTTGTTGATAGAGGTTCTGTGAGTAAGCTTACTGGAGAAAATATCGTTTCCTACGATCACCTCATGGAGAAAGCATCAAGTGAGTTTGCTACAGTGCATTTGCAAAAAGACGACTTCTCATACATTCTTTACACATCCGGGACAACAGGAAAACCAAAAGGAGTTGTTCACGCTCACTACGATATTCTTCAGGCAATGGTAACAACAAAATATGTTTTGGACTTACACGCCGATGATATCTATTGGTGTACAGCAGACTTAGGGTGGGTAACGGGAGTTGTTTACGGTGCACTTGGTCCCTGGTGTCTTGGTATCACTCAGGTTATGTTTGAGGGGAGGTTTTCTCCTGAAAATTGGTACCCACTTCTTCAGGATTATCAGGTGTAAGTTTGGTACACAGCGCCAACTGCAATACGAATGCTCATGGGCTCATCTGTTGC
>CAYOZJ010000018.1:0-12290 GCA_964408485.1 uncultured Gammaproteobacteria bacterium
TGACAATTAAAATTTCAAATTTCAAATTTCAAATTTCAAAAACGTTTATTGGGATAGTAATCGTAATCATTATTGCTGCCGTATTACGCTTGTGGGCATTCGGCACTGTCCCAGCGTCTCCTGATTGGGATGAAGCAGCATTAGGCTACAATGCCTATTCAATACTTCATACAGGTCGTGATGAATACGGGCAATTTCTTCCTGTTGTTCTTCGATCTTTTGATGATTACAAACCAGCTTTGTATAGCTACTTAATTATTCCATTTCTTTTTGTTTTTGGATTATCCATTCAGGCAGTAAGAATGCCATCAATTCTTTTTGGTGTCATTACTATTGTCGTCGTTTTTTATCTCTCTGATGAGTTGTTTCATAATAAGAAATTATCTTTTCTCATAGCGCTACTCCTTGCGCTTTCTCCCTGGCATATACAATTCTCTCGAATTGGATTTGAATCAAATGTAGGGTTGTCTTTAAATGTGTTGGGTATATTTTTATTTCTTAAAGGACTTAAAAAGCATATACTTCTTTTTGCATCAATTGCTTCATTTTGTGCGAGTTTGTATGTCTATCAAAGTGAAAAAGTTTTCACTCCGCTCGTGTTACTCCTCCTTGTCGTGATATACCACAAGCAGGTTTTAGCAATCTCTAAAAAATATCTCTCTGCAGTTTGTATTGTAGGATTGCTTCTCGTACTCCCCATGGGATTTTATTTGGTAACCAATCCAAATGCTCTTGCCCGCGCAAAGGGCGTATCTGTTTTTTCTGATACTGCTCACATTGCGCAGGCATCACTCAATATTCAAAAAGATACAGAAACACATGATTACCTCGGATTTGTACTAGATAACAGGAGGCTTATTTTTGCAAAGGAAGTTGTTGCAGATTACTTATCTCATTTCGATCTGAAGTGGCTTTTTATAACAGGAGACGTAAGTAGACATCACGCGCCCAATATGGGACTCATATACCTCTGGGAATTGCCATTCCTTCTTGCTGGTATATATTTCTTCCTTTTCTCAAAGTATGACAAGAGGGTAAAGTTTCTTATTCTTGGATGGTTTCTTTTGTCCCCTGTCCCCGCGAGTATAACAACTGGAGTACCACATGCTGTACGAACACTTAATTTTTTGCCAACGTGGCAGATATTTATTGCATTTGGAGTAGTGGGACTCTATGAAGCTATCTCCAAAAGACCTGCATGGTTTCGATGGAGCTTGGTTTTGATCGTGAGCGCATTCGCACTGTTTAATGTTGCATATTATCTCGATCAATATTTTGTTCAGCAAAATTATTACACCTCTCTTGATTGGCAATATGGATATAAAGAAGCTGTATCATTTCTCTCAACAAAAAAAGCTGATCATATCATTGTTTCTAATCAGCCACCACTAGACCAGTCTTATATGTTTTTCTTATTTTACTTACAGTACGACCCGGCAACCTATCAAGCAGAGACGAAAAATGTTTCCGGAGGATTTAGAGAGGATCACCAATTTGGAAAGTATACATTTAGACCAATTAATTGGACTAGTGAGAAAAAAGATAGTAATACATTGTATGTTGGAAGGCCAACTGATTTTACAGATAGCGCAAATAGCATAATAACAATACATTATCTTAATGGGCAACCGGCAATAGAGATCGTTCAAAAAGAGTAATGAAAAAATTTCTTTTTTTCACCATTATTATCGTTGCATTGGTACTCCGTTTTGCGCTGCTTACGTCTGTCCCGCCAAGTGCATCACTTGATGAAGCAACAATAGGGTGGAATGCATACTCGATTCTTCACACAGGCAACGATGAGTATGGGTATCATTTGCCAATTCTGCTTCGTGCATATGATGATTATCGTCCCGCGTTGTATGTATATCTGGTTATCCCTTTTGTAAAACTTTTGGGACTTAGTATCCTGGCAGTGAGACTTCCCTCTGTGATTCTCTCCATGATTACAGTTATTGCAACATATTTTTTAGCATTACAGATTTTTCCGACAATAAAGTTAAAAAAATGGATTGCCCTTTCTGCAATGGGATTTATGGCAATTTCACCTTTTCACATCTACGTTTCTCGCCTTGGACATGAAGTAAATCCTGGACTCACCTTTGTGGTACTTGGAACGCTTTGCTTTTTTTATAGCATGAATAAAGGGAAATGGATGATACTCGGAGCAGGTATCTTCTGGTCGCTTAGTTTTTACACCTATCAGAGCGAGAAAGTATTTGTTCCACTCCTTGTTGTTGTCCTGGGAGCATTATTTTGGAAAAAGCTCTGGGGTATGAAAAAGCAGGTGCTCCTTGGCCTTGTTATCAGTAGTGTAATAACACTTCCTATATTTTTTGCATCGCTTACCCCTGGTGCATTATTAAGATTAAAGGGCACATCGGTCTTTACCGATAATCCAGCATATGATATTTCGGCAAAGCATCTCTTGCAAGACAAACAGTCACATAATGTACTCGGTGAAATTATTGATAATAGAAGGGTAACAACGGTGAGCATTTTTGTTAACAACTACCTAACTCACTTTAGTCCTTTCTGGTGGTATGGAAATAGTGGGGATGAGCAATTTAAAGTGCCGTATTTAGGACTATTTTATATATGGGAATTTCCTTTTCTTATTGTAGGATTTTTCGCTTTATGGAGAAATAATCTGCGTCGAAGTATAAAATTGTTGCCTGTTTTTTGGATTCTTTCCGTTTTTGTTGCTCCAGGATTGACAACGCAGGCTCCTCATGCAATGCGCTCATATAATCTTCTGCCCATACCACAGCTTATTGAGGGTTTTGGTTTGGTGTGGTTATTTGAGATGGTATTGCAAGTAAAATCTCCTAAAAATCGTACGTTGCTTTTTACTACCGCAATAAGTCTTTTGGTCATTTGCGTCGCGATCAGTATTGGTGTATTTTCTTATTTATATTTTTATCTATTTCCTAAGCATCAATCTTCGGATTTTGAATATGCATTGGGAAATGCAATTGTTTATGCGGCAAATCATAAAAATGACTACAAGCATATTTACATAACCAATAGAAATAATGGATACCAATCTTATATGTTGTATTTATATTACACACAGTATGATCCAGTAAAATATGCTCAAATGGGTGGAACTATTTCCGGAGGATTTAGTGAAATACATACAATTGATCATATTACTTTTCAAGTTGTTGCTCGTGACGCTGGGATAAAAGATACGCTCTATATAACCAATTCTCAACGAACAAACACAAGTGTTAAGCAGGTATTTAAAAGTCTAGATGGATCAAATGCACTCTACGCATGGACAATAAAAACCAATCGCTAAAAGCGTTTGGTTTTGTTACAGGAGAAAAATTATGCTTAAGCTTCGCTACTGCGAAGAAGCAATCAGAACATAAAAATAATATGAAAAAATGGATATCACTTTTTTTTGTTTGTCTTTTTGGAATTATTGCTGTTATCAACCTTTTGCATCCGGGCTTTGCGATTACCCACGATGGACAAGATCATATTGCACGAATAGCTAACTTTTATGAAAATCTTTCCCAAGGTATAGCTATTCCTCGCTGGGCACCCAATCTTAATTTCGGTTACGGACACCCAATACTTGAATTTTTATATCCACTCCCTTCTTATATAGCATCGTTTTTTCATTTCTTAGGATTTTCTCTCATTGATAGTACAAAGCTTGTTTTTGCCCTCTCGATGATTGCATCAGGGGTTGCAATGTATTTGTTAGCAAAAACGCTTTGGGGAGAAAGAGCTGGCGTGGTGAGTGGAATTCTTTATATGTACGCGCCGTACAGATTCATTGATTTATATGTCCGTGGAGATATTGGAGAACATGTTGCATTTATTTTTATTCCATTGGTTTTCTTGGGAATGTACCTCTTGAATAAGAGACAAAACGTCAGAAATATCCTTTTTTCTGCACTATCTCTGTCTCTGCTCATTTTGTCGCACAATGCAATTGCGCTCATGATAACCCCTCTTTTAATTCTCTATAGCATTTTTCTCGTGTGTACAGGAAAGAGAGATAGAAAAAAACTTTTTTCATTTATCGCCTTTTTTGTATTGGGATTTCTACTCAGTAGTTTTTTCTGGTTGCCTGCGCTTACAGAGGGACAATATACATTACGAAATATTGTCACCAAAGGAGGATATCTTCAGCGATTTGTTTCCTTACCTCAACTTCTGTATGGTCCGTGGAGTTATGGGCAATCAGGAGAGTTTAGTGTCCAAATAGGGTTTCTTCATTGGATTTTCCTCGCATCAGGATTATTTTTTGCAATAACGCTTTGGAAGAAGGCAAGAAATACTGCAATTTTCCTTGCAGGACTTGTTGGATATACAGTGGTTGCTATTCTTCTTATGCTTCCTGTAACAAATTTTATTTGGTCCCATGTTATTTTATTGCAAAACTTTCAATTCCCTTGGAGATTTTTAGTAATTCCTGTTTTCACTTCGTCTCTTTTGGCAGGTTTCTGTATGCAGCAGATACAAAAAGGGAGGACCATTGTTGTTATGGTTGTTTGTGTTTTGACACTGCTTATAAGTAGAGATTATCTTCAGGCCAAAGCGTATGAGCAGAAACCAGAAAATTTCTTTACCAATATTTATCCAAGTACAACAGATACTGGTGAGAGTTCTCCAATTTGGTCAGTACGATTTATGGAACATGGATATGGTGAGCCACTTGAAGTAATTTCAGGTAGTGCGCGCATTTCTCAGGAAAAACGATTAGCAACAATACACACCTATACCGTTTCATCTACTGGAAAATCAAGGCTTCTTGAGAATACGCTCTATTTTCCTGGATGGAGAATTACTGTTGACAATAAACCTGTTACAATTGAATTTCAGGATATTCAACACAGAGGTCTTATGACATTTTTTGTTGAAGACGGAACCCATCTTGTGCGTGTATCATATGGTGAGTCAAAACTACGTATTATTGGCGACACACTTTCTGTAGTAGGACTTATTGGTGTTATAGCGTTAATACTTGCGTTCAGAATAAAAAGAAAAATATGAAAAAAACACTATCTGTTGTTCTCGCAACGTATAATGAAGAAAAAAACTTGCATGAGTGTCTTTCTTCGGTTATGGAGATTGCTCAAGAGATCGTGATTGTAGATGGTGAGTCTACTGATAAGACAAGAGATATTGCAAAAGAATTTGGTGCAAAAGTTATCATTGCTCCAAATAACCCAATGTTTCACATCAACAAACAGAAAGCAATTGATAGTGCATCAAAGGATTGGATATTGCAGCTTGATGCAGATGAACGTGTGACGTCAGAGTTAGTCAAGGAAATTGAAGATACTATTTCCAGCAAGGAAGCAAAGGATGGATACTATATTCCGAGGAAGAATTGGTTTCTGGGGCGTTTTCTTATGAAAGGAGGAGTCTATCCTGATTATACCCTGCGTCTCTATAAGAAAGGGAAGGGAAAGCTTCCTCAGAAAGATGTTCATGAGCAAGCCGAAGTGAGCGGAACCGTTGGATATCTCAGAAACCCACTTATTCATATGGCAGATCCCTCATTAAAACGATATTTACTTCGTTTTGACCGATATACTACCTTTATTGCAGACCAATACAGCGGGGAACATCTCTCAAAAAGTCCAGGGACTATGCTAGAATATATGATAGGAAAGCCTTTGTTTTGGTTTTTCTGGACAACATTTCGACACAAGGCAATACTTGATGGATGGCAGGGAATAGCATTTTCCTTTTTCTCGTCAATGCGTTTTGCTGTAGGGTATTGGAAATATGTACGTAGTTCATGAGGTTTAAAAACCTCACCCTGACCCTCTCCTAAAAGGAGAGGGAACATATAAGGTTATGTATTTATGAAAAAAATATTAGTTACTGGTGGCGCAGGATATATAGGAAGTGTAACTGTAAAAGCATTGCAAAGCGCAGGATATGAGGTTGTGGTATTTGATAGCTTGGAGTTTGGACATAAAGAAGCAGTAACGTGTCCTTTATTAGTAGGTAATCTTCTTGATAAAGAAAGCATGCATCAGTTAGACCAGTATCAATTTGATGGCGTTATTCATTTTGCTGCATATTTACAAGTTAAGGAATCAATGAGTAATCCATATAAATATTTTCAAAACAATATGCTCGGAGGACTCAATCTTTTGGAGTACATGAAGGAAAAGAAGATTCCTTTTCTTGTCTTTTCATCAACTGCTGCAGTATTTGGTTTACCGGAAAAAAATCCCATAACTGAAGACGAGACTAAGCAACCAACAAATGTATATGGTGAGTCAAAGCTTATGTTTGAAAAAGTTTTATCATGGTACGACAAGCTTTTTGGCATAAAATCAATTAGTCTTCGTTACTTTAATGCAGCAGGCGCAACATTAGATGGAATGCTAGGAGAGCAACATAACCCTGAGACACATATTGTTCCTTGTGCAATTAATGCTGCATTACAGGGAAAAGAATTTACTATTTTTGGTAACGATTATTCAACGCCTGACGGAACATGTGTGAGGGATTATATTCACGTAGAAGATTTAGCAACTGCACATATTAAGGCGTTACAGTATGTAGAAAAAACACAAAAAAGTGACGCATTTAATCTAGGAACAGGAAAGGGGTATTCAAATAAAGAAGTAGCTGAGGCTGTCAAGAACGTTACTGGAATATCGTTATCAGTTATTTTTGGACCTCAAAGACCCGGGGATCCCGCAGTACTTTTGGCAGACAACACGAAAGCAAAAACCGTATTGGGTTGGAATCCAGAGCGTTCAGACTTGGAAACAATTGTTAAGACAGCCTATTTATTTCATAAATCCAAGACTACATGAAAATCGCAATCGATGTTTCTCCGCTTTCATCTGGACATGCAATACGAGGCGTAGGGTTTTATCTAAAAAATTTGCTCAAAGCACTGAGGAAATATCATCCCGAACATGAGTATAGTGAGTTTACCCATAGCTTATCTGCAGTGAGCAATGCTGACGTAGTCCATTATCCCTACTTTGATCCTTTCTTTTTAACATTGCCGTTTTTTACCAGTAAAAAGATTGTTGTCACTGTTCATGATCTTACACCACTCATTTTGCCAGGTGATTTTCCCGTTGGTGTGAAAGGAAAAATAGCGTGGGAAATTCAAAAATATGCGCTAAAAAGAGCACAAAGAATTATTACAGATTCTCAAGTTTCAAAAAGGGACATAGAAAGATTAACTGGAATTTCTTCAGGTACTATTGATAGTGTCTACTTAGCAGCTGGAGAGCAATTTATCGTACTTCCTGAAAACAAAGTTTCCTCAGTCAGAAAAAAGTATCATGTACCAGATGTGTTTGCGCTCTATGTCGGAGATGGGACAGCGAATAAAAACTTACCACGTCTTGTTAAAGCAATGTCGAAAGAAAATATTCATCTTGTTATGGTAGGAAAATCACTTGTTGACGAATCAGTAGATCTTTCAAATGTTTGGACAAAAGATATCCAGGATGTTAGGTCACTTGCTAAAGCGAATCCTCAAGAAATCAGTCTTTTAGGATTTATTAGTGATGACGATCTTGTTGGCCTATATAATGCAGCTTCTGTTTTTGTTATGCCTTCTTTGTATGAAGGGTTTGGATTGCCAATCCTTGAAGCATTTTCTTGTGGGTGTCCGGTTGTAACGAGTGAAAAAGGATCTTTGCAAGAAATAGCAGGGGGTGCAGCTCATATTATTGATCCATATGATATCGAGAGTATTGCAAATGGTGCCAAAAAAGTTTTACAGGACAAAAAGTATGCTCATCAGCTGCGTGAAGCAGGTCTGAGGAGAAGTAAAGACTTTTCTTGGGAAAAAACAGCGCAAGAAACAGTCGCATCATATGAGAAAGTAGGTAATAGGCAATGAAGGATAAAATAGTTGCTCTTACCTCACGTGTTGCCCGTCACGAACTTGTTTCGGGGAGTACATATCTATTTATGGGGACAATGCTTGCAAATATTTTTGCATTTATTTTTAACCTGTTTCTCGTAAGACATCTATCATTTGTCAACTACGCCGAAATTAATTCTCTTCTCTCTTTAATTATTCTGACTAGTATACCCTCTCAGGCATTTCTTCCAACAATTGTCCAGTTTGCAACAAAATACCTTGCAAAAAACGAGAGAGTGCATGCATCAGAATTATTTTGGCAAGCATCATTAAAAATTGGAGCTATTGCTCTATCACTTTTTGTTGGATTTATTGTTTTCTCGCCATTAATTGGGAGCTTTCTTCATGTACATAGTTTTGGAGAAATTATTCTTGCCGGTGCAGTTGTAGCCATTATTTATTTGAGCGTTACTAATACAGCATTCCTTCAGAGTATGCTTAAGTTTCGCTTTCTCGGCTTTACGCTTTCCCTTGGTGGTGTCTTAAAGCTTTTCGTTGGGGTTGGCGCAATTACATTCGGATTTGGTTTGTATGGTATTCTTTGGGGATTTTTCCTGACATTTTTTATTCCCTTTCTCCTTTCTTTTTTTCCTCTCCAGTTTCTTATAATAAAGCGGGTCAAGACAGCAATTCATAGTAAAGAGATTTTTGCATACGGACTGCCAGCTGCCATCGCCATTTTTTCTCTTACTTCCTTTACGTCAACGGATATTATTTTGGCAAAACATTTTTTTACATCATCTGATGCTGCGCTCTATAGCGGGTTATCTCTTCTTGGAAAAATAATTTTTTATTTTTCTGCGCCCATTGCAAGTGTTATGTTTCCTTTAGTGATAAAGCGAATTCATAACAAGACAGACGCGCGCGGACTTTTATATGCATCATTTCTTATGGTTTTACTTCCATCACTTGTGTTAACAATTTTTTATTTTTCCTTTCCTAATCTTATTATTTCACTTGTTCTCGGACAGCATTATGTCATCGCCTCACCCCTTCTTGGGTGGTTTGGACTTTATATAGGAATATTTAGTCTCCTTAATATTACGGTTAATTTTCTTCTTTCTATCGGAGAGACGAATATTTCATGGGTTGTCTTAGGGGGCGCTATTTTACAAATTATTGGTATTAGTCTATTTCATGGAAGTATTAGTGTTGTAATTGGTCTATCGTTGGTTCTGAGCCTTGTGCTCTTTGTGTTGCTTTTGTTATATTACCTTAAGTTCTATGCGCAAAAAATCTCCAACTAATACATTATCGCTTATTATCCCATCCTACAAACAAGAAAAAACAATTCTTAAGGATATTGCGCGTGTCAAAAAAACCATGCAAAGTCTCAAAATACCTTATGAGATTATTGTTGTTATTGATGGTGCATTAGATAAAACAGAAAATGTATTAAAAAAAAGACATTTTTCATTTGTTAACGTAGTTGGGTATGTTCACAATCATGGTAAAGGATATGCCATACGCTTTGGTATGGCAAATGCAACTGGCAAATATATCGCATTCTTAGATGCAGGTATGGATTTAAATCCGGAGGGACTTGGACTTCTTCTTTCTGTCATGAAAGAGAGGAATGCTGATGTGGTTATTGGTTCAAAACTGCATCCACTTTCTAAAGTTACCTATCCATGGCAAAGGAAAATTCTTTCCTATGGATATCGCCTTGTTGTTAAGTCGCTATTCGGCTTATCAATAAGTGATACGCAAGTTGGAATAAAGATTTTTAAAAGAAATGTGCTGGAAGATGTTTTGCCGAGACTTCTTGTGAAGCGGTATGCATTTGACATAGAGATTCTTTCCGTTGCATATCATTTGGGATATAAAAAAATTTATGAAGCACCTGTTGAGCTGACTTTTACCAATTGGTCTTCCATCACATCCAAAAATTTTATTCAATTAGTTGCGAAAATGTTCTGGGATACGCTTGCCGTATTTTATCGACTCAGAATAACTAAATACTATGACAATACAAGCCGACGAAAATGGCGGTATGACCCCGAACTTAACTTCAGAGTAAACGTTGGGTAATTATGAATATATTACTTCTTAACTGGAGAGATCCAAAAAATCCAAAAGCAGGTGGTGCAGAAATTGTTACATTAGAACATGCAAAGGCATGGGCGAGGGCAGGACACACGGTTGTGTGGTTAGCTGCGTCGTTTGCGGGTGCAAAAAGAGAAGATGACATAGACAGTATACACATAGTAAGAAAAGGGAATAATATAACAATTTTTTTCTGGGTTGTTGTATTTTACTTATTTTCACATATGTCATTTGACGTTGTTATCGATGAAGCGCATGGGTTACCTTTTTTTACACCATTTTTTGTTAAAAAACCAAAGATTTTCTTTATTCATGAGGTTGCAAATGAGATATGGGATTATATGTATCCATTTCCGATAAATATTATTGGAAAATTCTTAGAAACCTTCTATTTACCTTTGTATAACAAAATTCCTTTATGGACAGATGCACAATCAACGATTCATGAACTTCAAAAATATGGATTTAAAATAAAAAATAGCACGGCGATTCCTTGTCCTATTGTTAAAACAGATCATATTCGGTCTGGGCCAAAAGAAAGAAAAAAAACATTTATCTTTGTTAGTCGTGTTGTGCGCATGAAAGGAATAGAGGAAGTTATTAAAGCATTTGGCCTTATTCATAAAGAAGATTCGATGGCACAGCTTTGGATTGTTGGTGTGGGTGAGGAAAGTTATATCAGAAAGTTAAAAGAAATGACTAAGGAGTATGGGATAGAAAACAGTGTTACATTTTTTGGTGCAGTAACTGACGAAAAAAAGTTTTCTTTGCTTGGAAGAGCACATATTCTCCTTCACGCTTCTGTAAAGGAGGGATGGGGGCTTGTGGTTATAGAAGCTGCATACCAAGGGACACCGTCAATTGTTTACAATGTAGCTGGACTGAGAGACAGTGTAAAAAATAACCTTACAGGAATTGTTCTTTCAATAAATTCTCCTTATGACATGGCAAGAGAGTCATTATTGCTTTTGGCAGATATAGGGAAATATAAAAAGGTTCAAAAAAATGCGCGGCAATGGGCAAGGAGTCTTACGTGGAGTGATGCAACCAAAAAAAGTTTGCAACTAATTAATGATGTAACAAGAAATAAATGAAAGACTTCTTATTGTAAACCATATTCATCTTGTGATAGGATAATTCAATTCGAGAGACAAAACTTTTTAAATGAAAAACCCTTTAGTTACAATTTCAATTCCGACATATAATAGTGGCGCATTTCTTAAAAATTGTTTAAAAGCAATTAAAAGTCAATCATACAAAAAAATAGAAATTAACATAGTAGATGGAGGATCTCAGGATAATACCATTGAAATAGCGAAGAAATTTGGCATTAAAGAAATTATCGTTTGTAAAGGCTCACTTATGAAGGCAAGATTTGAAGGTGCGAAAAAATCGCATGGGAAGTATGTACTCATTCTTGATAGCGATCAAATTATTAGTAAAAATACCATTAGAAGCTGTGTAGAAAGTATTAATAAAAAACATGATATGGTTGTTTTGGAAGAAGACGTGTTTAGTAAGAAAACCTTCTTGGAAAAACTTTTTCATTTGGATAGAAAACTCGTACATACAGCAAAAGATTTGGATCCTTATACAAGCGTAATTCTTCCAAGGTTTTTTAAAAAAACGCTTTTGTTGAAAGCATACAATAATGTTCCAAAGCATGTCATTAAAAAAGCTAGTTTGCAAGATCATGCGATCTTATATCTTGAAACATGGAAATTAAGTAAACATGTTGGGTATGTTAGGAATGCAGTAAAACATATGGAGCCATCAACTTTTAAAGAACTTTGGAGAAAATTTTACCGGTGGGGATATCTGAGTATTAGCGTTGATAGCACAATGTATGACGTGTTTTTTAAGAAAAGGACAATGAGGTTTAGAAAAGGAATGTTTCAGAGAAAATTAATGAAGGAGAGTCTGGGTTCTATGCTTTTACTTTGCATGAAAAATATTCCATATGTTTCGGGTATACTGTCAGGTATCGTACACAGGGTTATAGGAAAATATCCATAACCTGTAAAGATTTACAAAATGACTATGAAGAAAAAATTTAACTACGAAGATGTTTTTATGGGAGTACCCGAATATAAGGAAAAGGGGTATTGTAGAACTTTTATTGATGATTACCGTCTTAAAAGACTTACTGAGCTTCTAAAAATTTCAAAAGGTAAAATGCTCGATATTGGCAGTGGGGGTGGAATAACGACAGAAAGTCTTCCATATTATTATCCAAAAATGAAGATTTATGGATGTGATGTAAGTAAAAGTGCCATTACATATGCCAAGAAGCTAGGAAGTGGGAAGATAACGTATTCAGTAATCCGCGGTAAAAAACTTCCTTATAAAAATAATATGTTAGATCGGA
>CAYOZJ010000019.1:0-10744 GCA_964408485.1 uncultured Gammaproteobacteria bacterium
GTCGCTTTGCTGTTTCGTATTCGATGTGGGAAATGTTGATGGTGACGCCTCTTGCCTTTTCTTCCGGAGCATTATCAATATCTTCGTACTTCTTTGCTTCTCCACCGCCGTGCTTTGAGAGCACTGTTGCAATTGCTGCTGTTGTTGTTGTCTTACCATGGTCGACATGACCGATGGTTCCGATATTTACATGTGGTTTGGTTCGTTGATATATTGCCATGTGATTTAAAAAGGTCTCAACAGATTGAGACTAAGTATTAGTATACAATATGAAAAATAACTCGTCAATACCCTTTTTGCATTCCTACAGTTTTATTATAAATAATATGCAATCCTTCCGAAGCCTTGGCGAAGGAGGACTACAAATTTCTTTTTCTTTCTTCACGTTCTTCTAATTCTTTTGAAGAAAGCATTGATCTTCCCCCTCTATGATTCCGTGGACGGTGGCGAACCCTAGTCACTTCTTGCATTCCACTTTGTCTTATGTCATTTAGCACTCTTGTTCGCTCTTCTTCTGTAATTCCTATGCCCATGTGTTGCAATTTCCTTAAACGCTCCTCTGCTTCACGCATTTCTGGTGAATCACTCCGTCGAGGACGAATCCTTAGAGATGGATCTTTATTTATTGCTCTTCCCAAAACCCTATTAACACCTTCTTTTGTTGTGCCAACAAATTCTGCTATCTGTTCGCTTGTTATACCATCGCCTAATTGCCTGCGTAATGTCACTATCCATTCTCTTCTTTCGATTCTAGACAAACCTTGTTTTTTCATACTGTGGATGATAAATAAAACATCTATGCCTGTCAATCAGCTATAATACATCTATGCAAATACTTTCAACATCCGGCTGGAAAGATTACGAATTATTAGATAGTGGGAGCGGCATGCGATATGAGCGTTTTGGTCCGTATACAACTGTTAGACCAGATCCACAAGCTATCTGGCAACCGAAAAATCTCGGAGAATGGCACAAAGCAGATGTGCAATTTCTTCGTACCCATGCAGATAAAGGCCAGTGGAAATTCAAACGGGCTATCCCTGAAAAATGGAAAATGTCCTGGAAAAATCTTTCCTTTTGGGCACAACTTACCTCTTTTAAACATACTGGTGTCTTCCCAGAACAATCTCTCCAATGGGAATGGATGCAAGAAAAAATAAAAGAAAGAATAAATTATTCTTCGAGCAAAGCGAGAAGTTCTCAACCTTCGGTTTCGAACAATAAGCCTAAGATTCTCAATCTCTTTGCATACACAGGCATTGCAACTATTGCATGCACCGAGGCAGGAGCAGAAGTTACCCATGTAGACGCATCCAAGCCTTCAATTTCATGGGCAAGAGAAAATCAAATTATTTCCGGTCTTCAGAATAAACCAATTCGTTGGATTCTCGATGATTGTCTCAAATTCGTTGAGCGAGAGGTAAAGCGAGGCAATACATACGATGGCATTCTTATGGATCCGCCTGTGTATGGACACGGCGCAACAGGACAAATTTGGAAATTTAACGACCACTTTCCAAAACTTATTGAGCAATGCAGTAGGTTACTCAGTCCTAATCCGTTATTTTTTGTTGTGAATGCATATGCAATCTCTTCATCCGCGATTATGCTTGAGAATGTTTTATCAGATTACTTACCAAAGGGAAAAATAGAAGTTGGAGAACTATGTCTTCAAGAAACATTGGGTAAACGACTTCTTTCCACAGGAATCTACGCCAGGTGGAGTAAATAAATTTGCATTATATTAAATATATATTTAATATGTTCTTGAGAACCGAAAGGAGGTGGTTATATAATGAGAAAAATTACTGGTTCATATGGACTTATTGCAAAGCATACTCGCCCACTAATTGATGCTCTACCAGTTCTGGGTACAGTACGAAAAAGAGTACGGGGAGATATTGGAATGCAAGGTCGAACTGGAGATGGAAGTGCTGTAGATGTTGGAAGAAAAATATTAGAAATGGCAAAAGAACATCTTCCTGGGGGTGAAAGAAGAAGTTAATAATACTTGAAATTACCGCACATCATCCATAAAAGCAGATTTTGCGCCAGATGCAGCATACTGACCAAATGTTGTCAGATACTTTACACCGTTTCTCAAAAATCCTTTACGGTAGCGTCTTCCGGAAAAAACAACCTTATTATTTATTTGGACAATTTTCCCCTGTTTTCTTACTTTCATGCTTAAATCAACATCTTCAAGCGCATTGAGTGTTTTGGAGAATCCTCCTGATTTTATGTAGACACTTTTCCTAATGGCAAAGCTATACCCGCCAAGCCACCAATGACCAAAGATAATTCTATAACCAACTTCACCAGTGCGTTGCCAAATTCTAAAGAAGTTATTTTGAATCCAATGCAAATCTTTTACCACAACTTTTCCTGCAACAGCAACAACTTTTGGATTGGAGAATGCAGATGACAAATGCTCTATCCAATTAGGTGGTACTGTTGTATCTGCATCTGTTGAAAAAATAATCTCACCCTTTGCATTTGCAAATCCAGTAAATCTAGCCATTCCTCTTCCTTTTTCTTTTTCTTCAAAAATGCAGATGTGTAATTTTTTTGCAAATAATTTAGCAGCAGCAATTGTACCGTCTGTCGAGCAATTATCAACAACAATTACTTCAAAATCTTTTTTTGTTTTCTGCTTACACAAGCTTTCCAAACAAAGTGGAAGTAATTTTTCCTCGTTATGTGCTGGAATAACAACTGAAATCATGTTAAAAATACCCATTCGCCCAAACGCCGACATATGGAATACGCTTTTCTTGCAGTATCTTTTCTTTTTCTCCAACCGATTGCATATCCTCAAACCAAAGGACATGGTTTCCATTAGCACTATCAGTATATGATACTGAAGGCTCACGTGTTTGAGGATCGCGGGTTATTTTGCAATTCTTCAGTGAGCATTTTGCTAGAAATTTCTTCTGTATTTCCAAATCACTAAAACTTTCTCCTGATTTTTCCGATCTATTCTTGTCATCTACTGTCCAGTCATATCCAAACATACCAAAAATAATACTTATTTTATGCGCATCAACTTTTTTTAAAAAATCATTTGTCATGTCTGTAAAATCATAATCTGCATCGCTTCTTCGAAGAAGAGGAAAATTTGGACCAGGTGTCCCATTTGCTTTGTGAAAATCATAGGCCAAGACGTAAATACCATCTGCCTGCTGAGCAATTGTGCGCGCGTCATACGGACGACCTAAATAAAACGTGTCCCCATAGAGAGTCTGATAGAATGCAAGATTTCGGGCTTTCGTTTCCTTTGCAAATCGTGTTGAGAAATCAGTAATTGATTTTGTAACACTGGGAAAAGCAAGACCACTATATTCTAAATCCAGTACTACCCCATCAAACCCGTAAGAATCTACGACTTGCAACGTATCTTGAATAATATCTTCTTGCAGCGATGTGTTTTGGAGGATTTTCGCCGTAAGATCTTTATTAAGGATACTTACGGTAAGAAAGGTTGTGTCTCCCTGTGTTGCTGCAACAAATGCAGGAATACCTGTGTATCCCGGATCTATGGTGTTAATACCCGTATCATTAGGACTTACTCCAAAGTAAACATACGTGGAAAATCCTGGGGTTATAGAATCAGTTGTCCAATACGGGACAAAAAGAATACTTCTGTCAACACTTCCTGTTGGCCCCGATTGAATCGGGGTTAGCGCAGTAGAAGTAACGGTACTATTCTTCTGTGAGGGATTATTTGGCTTAAGAAAAAGAAAAAAATACAATCCCACAGCTACCAAAAGACACACAATCGCAATAATTTTTCTCACGCGAAGTAATTATATAGCATTTGATAAAAAAAGGGCTTATACTCAAAATATAGGCACGTTTTATGAAAGGAGGTGAGAATATATGAATTACGTAGCGTTACTCGTTGCAGGTGTTTTTAATATGGTTTTAGGATTTTTATGGTACGGGCCTCTTTTTGGCAAAATGTGGATGAAATATAATGGCTTTACAAAAGAAGACATGGAAAAAGCCAAAAAAGAGCAAGGCATGATGATGGCAAAATATGGAATGATGTTTGTTGCATCACTTGTTTTAGCGTACTTTATGAGTTGGTTAGTTGGAGTAGGTGGCGCAATGGATTGGGTCACAGGCGCAATGATTGGAGCAATGGCATGGCTTGGTTTTACTGCCACAGTCCAATTTTCAGGTTGGTTATTTTCAGGAAAGAAAACTGGCGCATTTTTAATAGATACTGGATATTACTTGGTAAGTTTTGTTGTTTTTGGCGCACTTCTTGCAGCCTGGAGGTAAAAAATGTCATTCTGAATTACTTCAGAATCTCAACTGTCATTCCCGCGAAAGCGGGAATCCAGTTATTTGGGGTGTAGATTCCGCATCAAGTGCGGAATGACAAACTATTATTTTGTGAGATTTCCAAGAAGTGTATTTACTAAAGACAAAACAATACTAAATGCCAAAGCCCACCAAAATCCATCAACATGAAACCCTGGCACTAAATTTGCAGCGAGAAGGACAAGAAGCGCATTAATAACAAATGTCAAAAGTCCAAGTGTTAGGACATTTATCGGAAGTGTAAGAAGTAATAGGATAGGCTTAAGAACGCTATTAATTATTCCCAAAACTACTGCTGTAACAAGCGCTGTGAGAAAACTTTCTACCCTAACTCCAGGCAAAACATACGCAGTTACAATAATTGCAAGTGTACTAATTAACCAAGAAATCAGAATTTCCACCAATATATGGTAACAAATAACGGTAGGAATGCAAGCGAAGCAAATCTTCACTGAGCGAACGTGTGCGACGGTTCGGCGAACCTAGTCCTGAGTCTAGGAAGTCGAAGTGTTTGAGACAGAAGCCTTCGACACTCGATTCAGTGTTTGCTTCCCCGAAGCGGCACAGCTCAGGCAAAATTGGATTCTGATATTTTTTGGGGCTATTTTATGATAGCAAGTTTTCAAAAAAATCAACAGTCTTTTTTTTTTACAGAAATCATTGATATGAAATAAACAATGCCTGAACGTTGGGAAAGAAGGGAGGAAAAAAGAAATACAACTAAAAGACCTAAATCGCGTTCTCGACATAGTCAATCTTCGTATGTTCCATATGTTCAAGCTACTGCACGTGAACGACTCATGAGAGATCTAACAGACCAGACACATGGTGTTACAGATTATTCTCTAGCAGGTCGTCAGCTCGGTGAACCTGCTGACATACGCGAACAATTGGCTCAACAAGCCCAAGAATTAGAAGCTCGCAGACCAAAAGTTCAATTTCCTGGAGGATTTACAGACCAAGACGTTCTCAGACAAATAAGAGGAGGTCGCTAACCTCTTGTTTTTACACTACAATATCTGCTTTAATCACTGCATATGAGTACTAAAGAGCAAGACGAAATAAAGCAACTATGGATTCTGACAAGATCAGGTCAAAAGATAACAGATATCCACGATGCAACACCTAGCGATATAGCTCATGCAAACTATCCTGAAATTGAAGGAGTCAGGGACGCAACGGAATCAGACATTGAAGAATTTTATGGCCGTGGTCAATTACGAAGAAAGAAACAGGGCAAACCTATTAATAGGACTCCCCGTCATGGACATCAAACACGTGGAGACTCACGACGACCCGATAAAAATGGGCCAAGATAATTTATTGTTTCTCTTTCTGTAACTTCGTATACTTAGATTGTGAAACTAATTACGATTTTTTTAATTGTTTTATCTTTTTTATCTATTCCCATCTTTCATCAAATAACCTTTGCATCAAGTCTCCCAACTGTTACAATTCTTAATCCAATTCGAGGCAACGAATTAGGACATGAAAATGAAAATTTACTTCCTGGTCTACAAAAACAATGGGAAGTAACACATGCTGCAGGTCTTCATGCAACGTGGTTATGGCAATATTCTGCTTTGGAAAACAAGCCTCTTATTGATTTTGCAAAAACACATTTTGTCGGTGATGAGCAAGGATTATTTCTAGAAATAGATAGAAATTTTGCAACAAAATCGAATGTGCAATTTAAAGGAATTGGACCGTGGTATTTTTCGAATGGATTACTGCTTATTTCCTATGATACTGCCGAACGAAGAAAACTAATTGATACGCTTTTTGCAAAGTTTAAAAAAACCTTTGGGTATTATCCCAAAACCGTTGGCGCATGGTGGATTGGTGCAGATTCGCTTACCTACATGCAGCAAAAATATAGCATTACTGGTGCCATGAAAGCTGCTGATCAATATAACTTAGATGTCTACACTATTTGGGGAAGTCCATGGGGAGTGCCTTACATTGCATCAAAAGAAAATGAGGGCATTCCAGCATCCTTAATTACCAATAGTAGTAAAGTCGTCATTATGCAGTGGGCAGCGCGCGACCCATTAAAAGCATATGGACCAAATGCAACAGATGGGCAATTTAGTACACAGGATTATGAAGTAATAGGACATGACACAACGTATTTTGATTATTTACTGTCAGCATATCTTAAAAATCCTCTAGACCAAATGTTGGTTGGTATAGAAAACAGTAGTCCCAAAAATTTTTCTGATACATCACTTTATGTAAAAAATATAAAAGAAATTGCAAGACTACAACAGGAAAATAAAATCCAAGTACAGCTAGCAAAAGATTATACAAAAGAATTTCTTCAACAGAAAAATTCTTTGGCTCCTAATCATATATTGCTTACAAAAGACTTTGATTCCAATAATCAATCCTTCTGGTATATCTCACCTAACTACCAATTATCCATTCAACAAAAGAATAATAATGTATATCTTGTTGATCTTCGAAATTATGCGAATAAAACTCCCGAAATATTTTCATACCTACCTAATTCGCAAGGTAACTTATGGGAAGATACCCCTGCTGTAGTTGATTCAGCAACAAATCCTTCGCAAAGAATATTTCTGGGAAAAATTGACCAACAACTTTCTGTTTCAAATAGTAATAATCAAACAGTTTTAAAAAGTGGCAATAAAACAATTGGAATATTTACTGATAATCTAGTAAAAATCTCTGCACCCAACAAATCACTTACGTATACTTTTGTGCAACCAGTCAACAATCTAACTCCATTTAACGCACTACTTATTGTCTTTATTTTGTATGGATTGTGTTTTTTCTTTTTGACAAAAAATAAAAATCAAATACTTCTTTTCTCTCTTTCTTTTATTCCGCTTCTTATTGCTTATCCATATCTACAAACCTATCCTCTGGCCTTTGATAAAAAAGAATTATATCTTTCTTTCTTACTTCTTCTTTCCTTTAAAGATGTACATATGCAAATTATTGTTTTTCAGATATTTCCATTCTTATTTCTTCTTGTTGTTCACTTTTTGAGTTTTCTTTCAAAGAGAAATTGGGCCTTTTATTTTTCAGTTATTTTTCTGGCAGTACTGTCTTTTCATTTTCCTTATTTTCCACTAGACAAATCAACATATTTAAAAATCGGATTACTCATTGGAAGTATTCTTTTCTTCTACATAGCTACTGCGGGCTTTATTATGTGGAGAATAAAAACAAAACAAATTATTATATTTTCCTTAGTTAGTATTGTCATCTTTACTGCAACACTTGGAATATCACTTCTTTTTTCAAGGTCTATTGAAACATTTACTCCTTTTGAAATGGATAGTTTGCAAGTAATTTCCTCACAGAAAAAACCTGTTATTTACCTACTCCCCAATGAAACACCAATCTATAAAGCAGTAAGACCACTTATTTTTGACAGTCCACAATTTGTTGAAAAACTCACAGCAACACAATGGACTACAATAAAACGTGATGCAAAAAATAATCTCAATTTATCAAGCACAAACAACAATCTTATCGCGATTCCCCGCTACTTAGGATCAACAATTTATCCTGAAGAAGTCGCGAAATATCATCTCCAAAAAATCTTTGATAATATGGAAATAGCAATTTATTGGAAGCGATAAAATTATCCTCTAGGTGAAATTTTAAATCTACTTAATCCACCTTTATTCATGACGAGAAAGTCTGAGAAATTCTTTTCCCTTTCGGCACTTTGAACAAGAACTGAAACTAGAAATTTTCCATCCTTTATTTCCCACGAAGGTTTTGAGAAATCAGAATGCAGATAACTTTCGTTGTTAAACGGATAACAACTATCTTTTCCATCTTTTTTAATAACTATTGACATTGAGCTTTCTTCACCAGGAGATAAAACTTCTCTTGGTGCTGTTAATGCTAAACCAACATCTACCTGCTTGTAATCTGGTGTGAGTGGCTCTCTCGTTGTGTTCCATCTTGCAATAAACTCAATCATTTCTTTATTTGAATCAAAATCTAAAATTTGAACTATCGCCCTTATTTGAGTTGCGGTTTGATTAAAGAATTTTTTCCATCCCGTTTTTTTAACATTTTTAAGCTTAAGATTTAGTATTTTGTATTTGTTACTGTTGACGACAATATCTGAATCAGCTGTTATTTCTAATATAAGATTTGGCTTCCTAAATTCCTCAGTCAAAATATATGTGATAAAACCCAGAATAAAGCCAATTATTAAACCTATGGAAGTATCGAGAATATGAATTGGAAAGAATTCAAAATACACTTTGGACAATACTATATCAGATATTGATTTCTGTCAATGAAGCTTACTCTACCCTCCCGGTAAATGTGGATTTGGCAAGAAGCTGCTCAACGATATTTCGTGGTACTGGCTCATAATGACTTGGCTCCATATAGTACGATGCTCTTCCTTGAGACATACTTCTAATTTGTGTTGCATAACCAGAAAGCTCAGACAATGGCACCATTGCTTTAATAATGGTTGCCCGACTTCTCTCTTCTGTTCCGGAAATTTGTGCACGTTTTGCAGAAAGGTCCCCAATAATATCTCCCATGAATTCAGAAGGAGTAGTAACTTCAACCAACATGATTGGCTCAAGAAGCTGCATATTTGCTTTTTTGGAAGCATTTTGGAAAGCCATAGATGCGGCAATCTTAAAGGCAACATCAGAAGAATCAACATCATGATATGATCCGTCGTAGAGAGTTACTTTCGTATCAACAATTGGATATCCAAGAAGGACACCATTTTCTTCTGTTTCCTTGACTCCCTTTTGGACTGAAATAATAAATTCTTGTGGAATTGCTCCTCCTTTAATTGCATTCACAAATTCATTTCCCTCACCTCGTGGCTTTGGTTCTAGCTTTAGATAGCAGTGGCCATATTGTCCACGACCTCCAGATTGTCGAATGTATTTTCCCTCAGCTGAAGATTCAATACCAATAGTCTCTTTATACGCAACCTGTGGTGCGCCAACATTTGCCAAAACGCCAAATTCACGCTTCATGCGGTCAACCATGACTTCAAGCTGTAACTCTCCAATACCTGAAATGATTGTTTGATTTGTTTCGTGATTTGTCTTAACAGTAAATGTTGGATCTTCTTCTGTTAAGCGCTTTAGGGCAAGACCGAGCTTTTCCTGATCTGCTTTTGTTTGTGGTTCGATTGCTAAAGAAATAACTGGCTCAGGGAAAGTAATTTTTTCCAAAACAATTGGAGATTTTTCATCGCAAAGCGTATCTCCTGTTATGGTATCTTTAAGACCAACGAGTGCAACAATTTCTCCTGCATATGCCTCTTTAATTTCTTCTCGTGTATTCGCATGCATAAGGAGAATACGACCAACACGCTCAGTAATATTTTTTGTTGAGTTATAGATATAACTTCCTGCTTCTACTTTTCCTGAATACACTCTAAAGTAGGTAAGTTTTCCAACATGAGGATCGATTTGAATTTTAAAGGCAAGACCACTTAATTTTTCATCAGGTACTAATTTACGTACTTCAGGCGAATCTGTTTTGGGATTGATTCCCTTTAATTCTGCCAAGTCCATTGGGGACGGAAGATAATCAACAACTGCATCAAGAAGGGGCTGGACACCTTTATTTCGAAGGGATGTACCAGCATAAATTGGCACTAATTTATAGTCAATAACAGCTGCGCGAAGTGCTTTCTTTAACTCTGCAACTGTTGGCTCTTCTCCACCAAGATACTTTTCAAGAAGTTGATCATCTGTCTCGGAGATTTTTTCAACCAATTTTTGTCTATATTCTTCAACTTGCGCCTTCATATCTTCTGGCACTGAATCTTCTGTGTCAAAAGATGCACCCAAATCATCTGAATGCCATTTAAGGGATGTACGGGTAAGAAGATCTACATTTCCAACATAGGTATTTTCAGATCCAATAGGAAGCACCATAATTGCTGGATTTGCACCAAGTCTGTCTTCAATTGATTTAACCGTTGCCAAAAAGTCTGCACCTAATTTATCCATTTTATTTACAAAACAGATACGTGGAACTTTGTATTTATCTGCCTGTCGCCAAACAGTCTCAGACTGTGACTGCACGCCTTCTTCTGCATCAAGAACTGTAATACCGCCATCCAGGACACGAAGTGAACGCTCTACTTCTGCAGTAAAGTCTACGTGACCAGGAGTGTCGATAATATTAATTCTATATTGATTCTCTTGGCCTGCTTTGTCTCCAGTATGAGTCCAGAAAGCTGTTGTTGCAGCAGAAACAATAGTAATACCTCGCTCTTTTTCCTGCTCCATCCAATCCATCTGAGTGTTTCCTTCATCAATATCTCCAATTTTGTAGGTACGTCCAGTATAGTAAAGAATTCTTTCTGTCGTAGTGGTTTTACCTGCATCAATATGGGCAATAATACCAATGTTACGGATTTTATCTAATTCTGCGAGAT